>JAUWRG010000028.1:0-20000 GCA_030610655.1 Dehalococcoidia bacterium
TATATCTGGGTTTAGAGACACCAAAGCCGAACGCAGCCGTTCCTTCAGTACTACGTCGGCATAGCTATCCCGCTCAGGGTAGCGCCCATCGCAGGCAATATCTGGCCCGGGTAAGTGCCAATAACCCACGCCCTTGAACCAGTCAATGGCTGCTTCTTCGACGGTCGATTCCGTAATGCAGACACTTGTCATGCCAGCTCTCGATCAAAGCGCTCTGGACTCCATATCTCCTCACAGAGATGACGATATAACTTCTGACGTTCGTCTAGGGACGTTTTGGTAAACTCTGCGGGATATGGCTGAAAAGGCAAGCCGGACCGCTCTTTGTAACTGAGAAATGACGGATTGTTTTTGTAGCAATTGGGATGAAGAGTCTTCGCAAGCATGTTCTGGCCGAAGTATGCATCCAATTTCTCTCCATAGGTATCAGAACTGAAACTTTGATTGAAACCGCGCGGTAGCAATATCAATCCACCAACGCGATTACGATATTGGTCAAATTCGTAAGGATGATTAAATTCATCTGTATGCCGCTCATATTTATCAGCCCAGATATGCTCTATTTCAAACGGTTTCTTGATATCCCTTGACACATAAGTAAGAAAGCTGCTTTCGATCCCGCACTCTTTCTCTATATAATAAGTAAGTCGTGCTAGCAAGAAATGAATCCGGTAACGATTCTGTTGATGCATATAAAGGTGTTCTACCCCATCAAAAGATTCCTCCATTTCCTCTACTTTGCTCTTTAGGAATTGAACTAAACCTGAAACATCGAGCCCTCGTATTTCTTTCATGAGGTTGAACATGGTGTAGACTATTGAGGAATAGCCGAGCGTTCGGAAATTCACTATACGGCGTGCGATGAAAATATCTATGTAGCCAGCTACTAGTCGTATCTTCTTATTCACGGTTGCCATGTCATCTTCGGGGCTGATAGCTGCCAAGATTAGCGGGTCCTGCAACGTGAAATTGTTATATGCATTGTAGTAAACGTATTCCAATCCAGGTGTTAATTCCTTAGCTGCCTGGCGAAGTCGTAGATAGTGTGTACTGTAGTGGTCAAACAAACAGTGCACAAAAGCATGGAAATCCGAGCTTATCTTCAGCCCGACTCGCTCCCCGTTATCTCGTACCCACTTGTGATAGCTGGTGCCTAACTTTTCGAAATCCTTGTTGACAGCGCCTTTCTTGCGTTCGCGTATGGTATCCGCATACTGGGAGCGTAACCATGCTTTGAAGAAGTCGGCTTCTGCTTCTTCCCTCTCAAGGAATTGAAGCAATCGTGCTCTCCAGAGGTCGTTGGCTTTTTGCTTTAGTTCTGAGTCGTCAATTCTGGACAGCAGATAGCCCTTAAGCATTTCAGTAGGACTCAAGCTCAAACCACGGTCGTTCATAGTTTCGAAGATGGCATAGGCGTCATCATCTGAATATGCTGTAATCTCCACCAGGTCCACATTATCGATCAGCCAGTCTATGAAATATGGCAAAGTACTATTCTTTAGTGTGTCTGGGAAAAGCTGCTCTATGTCCTTGTAACGTGCGACAATATTACGTATTGACTCTGGTTGCGTATCCATAGGAAAGTCTTCGCCGCTAAAGAGGGCCCTAATACAGTCGGAGCGCTCCGGCACGTCAATGTTGAAAGACTTCTGCCCATACTTCTCCGAGTAAATGAAGTTGTTAACATTAACTCTATCAGAATCCGAGTTACCCATTTGTAGATGGTTTAGGTATATCAGAAGAAGCGTTAGTGATGTAAGCCGTTGCTGTCCGTCGATGATGAAATTTTGGTTGCTCTTGCGACTGATTACTATCGAACCCAGGAAGTAGTGAGGGTATCCCTGCACTTTGCCGCGTGGATGCCCCTCTTCATAGCTTTGCAGGAACTTACCCTCTAGGTCTTCGAGCAATGATGAGATGTTCGCCTTTTTCCATTTGTACTCTCTCTGATAATAGTCAATTTTATACTTAACGTTTTCCAGCAAGCCTCGTACAGTCTTTGGATACGCGTCTACTTTGTTCATACTGCCCTCCTCACTAACTTCTCAGCATCTTTCCTTAAGGTCTGTCATAAACAGCCAGGGCAAATGGGTATTGACAAAAGCCAAGTAATGCATTATCATAACAACAGCTCATCTGCCATGTGTAGAAAGAGTTCTTACGTCGCCCTGCGGGGCGGCGTTTGCTTTTCACCGAATTCTTTCCACCTATTTCGTAGACCCTCGCGTGTGTGACTGTTATCAACGTAAAATGCACTTACCAGAACCGTTACTCGCTTCCTCTCCGCTAGCACTGCAACATAGTCATACTCTTCCAACCACAGATGAATTCTAAACCCTCGTCTTCGCCTTTCCCTCCAGACCTTGAGAGCCATATCGTCAGCGTGCTCTATACTTGGTCTAAGCCATGATAAACGCTCACATCGCCTTAAATCTGGGACCCTTTCTTGTGTAGTGGCATCAGTGCTTGTAATAAGATGCCAGAAGGCTGCCTCTTTGCCATTCTCGATTCTAGAGTCATAGGTTAATGGATGCCCCTCATAATCTGGCCTAGATTGTTTGAAGTCACGAACAAATATCTCATATACAGTAGCCAGAAACCTATCCCAGTTACCTTCGAAGTCTTCATATCGTAATGCTTCTGGCAGCCAATCTGGGGGGTTGCTCATCCTTGTTCCTCAGACGCCTGCCACACGAAAATATTTAATTTACGTTCTTGCAGTAAAGTCGTTCTGGTTAGTTGATAACCCGACCGCATTCGCATTTGCTGCACCAGAGCGAGCTTAGCCCTATTGGCACTAAGCCCGCGATTGGCGTACGACACCGCCCCTATGAGCAGGTCGGTAAGCTGGAGGAGTTCCACTTCATCAGAGCGCACCGTCTGCACGCGCTCAACGATCTCTCGTTTGAAGTCATAGATGTTGTTGGATAGCACGTCATGAAGCTTGCTCACCTTTGCAGCGCTTCGAGTGTCCTTGATATCCAGGTAGATTCGGTAGCGGTCTTGGGGATTGAGGATCACCTTGAGCATGTCAAAGAACATCTTGTAGTACCAAGTGTCATGGTCCTGTCCGTAGAGTTCATGCTTAAGACTTGATTTGTCTGGCACGATAAGCGCGCGGAAATGGAGGTCATCACTGTCGAAGAAGTAGTCCAGCAATTCCAAGTAGAAGGCTTGCTTGGCGGGTGAGACCTTGGTCCACTTGACCTCAAACTTCGGCGAAAGCCCGTGGCGCGCCTTAATCTCACGCAGTTGAACCGACATTTCACGCGACTTCTCCAGCGGGCACCATACCGAGCCCAGCACCATCACCGGCTGACGGTCGTTCTCCAGGTGACAGCTTTCGTCGCAATAAATATTATAAATTGTCGTCATACTGCCCTTTTCACAAACTTCTCGACATCCTTCACCCGTATCTCGCCGGACAGCAACTTCGGCAGCAGCGCATCGCGGGTATCAGCTAGGACAGCATTCTCCTTCTCGTTACACAGAATTCGAGAGAACAACGGCTGTACAATTTGATGAAATCTCCACATTGTTACTTGATTGGGCTTAGCGAGATGCAACTTTGAGAATTCATTTTTGTTAAGGTTCAATGTCGCCGAGCCACCAGCGCCGCCAATTACTATATCTTCACGAAGACGGGTCATGGCGAGATAACACCAGAATGGGCTTATGTCATCGCTGCAAATGATCGAATTAATTTGTTGGTTCGTGTGACTAGGCTCAGATGTGAGTGCTACCAAACCCGGTGTTGCGATGCAGCTAACGCACACAGCATGTTTCGGAAGGAGTTTCTTTGGCTGCGACGCCTGCCCTCTTTGCGTAAGGCAGCTGCCCGTCGATATCACAAACACCTTGTCATGCATATCAGGGATCGTAATGAAAGGGATGCTCCCGCCGTAGTTCTCAGGGTCTGCCGTAGGTGGCGTCTTTCCGCACACAACTTCTCCCAGATCCGCAATTCTTACTACGTTCCACGCTCTAGGTATCGGCCCCAATGTGGAATCCTCTATGCCCTGGTCGCGGAAAGGCTCAAAGTCCACAAACCAGTTCCTGAACAGCGCCTGAGCCATGGCATCCAGCGTGTCGTTCATCTGGCGGTTCAACTCTATCTTGTCGTCCAATGCCCCAAGGATGGCGGCGATGGCACGCTGCTCCGGGAGGGGAGGGAGGGGAATTCCCAACTCTGAGAAACGTGATTTGGACACGTTTGTGTAGACAGAACCGCCTCCTCCTGTAGCTTCAAGCTGGAACTTCAATTGTGTAAAGCAATAGTAAAGATAGCGCGGCTCGACATTATCACTACAGATGACACTGTTGATCTGCTGATTAGTAAAACTTGGCTTGGCAGTAATACCACATCTACCCACTGTTGCGATACAAGATATCATTACAGCATCTGCTGGGAGTAAGCAGGCGCGGAGTAATTCAGCTCCTTGCTTTGAAATTGTCCGCTCGGTATTTCGGATATAGACCTGCCCATTTAAATCAGGAATAGTTATGAACGGGTACAGTCCGCCAAAGTTCTCTGGGTCCCGTGTGCTTGGGGTTTTCCCGGTCACAACTTTCCCAAGGCTTTTGATTTTTCGCCAAGGTCGTTCACCCGACATACTCCAACTCCTTTAGGTTCTTCCGAATTACATTCTCAAGCCTCGCTGATTCTTGGAACTGTTCCTCTAGCTTCTCAGTCAATCGTACCATCTTCTCATTCATCCCCTTTTCGAAATCCTATGGGGCGCCGTTTAGGTTCCGGCGGCGCCATAAGTTGACGAATAGCTTCAAACACGACTTTGAACTGGGCGTCGTACTTCCTCTCCAGGGCATCAAGCTTACGGGCGAGCTCCACGTGTGACGCCAGCATTTGCCGCAAGCGAATGAATGCCCGCATTATCTCAATATTCACCAGGATGGCACGCTGGCTACGCAGGACACTAGAGAGCATGGCGACTCCCTGCTCGGTAAAGGCGTACGGGGGATAGCGCCGTCCGCCCCAGTCACTTGAGGTCACAGATTGTGACCTCAAGATGGCGAATTCCTCATGACTAAGCTGGAACATGAAGTCTTCCGGAAATCGCTCCATATTCCGCTTGACAGCCTGGACAAGGACACGGGTCTCAACCCCATAAAGTTCTGCGAGGTCAGCATCGAGCATAACTTTTTGTCGGCGGATTAATAGAATTGCTCGCTCAATCCGCTCAATGGGAATAAGAGATTGCTCGCTAGCCATACCCCAACTCCGCCAAGTTATGCCGGATAATATCCTCAAGTTTTGCTGACTCTTGGAATTGTCCCTCCAGCTTTTCGGTCAACCGAGCCATCTTCTCCTCGAAAGGCTCGTCTTCATCCTCTATATCTTCAGCCCCCACGTAGCGGCCTGGTGTAAGTATGTAGCCATTGCCCTCGATCTCTTCCATTGTGGCCGACTTGCAGAAGCCGGGCACGTCTTCGTATTCGCCGGCATTCTCGTCCCCTCGCCAGGCGTGGTAGGTTCCCGCTATTCGAGCGATGTCGTCATCGGTCAGCTCACGGTGCACCCGGTCTATCATAACCCCCAGATTGCGGGCATCTATGAAAAGCGTCTGCCGGCGGCGGTCATGGAACTTGCTGTTGCGCTTGCCTCGCGCCACGAACCACAGGCAGGCGGGTATAGGGGTGTTGTAGAAAAGCTGGGCAGGCAGGGCAACCATACAGTCCACTAGGTCAGCCTTGATGATGTTCTTGCGTATTTCGCCTTCGCCAGACTGGTTGGAGGACATAGAGCCATTTGCCAGTACGAATCCGGTAAGGCCGGTGGGGGCAAGGTGGTGGATGAAGTGCTGCACCCAGGCGAAGTTGGCGTTGCCCACCGGGGGCATACCGTATCTCCAGCGGACATCCTCGCGGAGCTGTGCACCTCCCCAGTCGCTGTCGTTGAAGGGTGGATTGGCGAGCAAAAAATCGGCTTTCAAGTCCTTGTGGAGGTCATCCCTGAACGAATCCGCGTTGTGCGGGCCGAGGTTGCCTTCGATGCCTCGGATAGCGAGGTTCATCTTGCATAATCGCCATGTGGTGTGGTTCGATTCCTGTCCGTAAACGGATATGTCACGGATACGACCACCGTGGGCCTCAACGAACTTCTCGCTCTGGACGAACATGCCGCCAGAGCCGCAACAGGGGTCGAATACGCGGCCCCTGTAAGGAGCCAACATCTCTACCAGTAGGCGCACAATGCAGCGGGGAGTATAGAACTGGCCGCCCTTCTTGCCCTCAGCACTGGCAAACTGGCCGAGGAAGTATTCATAGACTCGGCCAAGAATATCCTTGGAGCGATTCTCGGCATCCCCCAGTCCAATTGTACTGATCAGGTCGATAAGCTCCCCCAGACGCTGCTTGTCCAGTGCTGGTCGTGCGTAATCCTTGGGAAGCACGCCCTTAAGTGATGGATTGTCACGTTCAACTGCCACCATAGCATCATCGACGATTCTTCCGATGGTTGGCTGTTTTGCGTTGGCGCGAAGGTATTCCCATCGTGTTTCACGGGGCACCCAGAAAACATTGACAGCGATATACTCATCGCGGTCCTCAAGGACTTCGTATCGAGCGCTCGGCTCCTTAATGTAGTACTCGTGCAAGGGATCAGAGGTCCACATACTGAGTTGCTGCTGGCGCTCGCCGAAGGCATCGGAAACGTATTTCAGGAAAATGAGACCCAAGACCACATGCTTGTACTCGGCGGCGTCCATATTGCTGCGGAGCTTGTTGGCAGCCTGCCACAGCTTCTCCTCGAAACCCAGATTGGCACCCTTTGACTTCTGCGTTGTATAGCGATTTTGGCTTGACCGTTTTCCTCTCGCCATGGAACACATCCCTCGCTTTCCGCCAACGCACCTCGTCTACATGCTGGAAGTTATTAAGCGGGGACTTCGTTAATACTCCTTTCCGAACGCTTCGACCGATGGCGCAATAATAGCGCGGCTGAGGCATAAAATCAAGTATCTATGGCTAGACGGCTTTGCTATTCAAAAGTATGTCTGATTTCTGAGATGGCATAAATAGGGCACAGTTTAGCACAATCTTACGTCAGAACATTACAAAATGTTTTGTCGGCGACTTAAGATGGCCAATCCCCGGTGGGTCTTTGCCTTAGCACACTCAATTTGGTAAAATACAACTATGAGAGTTGGCGCTTTCGAGCTTCGTGAGCCTGTTCCTGACCTCAAGGGAGCTCATGCGCTGGCCGTACTGCGCCCGTGGATAGATGTGGGCAGTGCGGGTACCATGGCGATGTCATGGCTGGAGGACCATTTCGGGGCTGATGACCTGGGCGAATTGGCAAGGCCGGGCAACTTCTTCGACTTCACTCGCTATCGTCCCACCATCCACTTCAAGGGGGGCTGTCGCCAGATGACCATCCCAAACACTGTGATCAGGTACGCCAAGAGGGAGGAAGGCAACGATTTCCTTTTTCTCCATATCCTGGAGCCTCACATGCTGGGTGAGGTATATGTCGATTCGGTGCTGCGCCTCCTACAGAGGTTTAGCGTAGAAAGATACTGCCTGATTGGTGGCATGTACGATATGGTTCCCCATACAAGGCCACTGTTAGTGACGGGAGGGTCACTGGGCACAAAGGCTGAGCATGACCTGAGGAGGGCACAGGTGCAGGCGAGCAATTATGAAGGGCCGACGACGATAACCTACCTGATATCACAGCGCGCGCCAGAGCTGGGTATTGAGACCATGGGTCTCATCGTGCACCTGCCCCATTATAGCCAGTTGGACGAGAACTATATGGGAAAGGTACGTCTCATGGAGGTGCTCTCGTTGCTGTATGATGTACCGATAGATCAGGCGGATATAGAGAAGGCCGAGCGGCAGAATAAAGAGCTAAGCCTGGCGGTGGATAGAGAACCACCATTGAAATCCGTTATCGCGCAGCTTGAGAGCCACTACGACGCCCGCACCAGGAGAGAGACGGAAGAGGAGATGCCCCCGCTATCACCGGAGGTAGAGAGGTTTCTACAAGACATCGACAGGCGATTTCGAGAGAACTGACCCGTTCACTAGTTTGAAAACGGCCTTTCGGCTGTGACGGTACTTAACAATAAACCGATATCCTGTGTAACTTGTACCACCAAGCCCGCTAGCGGGCTGCGCACTTGCGATGGGCACTCTGCCTCTAGCGTACACCGGGACGTAGACCGTCGCTCCACCGCCACCTCAGGCCGTCGTCCCCTGGCTCCAGCCGCAAAAGGCCATCTCCCACCAATTTCCCCACTCGCTGCTGGATCATTTCAAGAGGTAGGTCGACCCTTCGCGAAACTCGCTGCACCAGTTCTGCCTCAGCAACGCTGGGGTGGCTGGCGGTGGCCACCGCCACTCTCCCCAATCTCTCGACCACGTCACCGCTGAGCAACCGCCACACGAAGTTCCTACTCTCCTCTTCCTCGATCCTCTGAGCATATTCAGGATCCCCGGCCTCAGCACGGCGCCTTATATATTTCCTGGCATTTTCTAAATTGCGCTCACAAACAGCCATGACTTCCCTCATCATATCTGGGCTCATGGTTGGGCTCTCGGTAATGACCTGGTTGGCATCATAGCGAGCCCAGTTTCGACTGAGGATGCGAAGGCGGTACTCATTGGCCTTCTCGTACAGCTCCGTTCCAGGAAGTGGGGACAGAATGTGGAACCCATATTTGGCACCGTATTTGTGGTCAAGCTCATCGCCAAAGGCTATAGACCTGCGGGCAGTATCTGGGCTCTCTCCGGGCAGGCCGAATATGAAGGAGTTGAAGACCTTGATCCCGGCATCGGTGGCTATCTTCACACCCGATCTCACCTTGTCAGGGGTTATCCCCTTCTTTATGGTCTTTAGGATGCCCTCATCGGAAGATTCCACTCCAAACAATACCCAGGTACAGCCGGCCCGTTTCATCAGGTCTGCCAAGTCCTTGGTCACGGTGTCCACCCGGGCAAAAGCACTCCACGTTACGTCGAGGTTGCGTCTCAACATCTCCTCACACACCTGACTGGCGTGACGGTGGTTGAGAGTGAAAGTGTCATCAACAATATTGACTTGCGGGAAGCCGAGATCACGGTGGACCTGCTCAATCTCATCTACTACCAGCCCGGGATCACGAAAACGCACTTTGCCGCCAAACATTCGGCGCCCAGAGCAAAAGATGCAGCGGTATGGGCACCCTCGGCTGGTGATTATAGTGCAAGGGGCTCCCAGAGCCCTGTACCTGCCTAGGGGCAGCAGATGGCGTGACGGCATTGGTATCTGGTCGAGGTCATCTATTAGATGGCGGGGCTCCGTTATCACCACCGTGTCCCCGTCGGCGAAGGCGATCCCCGCCACCTGTCTGATGTCATTGCCTCCTTCAACAGCCTTGGCCAGCTCCACCACAGTTCTGTCTCCCTCCCCAATGGCTATAGCGTCGATCCACGGGGCCCGAAGCAGGGTCTCCTTCAGGGCGAAGGTGGCATGGGGACCACCGATCACAGTCACAATGCTGGAATCGAAGTCCTTACACGCCTTCAACATCCTGGCAGCAGTGGGGTAATTGAGGGTAACACAGGTAACACCGACAAGCTGTGGACGAAATTCATCTAACTTTTGCCTCAGCTTAGCGGGACGATAGCGAGCCACAAGGAAATCGAGAATCTGAACCTCAATACCCTCGCTCTCCAAGGCACCCGCCAAGTAAGCCAGAGAGAGAGGAGGAAGTGGAGCCTCCTCTAGGGGATGAGGTGTGCTAAGGAGTAGTACTCGCAAATGCTCTTCTTTCTGTATTAGCTTATGCTTAGCACCCCAACCACGCAGTTCATCACCCAGCTAAAGCATGATAATACTCGCCTAAAGCTATCACCTTCTCGTTGCCATGTCAAGGGATTTGCCATTCCAATTCACGATGAGCTAACTCTCACATCGCCATCTGCTTGTCTAGTGACTCTTAAGTAGGCACAAGGCATAATCCTGCTTATCCGCTCCGAGATAACGTCAAATAGGGCTCTGGGCACTCTGCCTCTAACGCACCCCAGGCCGTCGACCGTCGCTCCACCGCCACCTCAGGCCGTCGTCCCCTGGCTCCAGCCGCAAAAGGCCATCTCCCACCAATTTCCCCACTCGCTGCTGGGCAAGTTCAAGTGGCTGTCCGAGCCTGAGCGAAACCCGCCTGGCCAACTCCACCTCAGCCCCACGTGGGTCGAGCGCAGTGGCTGCCGCCACTCTGCCCAAACCCTCAATCACATCCCGCTTAATCAGCTTCCAGATGAATCTCTGCTTCTCAGTTCCTTTGACCATGGCGATGCACTCAGGATCCCCCACCCTGGCCCGACGCCGTGTGTCATCCCAAGCACATTCCACCCTCTGGTCGTAGATAGCTACGGTCTCCTTCATCATCTCTGCGCTCATGGCACGAGTTTCAGTAATGACCTGATTGGCGTCGTGGCGTGCCCAGTTTCGGGTGAGGAAACGAATACCGTAGTCCTTGGCTCTATCGTATAACGGCGTTCCAGGCATAGGAGCCAGAACGTGGAACCCATACCCAGCGCCGTAGTTGAGGGCAAGCTCCTCGGCAAAATCCAAGGATTTGCGCGCAGTATCTGGAGTCTCTCCGGGAAGGCCAAAAATAAAGGAGTTGAAGATATTTAGCCCTGAATCGGCTGCTATTTTAACCCCCGCTCTCACCTTCTCAGGAGTTATCTCTTTCTTGATGGTCTTGAGGATGCCCTCATCGGCGGACTCTACCCCGAACACCACCCACTTGCATCCAGCCCGCTTCATCAGGTCTGCCATATCCTTGGTCATAGTGTCCACCCGGGCATAGGCACTCCACGTTATGTCGAGGTTGCGTCTCAACATCTCCTCACACACCTGGCGGGCGTGATTATGGTTCACCGTGAAGGTGTCATCTACTATGTTGATCTGAATGAAATCGAAATTGCGGTCGAGCATCTCGATCTCATCCACCACCAGCCCAGGATCGCGAAAACGTACTTTACGGCCAAACATCCCGTTCGCCGAGCAAAAGATGCAGCCATAGGGGCATCCCCGGCTGGTGATCATGGTGCAAGCTGACCCCAGAGTAATGTACTTGGCCAAGGGGATCAGGTGACGCGACGGCATTGGTAGCTGGTTGAGGTCCTCGATAAAAGGTCGGGGCTCCGTCCTCACCACAATGCCCCTGTCGCTAAAGGCGATTCCGTCCACATAGCGAAGGTCGTTGCCTCCTTCCACAGCCTTAGCCAGCTCCGCCATCGTTCTGTCTCCCTCGCCGATAACAACAACGTCGATCCATGGGGCACGGAGTAGCGTCCTCTCTACAGTGAAACTAGCATGGGGACCACCGATAACGGTTACGATGCTGGGGTCGAAGTCCTTGCATACCTTCAGCATCCTGGCGGCAATATTATAGGTAAGGGTAACACAGGTAGCGCCGACGAGATGCGGTCGATATTCTTCCAATATTTGCCTGAGCTTAGCGGGACGGTAACGGCTGACCAGGAAATCGAGAATCTGAACCTCAAAGCCTTCCTTCTCCAAGGAGCCAGCAAGATAAGCGAGGGAGAGCGGAGGAGCTACGTTCTCCTCCAAGGGATAGGGTGTGCTAAGAAGTAATACGCGCAAGCGCTTTCCTTTCTATGTAGACGCACGCTTGACACCCCACTCCCCCACCTCACCATTTAGCTAAAGCGTGTAAATAGTATCTTGCTGAATCTACCACCCTCTGGCTGCCGTGTCAAGGAATTGTATTCGCCCACGTGATTGGTGGCACCCAACTCATTCACCGTTATGCCGGTCTGCAGAGCACATGCCATTTCGACCCACCCGCCCGCCCTAGTATGTATTACTAGGGGACACCCCCAGACCCCCGCCAGAGGGGAAAACCCCTCTGGACTTCCCTTTTTGTTCACGTTCGACCTGAGCCTGTCGAATGGCCTGTCGAGACGCATTGATACCTGATCCGCAGCCTTTGGATGATCTGCAGGGGGGTTGATAGTGTTTACCGTTGATGTTAAACTCAGCAAGTTAAGCTGGATAAGGTTAGTTGCCAGTCAATCCATATGTCCGTAGTCTGACATGCTCCTCGAATTGTAATAGCTGCGGGACGAAAGGAGGGGAAAATGACACCGGCAAAACATGGTGATACCGTCAGGGTCCACTACACAGGCAAACTGACGGATGGCACCATATTTGATAGCTCCCTTAACGAAGAGCCTTTAGAGTTTACTTTAGGTGAGGGCCAGGTAATCCTTGGCTTTGAAGAAGCCGTTTTGGGGATGAATCCAGGCCAATCGAAAATCACTAAAGTCCGAGAGGACAAAGCCTATGGCGCATACTGTGAGGATATGGTAATGGTGTTAAATAGAAACCAGCTTCCAGCACACATCCAACCAGAGGTCGGTCAGCAGATGGAAATGCGTCACGAGGACGGTACAGCATTCATAGTCACGGTGAAGGATGTCTCCGAATCGAGCGTGACGTTAGATGCCAACCATCCTTTGGCTGGGAAAGACCTGCGTTTTGATATAGAACTCTTAGAGATCGTTTAGCCGCTTAGCTCATGGTGACACGCTAACAGGTTTACGCCTGGCAATGCAAGAGCAATAAATAATGCCCGCGGTATGAGACCTCTGTGAAACGTCAGATAACGTGGGATCTGCCAAAGACCTCAACAATTGGACGAATTGTTCAATTCATTAATCCCTTCATCCTCCCCATTATCGCTAACCGACTGTAGGAGCAAAATGTGCACTTATGGCTGGAAAAGCCTGTATGATTCAAGGTGTTAATTAATGTATCGGTGAAGGAAAAAGGGACATGAATGATAGGCACCTCTAAGTAGACAAATGTTTCTAGTTTTGAGAAAGGAGATAACCCAGATCGATGGCCTATGACGTAATACGACGGTTTCTTACGGTTATGTGATAGTGATTGGAGCCTGGCTGGCCATGTTTGTCAGCGCTGGGGCTCAGTATAGCTTCGCCATCTTCCAGCCAGTGCTCCTCGAAGAGTTCGGCTGGACCCGCGGGATGATCTCGCTGGGACCAACTCTCAACGTAATCACCATGCTCATCTTTGGCCTGGTAGGCGGCTATCTGGTGTACCACATCGGGCCGAAATGGGCTGTAATCATAGGCGCCGTAATTGGCGGCATTGGGGTAGCGCTACTCAGTACTATCACCCAGGTATGGCACTTCATCCTCATCTATGGGGTGCTGGTTCCGATAGGCATCGCCCTGTCTTATTGGATTGCCACCATAGCCACCGTTAGACGATGGTTCATGAGAAGGGCAGCCCTGATGGTATCCGTCGTTATGATGGAGTCAGGCTTGGGCATAGTTTTCCTTGTGCCCGCTGCTCATGCCAGAATAGAGGCTTAGGGCTTTCGCTCTGGCTACATTGCCTTTGGCCTGATCCTTTTGGTGGGAGCTGTGATAGGCGGACTTCTGCTGAAGAAAGACCCGGAGTCAGCAGGAACATACCCTGATGGAGTGAAGCCATCGGAGGAGGAACTCGAAGCTAGGGCCGACTTCATGGTGCGCACCGACTAATGTTCGGTGCGGGAAGCCATCAAGCCCCGAAGCTGGTGGCCGCTTATCGGTTCCCACATGGGACATTCGCTAGCATTGATGGGCCTTCTGGCCCACCTCATAACCTGGGGTGCCCTCGATCTAGAGATACCACTCGATACTATGGTGGTCATCTATAGCTACGTGTTTGTGCTATCGGCGGTCTTCGGACGTCTATTTGGAGGGTTCATTTCCGATTGGTACATGGCTCGCTTTGGCATCAGTCGAAAGCCAATAATCTATTTCAACATCCTGGGAGTGGGTCTGGGCGTTTTCTTGTGCCCTCTGGTTGGCAGCACTCTGTTTAATGTCCGCTGTATGCCTGATCTTTGTAAAGCCGCCGGTGAAGAAGAAAACGGAAAACACCGTTTAGAACCCGCTACGCATGGGTGTACAATGGTGCACCCATGCCGTAAGTTGCAACCCTCGTTGGACCTAAAGATATAGTCGGTAAGCAGGAAATAACCTTAGACTTGTAGCCCACTCAGATCTATAGGAAGAATCTTATGACAGCGAGTGCACCCACCACAATCAAATAGATCCCCACAATCCAGGCAAGTAACTTTGGCTTGATAATCACCATGATGCCTACCAAGATGCTAATGATACCCGTGATCAATGCCCACATATTGACCCCCCTTTATGTTTTTCTGGGCAGTCTAGTCTAAGCTTCGCGCCCTGTCAATGGCCTGACTCAGCCGCTCTAGAAATGTATCCCTGTCGCTCGGTGATATGACTACATTAAAGGCCTTCTTGCGAATTATCTCCACCACACCCTTGGTGGAAGTAGCAAAACGAACTCCCCAATAAGCGAATGCCTTCCCACCCGAAGCCGGCCGTGCCTCTCTTATGTCGTAGAAGGGAATATTCAAAGCGAAAGGACCGCCCAAAACTATTCTTACCCTGTCACTATATATCTGATACCGCCGTGGCATAATCGCCCTGAACAATAGGGCGTCGAAGAGTGTCACCGCAAACATCACCAAAGCTGCCACGATGTCTTCGAAAAGGAGCCACACCCCCAGCACCAAGGTCAGGGCCAGGATGCTGGCTAGAATTAACTTGAGCAGCAGGTCAACCCTGGTGGTGTCTTCGTGGACCAAGTAAGCCGGATTTCTCATTTTCTATAAACCCCTTTATGTTTTCCCGAACTGTTCCAGAACATATTATACGTCAGACTGTGTGAAAACCCCTTTCAACATCCCATTTATCCTGATATGATTCACTTACCAGAGGGATATTGAAAGGAAGGGGGACACACATGTCATATATAGAAGGGGTCGCCAGGAATCAGTTAATCCTGTTTCCTGAATCTATTGATGACTACATCGAAGAGGACAATCCTATCCAGTTCATAGATGCCTTTGTTGATAATCTGGACTTACAAGAGCTCGGATTCAGATATTTGCCACCAGAAACAATAGGACAGCCCCCTTATAACCCTGCTGACATGCTGAAGCTTTATATTTACGGGTATCTCAACCGAGTTCGCTCAAACCGTTGCTTGGAAAAGGAGACTCATAGGAACATCGAACTGATGTGGCTGCTCAAGAAACTGAGCCCTGATTTCAAAACCATTGCTGATTTCAGGAAGGATAACAAGAAAGCCATAAAGAAGGTATGCCAAGAATTTACCCTTTTATGCAAGAGGCTTGACCTTTTTGGAGGGGAACTGGTAGCCATAGATGGCAGCAAGTTCAAGGCGGTCAACTCCAAGAAGCGTAACTTTAATGAGGCTAAGCTCGAGAAAGCAATAAAAGAGATAGACGAAAAGGTGGATGACTATCTTGCTGAACTTGAGGATAATGACCAAGAGGAAGCTCACGTATCTCGTCCGGATGCAGAGGATATAAGGGCAAGGGTTATGATGCTCAAGGAGAGGGGAAGGAAATATCGGGAGTTGCTAGCGAGGCTAAAAGAAAGCAGTGAAACTCAGATATCATTGACCGATCCTGACAGCCGTGCCATGTTAAACAACCAGAGGGTTGAAGTCTGTTACAATGTGCAAACCACAGTAGATTCGAGGCATAAACTTATCATTGACCATGAGGTAACCAACAAGGCCACAGACCATGACCAGTTAAGCCAGATGTCAAAAAGGGCAAAGGAGATACTGGGAGTAGACGAGCTCGAGGTGCTGGCAGACAAGGGATACTATGATGCAAAGGAGATAAAGGAGTGTGTTGAGAACGGAATAACGCCATATATTCCTGAGCCAGCCAATACTGCACAGAATTGACGAATGTGCTATGCATTGGCTGAGGAGAAGCAAAGCAACGCAATCCGGGACAGTATCTTGCGGTTGCTATTCACGAGGTTAGCATTGCACATCTCTAACTCTACATGTACAATCATAGGGGTGCACTCCACTATAACCAGAGCCGGTTTGATGGTGATACCCGGAGCCACTATCACTTCAGATGCGAGCGATGCGGCCGTGTTTTTGATGTGGATGAACCAGTGGATGAAGAGATTAATGGCAGGGTGGCCCAGAAAACGGGGTTCAAGGTCAGCAATCATATATTGGAATTTAGAGGGCTGTGTAAGGATTGCCAACAAAAGAAATAGAACGGGAGGCGAGAAATGAACCCTAATGCCCTACGCAAGTTAGGCTATGGTCTCTATGTGGTATGCTCAAGGAGGGGAGACAGGCTCAATGGGCAAATTGCCAACACCGTGTTTCAAATCACCTCTGAGCCGCCGACCATTGCCGTAAGCATCAACAAGAACAATTCAACCCATGAGTTCATCACAGAAAGCAAAGTAATGTCGGTCTCGATACTCTCTCAAGATACGCCCCTCTCCTTTATCGGTCACTTTGGCTTCAAGTCAGGCAGGGACATACATAAGCTTGAGGGCATCAATTACAAGATAGGGGAGATTCAGGCGCCGGTAGTCACAGACCATGCCCTTGCCTATTTGGAAGCCAAGATAGTTCAAGAAGTAGATGTGGGAACCCACACTATTTTTATTGGTGAGCTAGTAGGGGCAGATGTCTTCAAAGAAGGCGAGCCTATGACCTATGCCTATTACCATCAGGTCAAACGTGGCACCACCCCCAAGACTGCTCCCAGCTATATTGAGGAGAAAAAGGAGGCAGCAGCCAAAATGGCAAAATACAGGTGCACTATTTGCGGCTATGTCTATGACCCGGAACTGGGAGACCCCGATGGCGGTATAGAGCCAGGCACACCTTTCGAGGAAATACCCGATGACTGGGTATGTCCGGTGTGTGGAGCCGCCAAGAGTGATTTTGAATGGATGGAGTAAGATGAAACCAAGAGAGATAAGACCTGGGGTTTACTGGGTAGGGGCTATTTGACTGGGACCGGCGGTTATTTGATGCCCTCATACCGCTTCCCGATGGCACCAGCTATAACTCATATTTGATTAAGGGCAGCGGGAAGATAGCGCTTATTGATACGGTAGACCCCACTATGCAGGATGTGTTGATAAACAACTTGAACCAACTTAGCGTTGGCAATATAGATTATGTTGTTGCCAATCATGCCGAGCAGGACCATTCTGGCACTATCGCTCAGGTGCTGGAGAAATACATCCAGGCAAAAGTGGTATGCACCCCAAGATGTAAAGGGATGCTCAGCGACCTGCTGACCATTCCAGAAGAGAAGTTTATCACGGTCAATGATGAAGAGACCGTCTCTCTGGGGGATAGAACCTTGGAGTTTATCCATGCCCCCTAGGTTCACTGGCCGGAGACGATGCTTACCTATTTGAGGGAAGATAAAATACTGTTCACCTGTGATTTCTTTGGTTCCCATATAGCTACAACTGATCTCTATGTAAGTGACGAAGGGCAGGTTTATGAGGCAGCCAAGAGGTATTATGCGGAAATCATGATGCCTTTCCGAACCACTATTCAGAAGAACCTAGAGAAGGTGAACAACTATACAGTGAATACCATTGCTCCCAGCCACGGGCCTATGTATGATAAGCCGGAGTTCATCCTGAAAGCCTATCATAGATGGGCATTTGACGAACCCAAAAACATCGTGGTATTGCCCTATATCTCCATGCACGGCAGTACCCGCCAGATGGTAGAATACATTGTCGTAGCTTTGGCCAAGAGAGGCGTAACGGTAAAACAGTTTGACCTCACCGTAACTGATATCGGGAAGCTAGCCATGGCGCTGGTGGATGTAGCCACCGTTATTATCGGGACACCTACCGTTCTCGCCGGTCCGCATCCGAACGTTGCCTATGTTGCCTTTCTGGCGAATGCCCTGAGACCAAATGTTAAATTTCTCTCCAGCATCGGCTCCTATGGCTGGGGAGGCAAAACGGTTGAGCGGCTAGAGCCGCCATGATTCCCAACCTGAAAGCAGAGATACTGGAGCCAGTGCTGTGTAGAGGCTTTCCCAACGAAGCAGATTACAAGGCTCTGGATAGCCTAGCAACTACTATCGCTGAAAAACACAAGGAGAACGGCTTTGCGTGACATACCTTAAGAACAAGGAGTCTTACTACAGCAAGGCTTTAAGAGCAAGATTAACCTTTTCAACAGATAAATACTAAGGAGGTACATGAAATGGAAGAGATTAAGCAGCAGGTAATAAGTCTTCCGCGGCTCGGGGAACCAGCGCCACCTTTTGAGGCAGTAACCACTCACGGGATACTCAAGCTGGAGGACTTCAAAGGAAGCTGGCTGATCCTCTTTTCCCACCCGGCTGATTTTACCCCGGTATGCACCACCGAATTTATCGGCTTTGCCGAAATCTACACAGAACTACAAAAGCGTGGGGTGGATCTCCTGGCATTGAGTGTTGACAGTGTCTCTTCACACATTGCCTGGGTCCGGAATATAGAGGAAAAGACCGGGGTGAAGATACCTTTCCCCATAATTGCTGACCTCAGCAAGGAAGTCTCCTTCGATTATGGTATGATTCATCCGGAACAGAGCAAGACCGAGACAGTCAGGTGCGTTTTCATAATCGACCCCAACCAGATTATCAGGACCATACTTTACTATCCGCTGACTACGGGCAGGAACATGCAGGAGATACTAAGAATAGTAGATGCCTTGCAAACAACCGATGAGAATAGGGTAGCCACCCCAGCCAACTGGCAACCGGGCGATATGGTAGTGGTGCCGCCACCTAACACGCAGGAGATGGCTGAAGAGAGACTAAAGCAAGGATACGAGTGCGTGGACTGGTATCTTTGCAAAAAGAAACTGTAAAGAAAATAGGAGGATACTATGGCTTGCATTAGCCCTGATGGTAAGCCTACCGAGTCGGGGGCTAAGATGCTCCGTGCCCTCAAATCAGGCCTGGGGTCTGCCGAAGAAATCGCCGGAGAGGCTGCGCTGCCTCTATTTAGAGTGAGGAGTGGTCTCCGTGAACTGACTCAGGCTGGGTTAGCCGGTCAAAAGAATGACAAGTATGAGATTACTGAGAAGGGAAAGGAGCTAGCGAAATAATCACTTCATTCTTGAAATCACCAACCAATTCCATCATGCAAGGGTAAGGAAATGGAACTAAAGGGAAGCAAGACCGAGCAGAGTATTCTTGCCGCCTTTGCCGGCGAATCGCAGGCACGCAATAAGTACACCTACTTTGCGACGGTAGCCAAAGAGGAAGGGTTCGAGCAGATTGCCAATTTGTTCAAGGAAGTAGCGGAGGTGCAAGAAGAGCACGAGAAACGATACCTCGCCTTGCTCAAGAACGTGAATGAGGGGAAGGTCTTCAGGAAAGACAAGGTTGTCAGGTGGAAGTCCCGCAACTGTGGTTACGTCCATGAGGGCACCGAAGCGCCAGAGAAATGTCCTGCCTGTGGCTTTCCTCAAAGCTACTACGAGCTTATGGCGGAGACCTACTAATCGTTTTTAAGGATGAATGGGATAGATGCGAAGTCTCTAGTAGGAGGTAAAACATGCGATTCCAAGACATAGTTAAAAGTGTCGAGTCAGAAGGAAAAGAGAAGCATGTCCCAACTGTTGAAATCGCTATGGGTAAGGGAGAAGGTGGAACAGACATTGTCCATGTGGTGGTGGGAAAAGAAACGCCCCACCCCAACACGGTGGAGCATCACATCGCTTGGGTTGAGCTATTCGGGGTGAAGAAGGATGGGCAGGTGATAGACCTCGGTCGGGCTACTTTTGCTCCTGCTTACACCACCCCCAATGTCAGGTTTCAGGTGCCGGTGGCAGAATTCAAGGCCTTCTGTGCCCTTGCCTACTGTAACATACATGGCGTATGGGAAAACTGCTTGGAAGTTTGAGGAAGTTCTTATCTTGAGTGTGGGCAATTATATTGCCAATGGTGGGCCATCCTGGACTCGAACCAGGGACCTCAGTCTTATCAGGACTGCGCTCTAACCTGCTGAGCTAATGGCCCCTTTTCGCACTGCTGCCGCTTTGGCATTGTGCGTAGCTGTTGGTCTGACCAGGGGCTGGAAGAGGCGCTCTGCCGTACCAA
>JAUWRG010000019.1 GCA_030610655.1 Dehalococcoidia bacterium
AAAGGAAAACTATCACCACAAGGCCGATAAGCACCCACCTGCTTTTTGACATATCTCTCCTCTACGAATTCGAGGTTGTATATTGCAGCCATTATACATCATAACAGACAGCAGCAAAGTTGTAGCGTTACCTCTATCAGGCTTTTCATACCAGGTGATTTCTGCTATTGTATACGCATCCATTCACCGGATTTGTGTTGACATGAGGCTACTTCCCTGGGAGGAAACACTATGGATTGGACTCCTGTCTTAGATTGGCTCGCTTCCCACGGTGTTCGCATTCTCATAATAGTCCTCGTTGGTGCCGCTCTATACTATGTAGTGCGGATGCTGGTTCCACCGGCTGTGAGGCACAGCTTGAGAGTGCGATATGGACTGAAAAGGAGGGTGAAGAAAAAGGATGAGGAGGAGGTGGAGAAGCGGGCAAGAACCGTGTCCCGCATTTTTGTGGGAACGGGCACGGTGTTTATCCTGGTGGCTGTCATCCTCATGATCCTCGCTGAGGTGGGGATAAATATTACACCCCTTATTGCTGGCCTGGGTATCGCTGGCATCGCCGTTGGCTTTGGCGCCCAGAGCCTGGTTAAGGACATTATCGCTGGGATTTTCATCCTTCTGGAAAATCAGTATAGGGTCGGCGATTGGGTGCGGATCGCCGATACTACTGGCATAGTGGAGGAGATAAACCTGAGGAGAACCATTCTCAGAGACATCGATGGCATAGTGCATGTCGTTCCCAATGGTGAAATCAGGGTAGCCTCTAACTTCACCAAGGAATGGGCTCGGGTCAATCTGAACGTCTCAGTAGCCTATGACACGAATCTCGACCATGCCATCGCCGTCATCAATAAGGTGGGAGAGGGTATGGCCGAAGAGCCCTACTGGAAATCGCTTATCTTGAAGCCACCCCAGGCGATCAGGGTGGATAAACTTGGTGATTCGGGGATCGAGATCAGGATACTTGGCGACACCAAGCCCATGAGGCAGTGGGAGGTTATGGGGGAGTTGCGGAAGAGGGTAAAGGAGGCTTTCGATGAAGAAGGCATTGAGATCCCTTGGCCACACACCAAGGTCTACTTTGGCGATGTTGCACCACAGATGGCACTTGGCGAAGTCCCACCACCAGCAGCGCCGGGTAAAGCCCAGCCGCTAACACCTGAGGATGATGCCGGGGAATAGCTATGCCTTACCTTTTTGACCATTTGGACGCCATTCGACAGGTGCTGACCCTCCTCCCTTTTGGGCTGATTACTGATGTCGATGGGACGATAAGTGAGATCGCCTCATGCCCTGAAGAAGCGAGGGTTTCCCCAATCTGCCGTGAGCAGCTTGCCACCCTGACGAAACGATTGGAATTGGTGGCAGCTATCTCAGGACGCCCTGCTCTTGACGCCAAGGAGATGATAGGGGTTGGTGGGATGGTATACGTAGGAAATCATGGCTTGGAACAATGGCACGACGGTGTCCTGCAATTCTTCGAAGGGGTCAAAGAGTACACATCAAAGGTCACAGCGGCGCTCGATGAATTGATGGGTTCCCTGACTGTAGAGGGTATTTCCTTTGAGAACAAGGGGGTGGCGCTCTCCGTTCATTACCGCCGTAGCCTTGACAGGGAGAGCGCCAGGAAGTGCATCCTGGAGAAGATAGCGGCTTCCTCCATAGCGAGAGATTTTCGTATCCAGGAGGGGAAGATGGTAGTAGAGCTTCGCCCTCCCGTTGAAGCGAACAAGGGTACTGCGGTAGAGGCTCTGGTGAAGAGCTACAACCTGAGAGGTGGAATCTATGTGGGGGATGATATTAGCGATGTGGATGCCTTCAGCGCCATGCACCAAGAAGCGTCAGGACAGGCCCTTCGACAGGCTCAGGGTGAACGGAACCGTTACCGTCCCGCTTCGTTTAAAGGTCTAGCCGTGGGCGTTATTAGCGAAGAGACACCGCAACAGTTGGAGAAGGAGGCAGATTTCACCCTTAAGGGAGTAGCCGATGTGGAGCGTTTCCTCACGTGGCTGGCTGGAGCTGCTCCTACATCAACTCGACCACATCCCTGAGTTGCTGATAAAGCCACATGGTAATATCTTCCTGTTCAATGGACTTCTTCAGGGCAGTGGCTTTCTGTCTTCTCTCATCAGGGGGCATCGACAGCGCACGGTAGAGTGCTTCTGCCGTTCCTTCCAGGTCGGTTGGCGTTATTGTAAGGGCATTATCCCCAAGCTGTTCACAGGCGCCGGCAGTCTCTGATAGCACCAGGACTCCATCACGGGTGTTGATTATTGGGCCCTCTTTAGCTACCAGGTTCATGCCATCGATCACCGAGTTCACCAGCAGAACATCGTAATTGCACATGCCAGCCAGTGCTTGAGCATAATTGTTTTCACACAATACCTGTATGGGCTGCCAGTCATCATTGCCATATTTGGTGTTTACTGCCGAGATTGCCTCATCGACCTCGTCAGAATATCTTCGATACTGCCTTATATGCATGCGCGACGGAACCAGTAAAGCGAGGAAGGTAATCTTCCCCTGAAGGTGTGGGTATCGCTGGAGTAGCAAGTCAAAGGCTCTAAAACCTCTGACGATGTTCTTGCTGGGCTCCAGTCGGTCTACCCTGAGAATGGTCTTCTCGCCAAAAAGGGGGCGCAGCTTTTCCTTATATCCTTGCACAAGTGGTGAGCGAACTGTCTTTCGCAGGTTGGCTGCGTCAACAGACACCGGGTAGTGGTTGACCCTGGTGATATGGTCGTTAATCTGGACGGTGTGCCCTCTGTAATCTACCTCGGCTCCTTCAATGAAAACCTCACAGCAGTGTAGAAAATTGTTCATGTCCTTTTTGGTTTGCATGCCAACGATATCGCTGGCGCAAAGGCCCTCGTAGATCGCCTGTCGCATGACGCAAGGCAGAAGCTGCCAATAATGAAGTTCTGGCCAGGGGATATGGGTGAAGTGCTGGATGATAACATCTGGAATTTGCTCTCGAATATAGCCTGGGGCAAGATACAGATGATAATCGTGGAGCATCACCAGAGGGGGGATATCGCTTCTCAAGGCTTCGTCAATCACTGCGTCTGCGATGGCGCGGTTAACACGCACATAGCCGTTTTCCCATGCATCATAAACCCTAGCATCGATATTTGGAGTATGAGAGGAGTTCCACATATAGTGCTGGAGGAACCACAGAAGAGGGTTGCAGATGACGCTGTAGAATTTATGGTAGACACTTCCTGAGGAGACTACAAAGCGAAGGTAGAGGCTATGCCCTGGGAAAGCCGCCTTGAAGCGATTCTCTTGTGCCATTTCTGCAGCCTGGCGGTCTCCTGCTCCCATCGCGCTGGAGATCCAGGTGAAGTCGATAAACTGGCTAGTCGCACTAAGAGCAGTAACAACACCACCACTGCCCCGATGCCCTTGCAGCTTGCCCCCTTCACCGATGTGATAATCTATAGGGCCCCGATTGCTAGCAAGGATTAGGTTTCTTTTCCCTGAGATCTCTTGACAAAGCTGGCTTAGCCGAAGTTTGCCATCACTGGTCGACATTGCCGCTCCTCTCAGTTATCCCGATAAATTTGTTGTTTCAGATTGGTTCTGATTTTAATGAACAAGCTATAAGAAGAATTAAAAACGGATAATTGAACTTAACACATAAACCCCAAGGATGTCAAGTCCATGCTGGCTTGGGAACCTTGGCTCCTCCCGGCTGCCTGTAGGTTTCCTTACAATACTCTTTCGTTGACATGTCACTCTTGCTTACACTAAAATCAGGAAGGGATGAAGGGCGACGAAATTCGAGAGATATTCCTCCATTTTTTTGAGGAGAAGGGGCATAAGGTTGTTCCCAGCTCTTCCCTTATACCTGTGGGGGATCCCACGTTGCTTCTGACAAGCGCTGGTATGGTCCAGTTTAAGCCCTATTTTACCGGAGAGGCAGTTCCCCCGTCACCGCGTCTGGCATCGTGTCAGAAATGTTTCCGTGTAACTGATATCGACTCTGTTGGCGATTCTAAGCATCTCACCTTCTTCGAGATGCTGGGTAATTTCAGCGTCGGCGATTATTTTAAGCGTGAGGCGATTGAGTGGGCGTGGGAGTTTGTTATCGAGAGGTTGAAGCTACCCCAGGAGCGCCTCTGGGTCAGCATCTTCCTCGACGATGATGAGGCTTTCGATTGCTGGCGGAAGGTGGGAGTTCCCGAGGAGAAAATTCTCCGTTTTGGGGAGGAGGACAATTTCTGGGGTCCTGCTGGCGAGACGGGTCCCTGTGGGCCCTGCAGCGAGATTCACTACGACCTTGGCGAAAGTGTTGGCTGCGGCAAGCCCGACTGCGGGCCGAACTGTGACTGTGGCCGCTTCAGCGAGATCTGGAATCTGGTTTTCACCCAGTTCGACCAGCAAGTGGATGGCACGAGACCCCCTCTCCCCAAGCCCAATATCGATACGGGAATGGGACTGGAGCGAACCGCAGCAGCTATGCAGGGGAAGGTGTCAGTCTATGAAACCGACCTACTCGCTCCGCTTATAGATTGTGTCGCCAATTTAGCAGGCAAAAGATATGGGGATGATGAGGCTACCGACCGGGCGCTGAGGATTGTCGCAGAGCATGGGAGGGCCATCAGCTTCTTGCTTGCTGATGGAGTGATGCCATCGAACGAGGGGAGGGGCTACGTGCTGCGGCGGGTTCTCAGGCGAGCCGCCCTCTTCGGCAGGAAGCTAGGGCTGGAAGAGCCTTTTTTAAGTGAACTGGCAAAAGTTGCGATTTCTCAGATGCAGCATGAATATCCCGAACTCAAGAGAGAGCGGAAGTTCATCCTCAGCACCATCGAGGCTGAAGAGTCCAGGTTCGACCAGACAATAGATGTTGGATTAGGCATCCTATACGGCACAGTCATACAATTCAGAAAGGAACTAGGAGAGTATTTCCCTAGATTCGAGTCAGCATTCAAGGCGGCGCTAGCAAAGCGGGATTACTTAGATTTGAGAGACAGGGTTATAAATGCTGTAGATCACTTTCGGAGAGATTGTCCTGCATGGTTGTATGTACTGATGGTTGCAGGAAGGGATGCCATTGCAGAGACCTTGGAACCTGTGAGGGTAGCTCTTGAAGACTTGAATCAAATTGTTGGAAAGTACGAGGGACGCGCACCCGGGGCGTTTGCGGAACTCAAGGAAAACCTAAATGAGCTATTCAAGGACGCTGCGGCAGCAATCCATTCGGCTACTCAAAGAATATCAGGCTTCGAGGTATTTATTCTGTATGACACGTATGGCTTCCCGAAGGAGATTACCGCCGAGATAGCTGCCGAGAACGGGCTGACGCTGGACCTGGAGGGTTTTGAGCGGGAGATGGAGCGCCAGCGGGAGAGAGCCAGGACAGCGCAGAAGAGCTTAGCTGTTGACATGCTATTAGTTTATTCTACGCCAGATCAAACGGGAGGCAAATTCGTTGATGGAAAATTAATACATAGTTCCTCCGTTGAGTGGCTGGGATCGGGCGGTGAGTCCCCATTCTCCGTGTCTCAAGGCCAAGAGGTAAATATATTGATCAAAGAGACACCCTTCTATGGTGAAATGGGAGGACAGGTGGGCGATACAGGTGAGATTTGCGGGCCCAACGGTCGTATTATTGTCATAAACACTATACGCACTCCACATGATAACATAATCCACCAGGGGAATGTAGTTGAAGGAAACATATCGGTGGGTGACACTGTCAAAGCCGAAGTGGATGAGGAACGCCGTCTGGATATCGCTCGAAATCACACGGCGACCCACCTCATTCAAGCATCGCTGCGCCAGGTGCTCGGTGAGCATGTTCGCCAATCGGGTTCTCTTGTAGCACCCGATCGTCTGAGGTTTGACTTCGCTTATCGTGGCGCCCTCACCAAGGAGCAGCTATCTGAGGTGCAGCGTATCGTCAATGAGATGGTACGCCAGAACTTGAGGGTGAAGAGCAGGATGATGCCCTATAGGCAGGCTTTGGAGGCAGGTGCCCTGGCCTTCTTCGAGGAGAAATACGGCGAACAGGTGCGGGTACTCGAGATCGGCAAGCCTGCCATCAGCATTGAGCTGTGCGGCGGCACTCACGTGAAACAGACAGGTGACATCGGCTTTTTCCAAATCGTGGCCGAGAGCAGCATTGGAGCGGGATTGCGCCGCATCGAGGCAGTCACCGGAAGGGGTGCAGAGGAATTTGTTGAACAACGGTTCTCCATTGTAGAGCATGCCGCTGAGGAGCTTAAGACACCAGTCTCTGAGATTCTAAGCAGGATTGCCGCCCTACAGGCGGAGATTGATGCCCAGCGAAAAAAGTCACTGACCTTGGAACGAGAATTGCTTAAGAATAGTGTGGATTCAATATTAAACCAGGCGGAGTTGGTTAATGGAATCACTGTGCTAACGGCAAGTGTTCCTGCCTCAGACATGGAGGCATTGCGCCAGACTGGCGATTTAATCAAAGAGCGCCTAAAAAGTGTGCTGGTAGTATTAGGAGCAGTCTATAACGAACGCCCCAACTTTGTGGTTATGGTCACCCCAGACCTGGTCAAGAAGGGGCTACATGCTGGAGAGATAGTGAAGCAGGTTGCTGCGGTCACTGGAGGTGGTGGAGGAGGAAAGGCTGAAATAGGACAGGCTGGTGGCAAGGATGTAAACAGGCTCGATGACGCCTTAAGGCTGGTTAAAAAGCTGGTGACAAAGCATGGCGATACTGGGACTTGATTACGGGGAGAAGCGAATCGGGGTCGCACTTGCCAATGGCGAGGGGTTCCTCGCCATACCCATGACCGTGATCGAGCGCACCGGTGAAAAGGCAGACCTGGATAAAGTCCTTGCTCTAACTGAGGAGTATGGAGTGGAGCAGATTGTCGTTGGGCTTCCCCGCTCCCTGGATGGCAGCATTGGCAGGCAGGCAGAGGAGGTTCTCGCCTTCACCACAGCGCTCTCTCAGCATATCAAGATTCCTGTAGATACGTGGGATGAACGCTTCTCCACAGTCGAGGCAGAGAGCCTACTCTTGGATGCCGGGATGAAGAGGGAGAAGCGAAAAGGGCACCGCGATGCCATGGCAGCGGCAATTATTTTGCAAGGCTACCTCGATAACAAGAAGGCTACTCAAGACTAACGACATGACAAGGTATGTTGGTCTCATTGGATATCCCTTAAGGCATTCCGTCTCCCCCGCGATGCAGCAAGCCGCCTTTAACTACTGCAACCTTGACCTTCACTATGAGGCATGGGAGACGGAAGCAACAGATCTGCGCAAAGTTCTGGGGCGGGTTCGCCAGGCTTCAACCCTGGGGGCGAATGTCACCGTGCCCCACAAAGAAGTGATGGGATCCTTGATGGACGAACT
Organism: Dehalococcoidia bacterium; assembly: GCA_030610655.1. GTDB lineage: Bacteria > Chloroflexota > Dehalococcoidia > E44-bin15 > E44-bin15 > DAOUVR01. The sequence goes on from JAUWRG010000019.1 coordinate 7,340, forward strand.
CGATGACCTCGCCCTTGAGATTGGGGCGGTGAATACCATCGTGAATCGCGGTGGTCAACTTGTAGGCTACAATACAGATGCTGGCGGCTTTCTAAGGGCGTTGCAACAGGAGGGAGACTTCAGCCCAGCGGGTAAGCGCGTAGTGCTTCTTGGCGCTGGAGGAGTGGCACGGGCGGTGAGCTTCGCCCTGGCGAGAGAAGGCGTGAAGTCGCTCGTTATTACAGATATTATTGCCCAGCGGGCGCACGCTCTGGCATCAGACCTGGAGTCGGTGGATTCAGGGATTTCTATATCTGTAGAAGAGCATTTTGCTGAGGCTCTTCCCCCTTGTGACCTTGTGGTCAACTGCACCCCGGTGGGGATGAGGCACAGCGCCACCGAGGGCCAGTCGCCACTGGACGCGGGGCTTATCCCAAAGGAGGCGCTGGTCTACGATGTGGTATATAATCCTGTAGAAACGCCGCTACTTATGGATGCGAAAAAAGCTGGGGCACGCACCCTTGGCGGGCTAGCCATGCTGGTCTACCAGGGGGCGCTAGCCTTTGAGCTCTGGACAGACAGAGAAGCGCCAATTGACATAATGTTCGAAGCGGCAAAACAAGCTTTATAGCATCGGCTTATTTCGAAGCTCTTTCTCTTAGGGATGTATTTAATTGTTCCGCTTTCTTACCGTAGGGGAATCGCATGGCAGGGCGGTGATTGGTAGCTTTTATAGAGGCTAATATTCAACATGTGAAAATAGCGCTCAAGAAACTGGCTGAAAACCTCGGGTAGGTTGGAGCCCTTCAGTGGAAGGGCTCCAAGCACGCCTAGAGCCGATGCTCTAGGCTACCCTGTTTGGCAAACTTTTTAGACACCTTCTTAATAAAGCTGCATAGACCCATAAAGCTCACCCATTATGCACTAAGAGAACATGGACAAAAGACATGCCACAGAAAAAAGAAACCTACATGTCATTCTGAGGAACCCTGAGTGAAACGAAGGGGCTCGAAGAATCTGTCGTCCTCCCCCATCGAGATTCTTCCCCTCACCAGAGGCGAGTCTTTGACTTCGCTCCGTGAAGGGTCAGAATGACAGAAGGGTATCGTTACGCTCAGAGCTTCGGCTCACCGCAATGAGAGGGACAATGGGGAAGAGGTGATGTGCCACTAATCATGTGAACGGGTACACTCCGCATCATTTATCAAATCTCTGGCCTCCGGTTTTTCGCTCTGCAAGCCTTCTCTTGCCTTATCAATCCATGCGTGTTAAAATCTCATTAAATAATGGCGCAATGAGCCAATGTAACAAGGTGTACCACGCCAGATTGTCTGGAACTACTTGCTTGATTGGGAAAATAGAAAGCTATCATTCGAGGAGAAAGAAGCATCAATGAAAGTGGCATCGCGCCTATTAGATGTTATGGTTGATAGAAACTTGAACGGCAAGACTCTTGAAGCAGCTGGTGAGGTAGATAAAGCAATCGCACTATACGAAGAAAATGTTTTGGACTTGTTCGATGGAGATCATCCCTATAACCGTCTAAGGGTAATCTACACCAAGCGAAAACAGTTTGCCGAGGCCATTCGCGTCTGTAGGATATTTGTGAAAATAGCAGATATGCTTATAGAAGAGGGTTCTGGACGTAGTGATTTAAACCCCAAACGTGACAAGTTTATTAGTTGTATCGAGAAGTTAGAGAAAAGCCATCCGGAGGCACAAAATGATTGACATCATCGCATCTTTGATAACATTGTGTCAGACAGCTCTTTCAACTGGCAAATTCATAGAGCGCTACAAGAAGAAAAAGCTGTCCGATGAGGAAAGGGAATTACTCATTGCTGCTGCCCAACAGGGCACATTTCATATTCTCTCTGTCAACGAAATCCCAGGAGCTTGGGTAAGAGCGGGAGGCAAAGACTTTCCTGACACTGAGGCCGGTGACCCTGCAGTTGCTGCCGGATATCTTGAAGCATTCAGAAATCTTTGTAAACGTAGCTATATCGTTCACGAGGGCAAATGTTTATTCATGTTAACCGGCACCGGCTTCGAAAAGGCTAGGGAACTGGCTGCTTGATAATCGCACTTTTACTTGGACAACACGGATAGCGTAGCGGGTGAGTTTTTCCATTTAATTGAATTACTAGCCTATCCCACAAAAGCGCGCTCTGCGCCGTTAGCCCGGGGAGCCAATTAGCGCTTGGACTCGCAGCTTTGGTATTGGCTTGGGGAACTTGCTAAAATAAGCCGAGCGGGATTCGAACTTTCACGCATGTTAGGCAGCACAGACCCTGTTCTCCAAATTGAACATCTGTATGCTATAATAGGCGTCGATGGAGAAACGTCAGCAGGTAGTTCGGATCCAAGAGAGGGTAAAACAGCGGCAGTACCGATTAACGAGCCATGCTGAGCGGGAAAGAGGATCCGATAGGATAACTAGACGGGAGATTGAGGAAGCAGTCCTCTCACATCAAGCAGAGGTAATCGAGAGTTATCCAGGAGATGTTCGTGGAAGAAGTTGCTTAGTTCTGGGATTTACCAAAGGCGGAGGCCCGCTGCATATGGTTTGTGGACTGGGAGCAGAGGAGCTTATCATTATTACAGTATATCGTCCTGACCCCGAGCAGTGGATAAACTGGAGACTGAGGAGGAAAACAAAGCTATGAAAACATGCCACTTTTGCCAGGGTGAAGTTGTCAATAAGAGGATTCGTCACGTTCACCATTGGGGCGATGAAATCGTTATCTTTGAGAATGTGCCGGCAGAGGTATGCACTCAGTGTGGGGAGATATATTTCTCTCCCGAATTGCTGGAAATGATGGATAAGGCCACTTTAGAGCAAACTCCCCCTGATAAAAGTATCGCTGTGCCTGTAATCTCCCTGCCTTAAATGCAATGTCTGTGGAACAAAAAAGCTGGGGTGCGCACCCTCGGCGGACTTGCCATGCTTGGTCAATCAAGGAGCACTGTCCTTCGAGCTGTGGACCGGCCGTGAAGCGCCAATTGACATAATGTTTGAGGCGGCGAAGGGGGCTTTGTAGGATCAGCTAGTTTGAATTTTGTTGTTCTTCAAGCTATCCCACACCAGTACAGTCTGGGCTGCTAACCAATGCTTGGTTCGCCTCAATATTTGGTCAAAAGTCTCCGCATCACCTATTAAATCGTACCTCTGGTTTCTCTATCTGTGAGCTTTCCCTTGCTTTGGCAACCTATGTGTGTTAAAATCTGACTAAATAATGGCGCAATGAGCCAATATGGCAAGGAGATTGCAATGGGTACACTAGCAAAGCTAACCAGTGGCGGTCAGGTAACTCTTCCCAAGGAAATCAGAATAAAGACCAACATGCAGCCTGGTGATTTCGTTGAGGTTGAGCTTGATGAGGAAGGACACATAGTGCTGACACCGAAGAAGCTTGTGAACGCCAGCCAGGCCTACTTCTGGACTGAAGAGTGGCAAAAGGGGGAGCGTAAAGCAGACGAGGATATAAAGGCTGGTCGAGTTAAGAAGTTCAAGTCAGCTACCGAGTCAGTCAAGTATCTCGAAGGCAAAGTATAGCTGTGGAGATCCTCTTCACAGAGCAATTTGAGCAGGCATATTCGAAACTCACCAAGGCTGAGAAACGGAGCGTTCGCAAGGCGCTTGCTCTATTGGGTGATAACCCAAGACATCCTGGCCTCCGCATCAAGAAAATGGAGGGCAGTAAGGACATCTGGGAAGCTCGCCTTTCAAAGGGATTGCGGATGACTTTCGGAATGACCGGGGAAACCATCATGATGCGCAACGTGGGAGAGCATGATAAGGTTCTGAAGAGACCGTGACCGTTAGAGGAGCGTTGGCCTTCGATCTGTGGACAGGCAGAGAAGCCCCCAGTTGACATAATGTTCGAGGCGGCAAAAGATGCTCTATAGTGTCAAATGGTTCGAATATTTGAAGGGGACTTCGTGATGATGAGACTGGGTGAGATCGATAAGTTATATAGAGACAAAAGGGTGTTGTATGAGCGTGCCATCAGGCAGGTACGGGAGTGTATCAGCGATATTATCAAGGATTTCTCAGTAGAGGGGTTATTCCGTGTGTCTGGTGTTGAGCAGAGACTCAAATCTTTGGATAGCCTCAAAAGGAAAGCGTATGACAAGTCGATTCCCAAAGACCAAATCTTCGAGAAGATAACAGATGTGGCTGGCATAAGGATTATTGTAAACAATCTGTCAGATATTCATAAGCTAGTTGAGAAAATCAAAGCATCTTCCAAGATTCACTATGATGAAACAAGTTATGAAGACAAGATTGCAATGCCCCTTGAAACTGGATATAGAGCGATCCACCTTATTGTTTATGTGGAAGTCGAATTCAAAGGAACGACCCATAAAATACCATGTGAAATTCAGGTTCATACCCTTCTTCAGAATAGCTGGGCCATTCTTACTCATTATGACATCTATAAGCAATCAAACGAGCTGCCCGCCATTATTCAAAAGCTGTCAATAAGATTTGCAGATCAATTGGCCGTATTGGATAAAATTGCTCAAGATATTCGTGATGAGTTATCAAGAGAGATAGAACCTGCTGGTATCGTTGAAGATAAAGAACCACTAACTAAGCAGTCTATTGGCTTCATTTTTTACGAACTGTTTGGTAATAAGCCCCAAGAGTATGAATTACAGTCTGCGTTGAACGAACTCAAGGATGCTGGGCTATCTAGAGTGAAGGATTTGAAGCGTCACCTTCCAAAGGAGGAGGTAAGAACAAGGCTTGACACGTTGCACCGGAAGTTCTTTGGCGGTTGGGCTATCGATGACATAGACACACTAATTTGGGGTACAAAGGTAATGGTTACTGGAAACAGAGCTTACGCTGAATTCGTGGAGAAGATTAAAAGCGAATGGCAGGATATAGAAAGAATTGCTCGCAGTGAAGCTCTATCGGAGTTACCTGAGACCATTGAGAAGTTGGTCGAAGATTTAATAGACGCTAGGGAAGTGGATGTTGGATTCTTGGAGGCTCTGAGGGAGCTAGGTGGCGTAAGCGAGTGCAAGTTTTGCAGACAAGATATTTTTGAGCCATACCAGGCTTATGAGGCTCTGTGTGATTATTATAGTAAGGAAAGCAATGAACTTCTTGACTTACTTAATGACATGTATGCGAACGGCATAGTAGAATGTGAAGACAGCAGTCACTCAGGTCTTTGCCTACATTGCGCACATTTGCTGTATTCTGACAACACATAACCTCATTGAACGCAAAAACTACATCAAGAGGCGCATTTGTTGAATAGTAGAGGAATAAAGTAGTGTTTCACTTTCTAACCGCAGGGGAATCGCATGGCAGGGCTTTGACGGCCATTGTTGAGGGAGTGCCGGCGGGGCTGGCCCTCGACGAGGACTACATTGCCCGTGACCTTAAGCGGCGGCAGGGGGGGTACGGGCGCGGTGGCCGTATGAAGATCGAGCAGGATAGGGCAGAAATCCTGTCCGGTGTACGCTACGGGTTCACTATAGGCAGCCCCATCTCTCTGCTTATCTGGAACCGCGATTGGGAAAACTGGCAGGAGGTCATGGCCATCTCCCCCGTCGAGAAGGAGATCGAGCCGGTGACCCGCCTGCGCCCAGGCCATGCCGACCTGGCAGGGACGATTAAGTACGGTCAGAATGATGTGCGTCCCATCCTGGAGCGGGCGAGCGCTAGAGAGACAGCGGCAAGGGTTGCGGTTGGAGCGGTGGAGAGAAGGGTACTCGAAGAGTTCAATATCGAGATCCACAGCCACACCATCGCTATTGGAGGCGCATGGACGAAGGGCGAAGAAATTGATTGGGACAAGGTGGAAAGGTCGCCTGTTCGCTGTGCCAACGCTAACGCGGAGAAGGCGATGATGGCTGCCATCGATGAGGCGAAGGAGGCTGGCGACAGCGTGGGGGGCATCTTTCAGGTAGTCGCCATAGGGGTGCCCATCGGGCTGGGGAGCCATGTACAGTGGGACAGGAGGCTCGATGGCAGACTTGCTCAGGCGATGATGAGTATTAACGCCGTTAAAGGTGTTGAAATCGGGGCCGGCTTCGCCTTGGCAGACACCAAAGGCTCTGAGGCACATGACATAATCCAGTTCGATAACGTGAAGAGACAGTGGCATCATGCTTCCAATCGCGCTGGCGGCATCGAAGGCGGCATGACCAATGGTGAACCCATAGTAGTAAACGCTGTAGTCAAGCCCATCCCCACCCTTGGCAAACCATTGCCATCGGTGGACCTAAAGACAGGCGAGACGGCCCAAGCCCATGTCGAGCGCAGCGACGTTTGTGTTGTCCCCACCGCCGGGGTGATTGGCGAGGCAATGTTGGCCATCGTCCTCACCGATGCCGTCTTGGAGAAGTTCGGCGGCGACCATATGAAGGAGACATTACGTAATTACCATAGCTATCTGGAGGGGATAGCCAACAAATAGCACAATGGCTGAAAAGGACAACATAATCCTGACCGGCTTCTCCTTCACCGGCAAATCGGCGGTGGGGAGGGAGGTGGCGCGACGCCTTGGGTGGCACTTTGCCGATAGCGACGATGAGATCGTTGCTCTTGCCGGTAAGGGTATCCCTGACATTTTCGCCCAAGATGGCGAGGAGAGATTTCGAGAGCTAGAGCGCCAGGTACTAGCCACGATCTGTGAGAAAGAGAGCCTTGTTATCGCCACCGGCGGTGGGGCGGTAGTTGACCCGGGGAATCGCGAACTCATCTCGCGTCGTGGAGTGGTGATCTGCCTTGAGGCCACACCAGAGACCATCCACCAGCGCCTTATAGCTGCTCAGGAAACATACCACACGGTAAGGCCTCTCCTTGCAGTTGACGACCCGCTTCAGCATATCAGGTCTTTGAAGGCGGCTCGCCAACCCTGGTACGACACGGCCGACTGTTCAGTCTGCACTGACAATCTGACCCTGGACCATGTCGTAGAGCGAGTGATCCACGGCTTCAGGCAGGTGAGCGCCCATAACAGCGATCCTGCTTACTTTGAAGGCGCTTCCTTCGTAGTAACCACAGCGACGGCAAACTACCCGGTTTTTATCGGCTGGGGAACACTCGGCGAACTAGGCAGACGGATGTTGCAGACCAGGCTCAGCAAGTTCGCCAATATCATCAGCGACGAAGAGGTCTTTTTACATTATGGCGCTCGGACTAGCGAATCCCTGGAACAGGCCGGCTTCAATACAGAATCCTTCATGGTGCCTCCCGGCGAAACGACAAAGACCATCGATACTGCAGTAAGTCTCTATGACTGGCTTGTGGAGCGCCGCGCCGAAAGGGGCCAGGGTATCGTCGCGCTTGGAGGAGGTATGGTGGGCGACCTCGCCGGGTTCGTCGCTGCTACCTTCCTTCGAGGATTGCCTCTGGTTCAAGTGCCCACCACCCTTATGGCTATGGCCGATTCCTCGATCGGGGGCAAGGTCGCGGTAAATCATCCCCAGGCAAAGAACCTCATTGGCGCCTTCTATCAACCCCGCTTGGTTTTTATCGATGCAACCACCCTTTCCACCCTGCCTAAGCGGGAGCTTATTTCAGGGTGGGCTGAAGTGATCAAGCACGCCACAGTCCTTGACCCGGAGTTCCTCCTGTTCTTGGAGTCCAACGTTGAAAGGCTTGTGGGCTTGGAAGCGGAGACGACCACTGAGGCAATAAGGCGTAGCGGCTCGCTTAAAGCTATGGTAGTGAGTGAGGACGAAAAGGAGAGTGGGAGACGTATGATTCTGAACTACGGACACACCATAGCCCACGGGCTTGAGGCAGCCACAGGTTATGAGCGTTTCCTCCACGGAGAAGCGGTGGCTATTGGCATGATGGGCGCGGCGATGCTCAGTGAGCGACTTGGGCTTATTCCAAAGGATGTCGTGTTACAGCAGAGAAAACTACTTCAGAGGTTTAGCCTGCCAACCACCTGCCCCGGCATCGATAAGGCCGGGGTATTGAGGGCGATGGAACTGGACAAGAAGGTGAGGGAAAAGGCGGTTAGGTGGGTGCTTCTCCAGGGGATTGGCGAAACCGTATTGCGAGATGATGTGCCATTGGAGGAAGCGGTCAGTGTGCTCGAGGAGCTGATAGGAGATTGAGGAAGTCTAGTTTCCGTATTAGGGCTAGGCTGCGCCTTGTCAGGCTACGTATTTCCGCCCGATCTTTACGTATTCCAGAGTTGACCCTGGGTATAATTCTGGTGATTCTGGTGGGACTTGCCTCTGGGATGGGTGCGGTCATCTTCAAGTGGATGATCGCCTGGTTTCAGAGGGGTTTCTTCGAAGGCGGAGAGGTAGCCTTAAGCTTTCTCGGTCGGTATTACGTCGTCCTGATACCCGCAGTGGGCGGGCTTCTGGTAGGGCTGCTGGTCTACTTCCTGGCCCGTGAGGCCAAAGGCCATGGCGTCCCTGAAGTGCTGATCTAAAGGTGCGTGACATTGCCACTAGAAACCCAACTACCGCGTACCCAGATGAGAACGTACGTGCCGTATTAAGCAGGTTTTCCACAATGGATGTGGGGCGTATTCCGGTGGTTTCGAGAGATGACCCTTCTCGGCTCTTGGGTTGTTTGAGAAGGCATGATATCATAAGAGCCTACACCAAAGCTGTGATATCGAGGAGGGACGATGACCTGTGACAAACTTGCCGAATTTGAGCCGATCTTCTATCCGAAATCGGTGGCGGTGATTGGTGCCTCAGCCAATGAGTTCAAGTTCAGCGGCCGTTATCTAAGGACGCTACTGGATTTTGGATTTGAGGGTAAGGTATACCCCGTTAACCCGCGAGAGACGGAGGTCGCGGGCTTGAAGGCATACCCCACGGTGCTGGATATTCCCGAATCTGTCGATTTTGCTATTATTAGCGTTCCTGCCAAGATTGTCCCCAGCGTGCTTGAGGATTGCCTGGCGAAAGGGGTGAAAGCAGTGGAGATCTTCACTGCCGGCTTCAGTGAAACAGGTAAGGAAGGGCGCATACTGGAAGAAGAACTGGTGAAGATCACTAAAAGGGGCATCAGGGCCATCGGCCCCAATTGCTTTGGAGTCTATTGCCCTGCTGGTCGTCTCACCCTCCTACCAGGCGCTGATTTCTCCACGGAGAGTGGCCTGGTCGCTCTCATCTCTCAGAGCGGCGGTTATGCCCAGGAGATTGCACGCGAGGCTATAGGGTCGGGCATCCGGTTTAGCAAGGTCATCAGCTATGGAAATGCCTGCGATTTGAACGAGGCTGATTTCTTGGAGTACCTGGCCCAGGACTCCGAAACCAGGATCATTGCCGCCTATATAGAGGGCCCCAGGGATGGGCAGCGCTTTATGAAGCTTGTTCAGGAGGTTTCGAAGATTAAGCCGGTGATAATCTGGAAGGCAGGACTTACTAAGCTGGGGGCAAGAGCAGTGAGTTCTCATACGGCTTCTCTTGGCGGTGAGGAGGCTACTTGGAGCGCCTTCTTTAAACAAACGGGCGCTGTGCGAGTGGAAAGCAAGGAAGAGCTCATCGACACCACAATGGCCTTTTTAGATCTACCCCCATCTACCGGTCGGCGTGTGGCTGTCATCGGTGGTGGCGGTGGCATGGGTGTAACTGCTGCCGATGCTTGCAGCTATGTTGGGCTTAACGTGCCCACTTTCCCCTGTGAAATCGCCGAACAGCTAAGACAAGTTCTCCCACCAGCGGGAACCAGCACAAGAAATCCGGTCGATGTGGGCGCTCCAGTGATCTCCCCACAGGTGTTCCAGAGGGTTCTGGAGATGGCTGCCAGCGCGGAAAACATCGATACCATAATTGCTACTCAGACGATACATCTCTTCATGAGTGGTAAAATGAAAGGTTTAGTTGAGGCCGTTGGCACGTTGGTCGAGGATTCCCTTCAAATTCCGCTAGCCATCGGTAGAAAGTTTGGAAAGCCAATCATAATGGTGCTTCCTCTAGGTAGTACTGAAGTAGATAGCCTAGATGTAGAAAAGGTGAGAAGAGAGTTCCGCGAGTTCTATATCAACTATGGAATTCCCGCTTATCCCACCCTGGAGCGGGCAGCGAGAGCAGTAGCCCATGTAGTCAGGTACTACGGAAGCTGCAGGAGCCCTTTCCAGCTTGGCCTAGTATGGATAATACCTAAGAGAAAATGGATGTGACTAGCACCAATTGTTTTCGAGGTGCAATAGCATAAGTCTGGCTATGGGAGCTAGTTTCGGACGTATTAGAAGCCTTGACACCTGGTGGGTAGGGTTTTAGCATAGAAACACTAATTGGCACGGGAGATCCCGGGCTGCGGCAATAGGTTCTGCGTTGGGGGTAGACTCGGCATTCAAGGTAGCCCAAATAGTGCTTCAACACCAACAAATACATTAATAAGCTTTCTAGGAGGAATCGACTACTTTTAGGGTAGATACAAGAGTCACGGGCATCCGTCGAACGAAGCTTTGTTCAGCGGTACTATAGGTATCTCGTTCGCCGAAACGGTAAACCCAACTATGGGGTTTCAAGTTAAAAAAGAGGGTTGGCCTAGATCAGGTGTGACGGCATGGACAAGGGTGAAGAATTTACAATCGCTAAGCCCAAGGCATGGTTACTAAACTATATCGAGGTGCTAAAGCCTCGAGAAACTATCCTGCTCACCTTTATCGGCCTTTGTGCTGCCGTGGTCGCTGGTGATGGCCACCCCCACATACCCACATTTCTTCTCGTCACGCTAGCTGTTCTTCTGGGGAGCGGTGGCACTAATGGGCTAACCAACTATATCGACCGAGAGGTCGATGCCAGGATGAAGCGGACACAGCACCGTCCCCTTCCCTCAGGAAGGATTTTTCCCGCGTGGAAGATGTTGCCTTTGGCGATAACCTTAGTAGTCATCGGGCTTATCATCGCCTGGTTTCTGGATCCTCTTTGCTTCGTGTTCGGTTTACTAGGCGTTATCGCAGCCTCAACGTGGCGAAAGAAGATAACCTGCGTCTTCCCACAGGGCACGATAGCCGGCTGTGCCCCGGTGCTCATCGGTTATCTGGCATTTGGCCAGCTAGATCTGACTATCCTCTTTCTTTGCATCCTTATCGGGGTCTGGATACCAATCCATGTATGGAGTGTGATGATCGCCAATCGCGAGGACTATATCGGTGCTGGCATCACATATTTCCCCCTCTCCTGGAAAGTCAAGGATGTGATAAAGTTACTTCTGGGATTATCGATACTACTCTACGGGAGCTCCATTGCCCTCTATTATTTTAACGACTTCGGTCTGCCTTATCTGGTAGTGGCAAACATCCTGGGGATTCTGATGGTTTTTGTCACGGCAAGGCTTCTGATCACTGGCATCTCCCACGATGCCTGGCGGGTCTACAAGCTTACTGCCTTCCCCTACTTAGGGATTCTCTTCCTCACCATGGCATTAAACCTTTGGTTATTATAGAGAAATTGTTGTGGATTCCGGCCTTTGTGAGAACAAAAAAGAGGCTTCGATATAGTCCAACCTCCATGGAGGGCGAAAAAATGGATTTCAAGCTAAGTGAACAAGAGAGCATGATCCAGAATTTGGCGAGGGATTTTGCCGAAAAATCGGTAAGGCCTATGGCGATGGAGATTGACCGCCAGTGTGAATTCCCCTTTGAGCTGGCGAAGGAGATGGGAAGCCTGGGATATTTCGGGCTGCCTTATCCCCCGGACTACGGTGGTGTTGGCGCAGGTTATATTGGCTATGTCCTGGTTATCGAGGAACTGTGCCGTGCCTCCATGGTTGCCGGGGCGATTATTGCAGTAAACGGCCTCGCTGAAGAGGCGATATTCCGCTATGGCAGTGAGGAGCAAAAGAAGAGATTCCTAGTGCCTCTGACTCAAGGGGTTTCGCTCTCCTCATTCGCCTTCACTGAGCCAGCCACAGGCTCCGACCCCGGAGCTATAGAAACAAGAGCAAGGCCCGATGGCGCCAATTACATTATCACTGGCCAGAAGCAGTTCATTGCCCTTTCCCCTGCCTCCCAAATTACGTTGATCTTCGCCAAGGACGAAACAGACAAAATCAGCGCCTTCATCGTGGAAACCCCTACACCGGGGTACAATATACGCCACGCCTGTGAGACCATGGGAGTGAGGGGTTTGGGTCCATCGGTGATCTATCTTGATGATATTCGCCTGCCCAAGACGAACCTCCTCGGTGAGAAGGCAAAGGGTTTTGAGATTATGCTGGAGGCGATAAGCGTTGGCAAGCTGGGAGTAGCTGCTGAAGCATTGGGGATAGGGCAAGGAGCTTTAGACCTCTCCTTGGATTATGCTCAGGAGAGAAAGGCTTACGGCAAATCTATTGCACATCTCGATACAATAAAGTGGCTGCTCGCTGAGATGGCCTCCAGGGTGGAGGCATCGAGATGGCTTACGTATAGAACTGCCTTCTTGAGAGATCAGGGGGCGAATATTGAGAAAGAATCGTCGATCGCCAAACTCTTTACTTCTCAAGCGGCTGTCGATATTACCAGAATGGCGATGCAAGTACATGGGGCGTATGGCTACACGAAGGATATGGAGATCGAGAGGTTTTACCGAGATGCGAAGCTCACCGAGATATACGAGGGGGTTTCCGAGATACAGAGGGTGATCATCGCCGATAACCTATTGAAGGAGAGGGCTTGAGTTTTGAGGTAACAAAATCTTGTCCTGACACCTGGGCTCGCGCTGGGATGCTCACCACCCCACATGGCGCGGTGTCGACCCCTGCCTTTGCCCCGGTGGGCACCCAGGCAACAGTTAAGTCCCTCACTCCTCACGAACTGACCTCTCTGGGTGCAACGATTGTATTGAGCAATACCTATCATCTCTACCTCAGACCGGGGATTGAGGTCATCGAGAAGATGGGGGGTCTCCATCGTTTTATGGGCTGGCCTGGGCCATTGCTTACCGATAGCGGCGGCTTTCAGGTTTTCAGCCTGGCTCATCTTCACCGGTTAAGCGATGAGGGGGTGCTTTTCAGGTCTCACATCGATGGCACTGAGCATTTCCTAAGCCCAGAGCTTTGCATACAACTACAAGAGAAGATAGGCGCTGACATTATCATGGCCCTTGATGTGTGCCCTCCATATAGTGATGATCTCGATACTGTAAAAAAGGCAATGGAGAGAACGCATCATTGGGCACAGAGATGCCACGCGAATCACAAACGAGAAGACCAAGCGCTCTATGGGATCGTTCAAGGCGGTGTCTTTATGGAGCTTCGCCGTCATTCGGTTAACGCTCTTACCTGCATGGGTTTTGATGGCTATGCCATAGGAGGTTTGAGCCTTGGCGAACCCAAGGAGACAATGAATGCCATAGTGGAGGGGACGGTGGCACTCCTCCCTGAGGATAAGCCTCGCTATCTTATGGGTGTAGGTTCGCCTGAGGACCTCTTCGAAGGGGTTTCAAGGGGAATAGATATTTTCGACAGCGCCTTGCCTACCCGTATCGCCAGAAACGGTGGCCTTTTCACCGCGAAGGGTAGGATTACCATAAGGAATGCCTGTTATAAAGATTACGATGAGCCTATCGAAATAGGGTGTGACTGTTATGCTTGCCAAAACTTCAGTGCAGCCTATATACATCACCTCTTTAAGTGCGAGGAGCTACTGGCTTATCGGCTGGCCACTATCCATAACCTGCGTTTTGTGCTGAGGCTGATGGATGAGATGAGAAAACACATAACTGATGGAAGCTTCTTGGCTTTCAAGGAGTCCTTCCTGGCCAACTATGAGCCTGCCAATGAAGAAATAAGGCTTGTACAAAAGGAGAAGTGGCTGAAGGCGCAGGGCAAAAAGTTTAATGAGAGTTTCTAAGAATTCGCCAATCGTGGGAATATATGTTGAATTGACAGCCTCTGGCGAATCCAACAAGGGTTATATCCGAGAGATGGGCACTCTCTATAGCCAAGTCCGTAGGGGCAGAGATGGTGATAACTATCGGGATCTGGGCAAAGATGGCCTTTCTTATTGTGGATAGTGTCTGGCGACAGGAGGTGACAAAGACACTCTGAGAGAGTTCTATGCCCTTTTTCAAGGATAACCCAATAATCTTATCGATGGCACAATGTCTGCTTATATCCTCCATAAAAACGGCACGTGAGCCGTGAAAAATCCCCACAACATGAGTACCCCCGGTCTTTTTGAACAAAGGACTGTTATCATCTAGCCTCTTTATGAAATCGAAGACCTCACGCTCAGTTATTCTCAATTGCGAGGTGACTTTTTGGGGTTTGAACGTTCCTGTACGTTCCGCAGATACTGAAATCTTATTTGCCCTCCATTCAATCACTACATCTGATGTAGTGATTCCCCTGGACATCAAGTATCCCAGAGCGAGCTCCTCAAGATCCGTCGGCAAACAAAAAAGCCGCTGACGTGTTCTGCCATCAAGCTTTATGGCCACCTCTGCTTCGTGAATTACAGAATCTAATCGAGTTTCCCTATTAGCGCCAGCGACTTTACATATTTCGATATTCTCTATTTCCATCCTACTTGGCTTTGGATGCAAGCTGTTCCAACACCTCTCGAGGCAATTGCCTGGCGATATCGATCTTCTTAACACAACTGGTTTTGATACCTCGCTTCTTTGCCTCCTCCTGGAGCAGCTTACCACTTACCTTCTTGGTCAGTTCCTCAATGTCCATAGCAACTCCTTTCAGACAACCTCACTCTCCAGAGGCTCCACCGTTATCCCCTTTTCAGCCACCCAAGAAAGCCCCTGCTCAATATCCTCATCGCTTCCCTCCATCTCCAAGATGACCCAGCTATGATCCTCAGTAAGGTCGCCTCGTTGAATAATGGTTGCTAACCTGAAATCCTGGCCGAGGTAATAGACCACAGGTTCTGTAATCAGCTCTGCAGGGAATATGAACTTCATTTTTCGCTTTGCCATATCACCATACCTTTCCTTAATTGGCTTTTTCAGCCACTGCCTTTTTGAGAGAGTCTACGATTTCCTGACTCGAGGAGCCTGGACCGAAAATGGCTTTTATCCCCATCTGCTTCAATGCAGGGACATCCTCTTCGGGGAATATTCCACCAGCGACCAACGCCACATTTTCTAATCCTCTATCTTTAAGCTGCTGAATAGTGGCGGGGAATACCTCCATGTGTGCTCCTGACAGGATGCTTAATCCCACAACCTGAACATCTTCTTGGAGAGCAGCTTCTGCTATCATCTCTGGCGTTTGGCGAAGTCCAGAATAAATAACCTCCATCCCAGCATCACGGAGAATGCGCGCTACCAGCTTGGCACCTCGGTCATGTCCATCCAACCCAGGCTTGGCAATTAGTACCCTGATCTTATCTTCCATAAGGACTCTCCTTATTTTGTACTCTGAATAAGCTCGAAGAGAACACCCCTCGTTGATTTAGGGTGCAAGAAACAGAATCCCGGCCCTCTACCAAGGGTAATCACGCCTTTGGCTTCCAAAGACTTGACTAAGCCTTCTACATCATCCACCTCGAGGTTTATGTGGTGCAACCCCTCGCCGCGCCGCTCCAAGAATCGGGCTAGACTACCCTGAGGGTCGGTTGGCTCCATAACTTCAAAAACTTGATTACCCACCTTTAGCATGATGTTCTTCATTCCTTCCCCGGGCCAATCCATTACTCCTGTTAGCCGCTCCAGGCCAAATAGGTCACAATATAAACTCGCCACTTCATGCAAGTTGTTCACTAAAATGCCAGCATACCCGATCCCTTTGATCATTCCCTGTCTCCTAGCAACGTGATAGTCTATCTAATATGTCCTAGTTTTGGAATAGAATCCGCTCTATACCTTTTGCGCCAGCTCGATGAGCACCCCTTTGGTAGAGCGAGGGTGCACGAAGCCAATCATTCCTGCCAACCCCTTTCGCGGCTGCTTGTCGATGAGCTCTACGCCCCTCGCTGCCAGTGACTTTAGCTCCTCATCGATGTTGTCCACCTCAAGACAGATATGATGAACGCCTTCTCCCCGCCTCTCAATGAACTTAGCGACTCCTCCTTCAGGATCGATGGGCTCAATTAGCTCGATCTCGCCATCGCCTATAGGAACAAGAGCCGCTTTTACTCCCTGATCGGGGAGGGTTTCCGTATGCGATGCCTTGAACCCGAAGACGCTATTGAAGACTCCCAACGCTTCATCGAGGCTCTTTACCGCAATACAGATGTGGTCAACACGCTTAATCATCCTTTCCTCCTTCTTTGCTTCCTTGATTCTAGAACGCGAGGAACTCCTTCTGTTCTCCAAAGACGCGGCGAAGCACATCACATACCTCTCCAATGGTGGCATATGCCTCCACGCACTCTAAGATTGCAGGCATAGTGTTCTCAGTACCTGTCGCTACCTTCTCCAGCTTATCCAAAGCAGCACTCACCGTTGCGCTGTCTCTATTTTGCTTCACCTGTGCGAGGCCCTCTTTCTGCTTAATTGCTATCTGGGGGTCAAAGCGAAGCAGCCCTGTTATCTTGGGATAAGGGGAAACAAACTTGTTAACCCCGACAACGACCTTCTTCTCGCTCTCAATGTCCATCTGAGTGCGATAGGAACTCTCCTGGATCTCCCTTTGCGGGAATCCCTGCTCAATGGCGGCGAGGGCATCACCCAGGGTGTCGATCTTCTGGATGTAATTCTGCGCTTCTTCCTCCAAGGTGTTGGTCAGCGATTCCACCAGATACGAGCCTCCCAGTGGATCTACTGCATTAGCAACATCTGTTTCATACGCCAATAGCTGCTGGGTACGTAACGCAACGGTCACTGCTTCCTCGCTAGGGGTAGCATAGGCCTCATCGTAGGAGTTGGTGTGTAGCGATTGAGTTCCACCCAGTACCGCTGCTAGAGCTTGAATCGTAGTCCTGATGACGTTGTTGGTTGGCTGCTGTGCCGTCAGCGTATGACCACAGGTTTGGGTATGAAAGCGGAGCATCCAACTTCGAGGCTCCTTAGCCTCAAAACGCTCGCGCATGATCTTAGCCCACAGTCGGCGCCCTGCCCTGAACTTGGCGACCTCCTCAAAGAGGTTGCCGTAAGCGGCGAAGAAGAAGGAGAGCCTGGCGGCGAAGTCATCCACATCGAGACCAGCATCAATGGCTGCTTGAACATAGGTGATGCCATTGGCTAGGGTGAAGGCCAGCTCTTGAGCTGCAGTGGACCCCGCCTCCCTGATATGGTAGCCGCTGATGCTGATGGTGTTCCATCGTGGCACCTCTTCCCCACAATACTTGAAGATATCGGTGATCAATCTCATTGAGGGGCGTGGTGGAAAGATATAGGTCCCTCGAGCAATATACTCTTTCAAGATATCGTTCTGAATGGTGCCATTTAGCTCCTTTGGGTCGATTCCCTGCTTCTTAGCCAAGGCGATATACATGGCGAGCAAGATCGGCGCAGTCGCATTTATGGTCATCGATGTGCTCACCTTATCCAACGGTATGTCTTCAAAAAGGACCTCCATATCCGCGAGAGTATCTATAGCCACCCCGACCTTCCCAATCTCTCCTCTAGCCATTTCGTGGTCTGAATCGTAACCAATCTGGGTTGGTAAGTCGAAGGCAATGCTCAGTCCAGTTTGCCCTTGCTCCAATAAGTATCGATAGCGCTTATTGGACTCCTCAGCGTCAGCAAAGCCAGCGTATTGCCGCATCGTCCAAAGCCTTCCTCGATACATATTGGGCTGGATACCCCGGGTGAAGGGGTATTCTCCTGGGTAGCCCAAGGCCTCATCATAATCGATCCCTTCAAGATCATCTGGGGCATATAAATCATCGATCTCTGTACCTGAGCTGATCTCAAAGCGCTCCTGACGCTCAGGGGAGCGCTTGAGGGTTTTCTCAAGCGTGGTATCCCGCCACTCTTGTTTGCTCCTACTTGGCATACCATCCCTCCTTTAAGGTTGTAGGAATATTAACCAGCTAAAAGTGTATCCCACTTCTTTAGGGGTGTCAATCTCACATTGATTCATTCGTTAAGGATGTGCTGCCTTGTGAAGAAAGGAGATTGGCTCAAGGTGCTGGAGAGACAAAGGGTGCTTATGTTGGCAAAGGAGAAGCGGATTGCGCAGAGGCAAGCGGCCTGGGAACTGGGCCTCTCCCTCTCCCACACCAAGAGGCTCCTCAGGAGGCTGAAGGAGGCGGGTGGCGATCCCCGCTGCCTGGACTACCAGCGTGCTCACCCTGCTCCCAACAGAACCCCAGAGGAGATGAGGGAACAGGTGGTGACCCTTAAGAGCCAGAGCCGGGGGCGCTCCAATGCTCTCATCGCTGACCTGCTCCGGGAGCAAGCGAGGACACTCCTTCATCCCTCCACAGTGCGCCGCATCCTGATAGAGCGTGGGGGAGGAGTATACTCGCTCCCATTTTCGCAGGCCCTGCCGCCGCTTTGAACGGCTTGCCCGCCAATAAACTAACCCCAACCCTCTATGATTGGCCGGGTCGCTATATGTGTACTTCCATTAGTGGACGAGTGCAGGCTCCCGACAAGTTCAATCACCTAGAAAATCGGGCCCCCTATCATATAGGGGGCCCGAACCACTATCTCCAGCCTATCCTCCACCTCTAGCCTAGTCCTTGCACCGTCCTCTGGATGATATTATCCTGCGTCTTGCGGCTGATATCCACGAAGTGAGCGCTGTAACCCGCTACTCGCACTATCAGCTCCTGGTACTTCTCCGGCTCTCTCTGCGCCGCCCGCAACGTGGCGTCGTCTACCATGTTGAACTGCACATGGTCAAGCCCCAGGTCAGCCCAGGTCTTCATGTAGGCCTTCCACAACTGATAGCCCTTCTCTCCTGCCAACTGCGTCGGCGACAAGCGCTGGTTCAACAGAAATGCCCGACCATCGCTGATATGATCTATCTTCCCGCAGGACTTC
>JAUWRG010000064.1 GCA_030610655.1 Dehalococcoidia bacterium
GACCAATTTTGAAATGCTAAGTAGTATGTTATCAAGATGTTGCTAAATAGCTCGTTTGAGGCCATCGATCTCACCATATGCGTTCATCTTTTTATATGTCTGAGATAAAAGCGTACATGAGTTATATCCTTTTTGAAACCGGGCTTGGCTGGATGGGAGTCGCTGGCTCCACAGCGGGACTGAGGCGAATTGTGCTGCCTTGCCCTTCGCCAGAGGCGGTGCTTGGGCTCACCTTGGAGGGTTTCGACCAGGCAATCGCAGATTCGTCTTCTTTTGGAGACCTGCCCCGGCGCCTTGAACGGTTTTTCGAAGGCGAAGTAGTCTCCTTTGACGACGAACTCGATTTAGTCATGGCTACCCCATTTAGACGTGCTGTGTGGGAGGCGACTCGCTCCGTTCCCTATGGCGAGACCCGAAGCTATAGTTGGGTGGCTCAGCATATAGGAAAACCTCGGGCTTTGCGTGCAGTGGGGCAGGCGCTGGCCCATAACCCTGTTCCAATTGTGGTGCCATGTCATCGTGTGGTGAACAAAAACGGCGATCTGGGCGGCTTTAGCGGAGGCCTGGAGATGAAAAAGCGCCTTCTTGAGATAGAGGCGCTTCATCGAAATGGTGGTTAGAAGGTTCCGCCGTAGATCCCGGGCTTTCTACTTCTTCTTGACGATAGAACCAAAGCTGAACCTCCTCCCACAACAACGACAATGCCCCCGATGATAAGATACAGGTACAGGTAGTCGTCTCTCCAGTTGGCGGTAACGGTTTTAGGTCCATCCATCACGATGATTTTGGTTGAAGCAGTGGCTGTCAAATCTCCGCTCCAGCCACTGAAAACCTTGCGTACAATTGTGCCTACAGGGGATGTCACCGAGGCGGTGGCCATATTTCCGTCATCGTACCAATTTTCCCCTTCAGGGTCGCCGTAGTCCGAGTTGACTGTCAGGTAGTGCTGGGTCTTATAGTCTGTAGCCGCCGTGTACGGGGCATCTATAGTCACAGATGCCGGATTATCAGTTTCGTCATCGCCGTCGACAACCCAGTTTAAGAAGACGTAGCGGGTGTCATCGTCGGTAATGATGTCGTCAGTTTCTATCTCAGCAGAGGTTCCCTCGTCGTACCAATCTTCCCCTTCAGGATCGCCGTAGTCCGACTCAACTGTCAGGTAATGCTGCGTCTTGTAGGCTGTAACCGCTGTGTGCGGGGCATCCATGGTTATGGATATGGAATTGTCGGTTTCGTCATCACCGTCGACAACCCAGTTGAGGAAGATGTAGCGGGTGTCATCGTCGCCGATGATCTCAGTAGTTTCTATGTTAATATCGCTTCCTTTATCATACCAGCCCTCACCTGACGGCTCACCGTAATCTGATTCAACTGTCAGGTAATGCTGTGTGTCGTAGTTTGCCGTATATGTTGCGTTCCCGGACACTGTGATTGTTTTCGATGGTGAAATATCTCCGTCTGGACTCCATGATGTAAACGCGTACCGTGTCCCTTCCTCACCACTCCCCACCGGTGATGGCGCTACGCAGTTATGCTGTGATCCGTCTACCCACGAGAATGACTTCGGTAAGTCATCTGATGAGTAGTTAGTTCCATCAACGGTTAAGGACACAGCATCTGGGCTGGTGCCCAACGTAACCGAAAACAGTTTTGGTGTGGTAAAGGATAGCTCACCACCACTACCTGTACCGGCAATATTCCTCGCCTGCGCTCGAAAATAGTATTTGGTCTCTTGCTCCAGACCGGAGATGGTTTCACTGAAGGACTCACCGGTGGTCTTGCTGCCTGTCCATCCAGTCTCTTCGGTATACGCGCTTGGGCTGGTACCATATTGGAACTGGTACTCGCAGGATTTACCGCCGTCGTTGGTTATCATGCCATTGAGCGTGGCTGTGGGTTGTCCGTCACTCGCTCCGAGCGATGTGTAATAGTTTGTAGTAACACTTGGCGCTGCTGGCGGCGGCTCTAGCTCAATGACAGTAACCATATCATGCTGGTACATTCCCTCGTATTTTCCACCCCAGGTCATTGAGTGAGAACTGTGGTCCCAGGTATCGTATAGATACACGACATTGCCCGACGTATTGTATCCGAAACCAAGCATGGTGTGGCCTTCGATATGAATGAGTACAGGTCGGCCAGCATCAATTTCAACCATATAGTCATTAAAAGTAAAGCCCAGGCTTGGGTCGGTACCTTGACCTCGTATAAGCTGGTTGTAATTTGTAACGACAGTATAGCCGCGTGACTCGGCAAAGAGGCGCATCCCATGGCAACCATCCCGCCGATGATAAGGTTCGAACACACTATCGTCAAGATCATAAGTGGGATCACCGTTTTTATAAGACGCGAACATAGTGCTGCCATCGACGTTCGAATATTCAGACTGATTAGTTCCCATGAAGTCACCGGTGCAGTCCCCGTGCGTATGCTCTGGCCAATTGCCAATAAAGGGGTCAGGTTCGGCACTCAAACAATCTACCCAGTAGTCGTCCACATGCCCTCTGATAGTTCGTCCATCTATACCATTATGTGTCGCGCTCAATGGACACTCGCCATCTGATCCGCCAATGCCCGGTCCCCATATTGCATTATCTAGGGGGCAAACCCCGCCATTGGTGGGACCTGTATACATATCGGCATAGCCAGTTCTATCATAGTAGCCAAACAGCATAGCTGCCGAGGTCGCCGAGCACCCGTAGGACCAGTCAAAGGCTGGCACATTGGAAAGGGAGTTGGTTGCTTTGGTACCATCTGCCTCGGGGATTATGGCTATTGCTGCTTTGATTTCCGGCGGTCGCCCGGGGACGATGATCACATTCAACTCACGTCCATCTTCATCAGCAAATGTCATCACTATATATGGATTGGACCACTCGCCGACATCATCTGCCAAGGCGCTGTGCACAGGTAATGCTAATGAGACGATAAGCAGAGCTAAAGCGAGCGCCAGAATGACTACCGGTTTCCGCCATTCTCTTCTAAACATCCTTTTTACCCCCTAACCAGCTAACAGGCATCGCCCTTCCTTGTTCTACGTATATCACAAATTGCTAAATATATCAATAGAGATGTTCTTTTGCTTCGAAAATAGATTCCCATACTTTATCTTGGGTGGGTTGGAGCCCTTCAGCGGAAGGGCTCCAACCATGCATGGAGCAGATGCTCCAGGCTACCCTCTATTTTTATGATTCGTTGGCGACCAAACGACCAAGAGGGTTTTTCATTAGTCCACTATTAAGTCCTCGTCTTCCACCAGGCTGGTGAGTCGCTGGTGTAGCTCAGGGCAGTAGCGCGTCATTATATCGGGGAACTCAAGGTTAACAATCTCGTCGCCTTTGTCCACTCTGAGCCGCACCTCATCTGCACCTGGGAAATCGTTGAGGGCATCGAAGACCTGATGCAGTTTTGCAATATCGCCCTCTGCATCGGAGGTCTGGGCTATGTTGATCAGGATGCGGTGTCTCTTTGGTGGGACTGCCTCCTCGATGCTTTCGTCGATCTGATACTGGCGCACCGTATCGCAGCCCAGTTGCACCCGCTCTCCCCTTGCCCGCACCCTTCCCTCCACCAAGAGGATATTGCCCTCGGTCCATAGCTCCTTGGTGGTCTCATAGACCTCAGGCCAGGCGGTAACTTCCACCTTGCCGTTAAGGTCCTCCAAGATGGCGCTGGCGAAAGGGCGTCCCTCCTTGGTGTATAGTTGTCGCACTGACGCAACTATACCGGCAGTTACCACTCGTTGCTCCACCATCTCCTCGTCGATCTGACCACAGAAAGCGGTGATGTGGGGAGCCAACTTTGGAGCGGCACGGCTGAAAGGGTGCTCTGAGAGGTAGGTGCCCAGGAGTTCCTTTTCCCAAACCAATTTCTCCTTAAGAGGTGCGTCGTTCCCCTCCAGTGCCAGAGCTGGCAGGGGCAGGGGCACGCTCTCTCCCCATAGGTCGAACATGGTGGATTGCCCGCTTTCTTTAAGCCGTTGCTCGCTCTGGGATAGTGACATGATGCGGTCGATGCTGGCCAAAAGAGCGCCGCGACCACCCAGGCAGTCCAGCGCCCCCACCTTGATCAAGCTCTCCAACGCACGCTTGTTGATGGCTCTGAGGTCAGCCCTGCGGCAGAAGTCCTCAATAGATTTGAAGACGCCTTCTTGTTGACGACTGTCGATGATTGGTGCGACTGCTCCGAGCCCGACGTTTTTGATCGCTCCCAGCCCAAAGCGAATGCCCTTTTGTCCATCTGTATCCTCTATGGAGAAGGTACTGCTGCTGTTGTTTATGTCCGGGGCTAAGACGGAGATGTCAAGGCGGCGGCACTCGTTGACAGCGGAGCTAATCTTGTCCGCTTGACCCATGTGCATGGTAAGCACTGCCGACATATACTCCGCTGGGTAATTAGCTTTGAGATAAGCGGTCTGGTAGGCGATCATGGCGTAGCTCACACTATGAGCCTTATTAAAAGCATAACCAGCAAAGGGTTCGATAAGGTCAAAAACCTCTCTGGCTAGCTCTTCGGAGAATTCCTTACTCTTTGCCCCGGCGATAAAGTCCTTTCTCTCCCTCCTCATCACAGTCGGTATCTTCTTACCCATGGCTTTTCGGAATATATCGGCCTGTCCCAGGCTGTAGCCGGCGAATGCCTGAACGATGAGGAGCACCTGATCTTGATAGACGATGACGCCGTAGGTCTCCTCCAATATCTGGGAAAGGGCGGGATGAGGGAACTGGATCGGCTCTAGCCCATGCTTTGCCTTGATGAAAGTGGAGATGTGCTGCATGGGACCGGGGCGGTACAGGGCGATCATGGCGGCAATATCGCTGAATGAGGAGGGCTTGAGTTCCTTAACGAAGCGTCGCATCCCTGTACCCTCAAGCTGGAAAACCCCCGTGGTCTCCCCTGAGGAAAGAAGCTCAAAGGTCTTGGGGTCATCGAGAGGGATGTGGCTGAGGTCAATATCAACACCCTGGGTCTGGGCGATGATCTCCGTCGTTTTCTGCAAAATGGTCAGGTTGACCAACCCCAGGATATCCAACTTGAGCAAGCCTATTTGAGCAATGGCTTCCATGGGGAACTGAGTCATAGCGATCGCTTCGTCGTCCGCCCTGGTCGGTTTTTGAAGGGGTACATATTGGCTAAGTGGTACTTTGGATATGACCACACCAGCGGCGTGGGTCGAGGCATGGCGAGCGATTCCCTCAAGACGCCTGGCGTTATCAACAAGTTGGCGCACGGCTTCATCGTCAACGTAGAGGTTTCCTAGCTCCTGGTTCTCATCAAGAGCCCTTTCCAGGGTCATGTTTGGCCCGAAGGGCACTAGCCGGGCTACCCGGTCAACATCCCCGTAGGGCATTCCCAGAGCCCTTCCCACATCCCTCAGCGCTGCCCGAGCTCCAAAGGTGCCGAAGGTAATGATCTGGGCAACACGGTCGTGCCCGTATTTCTGAGCGGCATAGGAGATCAGCTCATCACGCCGGTCATCTTGAAAATCAAGGTCGATGTCTGGCATCTCCTTGCGCTCCACATTAAGGAAGCGATCAAAGACCAGATTATGTTCCAAAGGGTTGATATTGGTGATCCCAAGAGAGTAAAGGACGAGGCTTGCGGCAGCGCTGCCCCTGACGCCGAAGAGGATCTTGCGTTCTTTAGCGAAGGATATCAGATCCCAAACGACGAGGAAGTAGTTGGCAAAGTCGGTTTTTCGTATTACATCCAGCTCATACTCCAGTCGCTCTACCGCCTCGTTGGAAGGTTCAGCAAAACGACGCGCAAGTCCCGTTTGGCAGAGCTCTCCAAGGTAGTCATCGGCACTTTTGCCCTCAGGTGTTTTGACCTCGGGGAGGAGAAGACGCCCAAATTCCAGTTCTAGATGGCACATATCAGCGATTCGTTGGCTGTTATGCAATACCTGGGGAAGGTCGGAGAAAAGCTCTGCCATCTCCTCTTCACTTCTTAGGTAGAAGGTGTCTCCAATTTTTAGCCGCTTGTCATCATATATGGTGCAGTTGGTTTGGACGCATAAGAGGAGTTCGTGGGAGAAGGAATCCTCTTTATAGACATAGTGAGTGTCGTTGGTCGCTACGAGGGGTATATCCAGCGCTTGGCCTATGGCGACCAGTTCACGATTTATCTTTTCCAGCTCCTCTATCGGGTGGCGTTGAAGCTCAAGATAGAAATCACCGAACACTTCCTTGTACCAGATGGCAGCTTTCCTGGCCTCCTCATTGCCTCCTTGCAGAATGAGGCGCGGGATCTCACCCTGGAGGCACCCTGATAGGGCAATCAGTCCCTCATGGTGTTCTTCCAGAAGTTCCCGATCTACCCTCGGCTTGTAATAGAACCCCTCAAGGTGAGCCTTTGTGGTGAGTTGAATGAGGTTTTGATAACCCTTTTCGTTCTTGGCGAGCAGAATGAGGTGATATGGGTTCTTGTCTTTGGCAGTTTTTGAATGGCGTCCAAAGGGTGCTACATAGACCTCGCACCCAATGATTGGCTTTATCCCCGCCTCTTTGGCAGCGAGATAGAATTCAATTACTCCATACATGGTGCCGTGATCGGTGATGGCTAGGCTGTTCATCCCAAGCTCCTTCGCCCTAGAGATGAGCCGATGGATGGAGCACATTCCATCGAGGAGACTGTATTCGGTGTGCACATGAAGATGAGTAAACATGAAGGGACCATCCAGAGCTTTAGGCCAGCAATATTATAACATAGGCATCGACTGAGTGCTCTCTTATTTCCTATGATATACTAATAACATGAACTACCAGGAAGCGCTGAGCTACATCCTCAGCTTTACCGACTTCGAGAAATTGCCTCCCTCGTACTGGTCCAGGGAATTCGATCTGAGGCGCATGGATGAGTTCCTTGAGAGATTGGGCAATCCTCATTTAGCACCGAGATCGGTTCTTGTAGCCGGCTCAAAGGGCAAGGGAAGCACCGTCGCTATGATCGCTTCGGCTCTCTCAGCCGCAGGATACAGGACGGGGCTTTATACCTCCCCTCATCTGCACACCTTCCGTGAGCGAATCCGCATCGATGGAGAGCTCATCGGCGAGGAGGAGCTAGCGGCTGTTACAGACAGGTTGAAGCCCGAGGTTGAGGCGGTGAATCTTCGGCATGCGTACGGTGAGCTCACCACCTTCGAGATATTGACTGCTATGGCATTTACCTACTTTAGAGATAGGAAGGTCGATTTCCAGGTTCTGGAGGTGGGCCTGGGGGGACGCCTCGATGCTACTAATGTGGTAAGGCCTGAGGTTTCGGTTATAACGTCGATTAGCATGGAACATGCCGAGGTTCTTGGCAATTCTCTAGAGCAGATAGCCAGGGAGAAGGCTGGCATCATAAAGCCAGGGGCTGTCGTGGTAAGTTCACCCCAGCGGAGTGAGGCTGCGGAGGCGATAAGAGCGGTTTGTCTGGAGAAGGGTGCCAGGGTAATCGTTGTGGGAAGGGATGTTAGCTGGCGGAAATTGGCTTCAGACATCAATGGGCAAACCTTTGAGGTAAAGGGAAAAGCTGGTAGCTACAACCTTACTATCCCGCTTCTTGGTGACCACCAATTGGAGAACGCTGCCACTGCCGTCACCGCCCTGGAGGTGCTTGGCGTTGATGCTGAGAATATCGCTCAGGGGCTGGCCACTGTGCGTTGGCCAGGGCGACTGGAGATTCTATGTCAAAGTCCCATTTTCCTTGTTGATGGTGCCCACAACCACGAGTCGGCAAGGAGATTGAAGGATGCATTAAAGCATAATCTGGATTTCGACCGTCTAATCCTTATATTAGGGGTGTCTTCCGATAAGGATATGGCGGGGATTGTGCAGGAACTCGCAGCGCTCTCCAGCTTTGCTATAGTTACCCGTTCTCGCCACCCGCGGGCGCTAGAGCCTGCCCTTTTACTTGAGGAACTGGAAAGGCAAGGAGTGAGGGGAGAGATAGCGGAGAGCGTATCAGTGGCGGTGGAGCGTGCTCTGCAAATAGCGGGGCCCAAAGACCTTGTATGTACTACAGGGTCGCTGTTTGTTGTCGCTGAGGCAAGAGAGTATATAAAGAAAATCCCTGGTGAGGTTTACCCACAATAGAACTGAAAACGTTGTGGCATGAATTGGTCGCAGCTTGATATTTGGACAGTGTCCAGGAAAAGGAGGTTGCACTACGGCAGAGCAGCTTGGATATCGAGTGGTAGGCACGATCAAGGCAGTCAAGGGGAGCTGTAGCGCCGGGCACAAGGTGGGAGATCAGCTAGAGCTCACTGGTCACAATACTGCCGGACTTTGTGGCTTCTTCTATCATGATATCTATCCGTACCTCATCATGCTGCAGTTTGGCGGTAGCTTTCCTGCGGAGTGGGGAGGAGACCAAGATGTTGTTGAACTGGACTGTATGGACAAGTGGAATCTAGTCACCATAGAGTTGAGGCGGATAAGGGAATAAACTTAGGCGATTCCTAGCTTTTCTGCTATCTCCGGGGAGAGGGCTTCTTCAGGGAGCATCCCGACGAGAATCTTCTGCAGCGCCATGGTATGGCTGCAAAGCCCCCATTTGGAGAAGAAGCTGCAGGAGCAGTGCCACTGCCCTTCTCTATAGCTAGTTGTATGTGTATTGTTCTCCCCGGCAAAGCTCACCGCAAAATCCGAGAATTTTATGCGCTCTCGCTGTTCAGCGTAGCGGTGAGCCTTTTCAATCTTGCCAATAAGACTCGATTGCATAATCCCCTCCTCAAAGCTGAAAGGCACCCCAAAATATGGGGTGCCTTCGTGTCAGCTTTGCTGCAAGATTAACCCAAGCATCTTATATATATTTTACTCCTCATGGCAGGGAAGTCAAGGGCTCTTAGTCGCTCAATACCTTCGTGACATACTGATAGTTGCCCGCCCGCCTTTACTGTCATTCTAAGCGCAGGCTCTAAATACCGCAAGCGCCAATGTCATTCTGACCCTTCGAGACCGCTGAAAAAGGCTACCTTCAAACCCCGTCTCCTCAGGTAGGCAATCATCCTTCCAAGGAAGGACCGCCCACCACCTAAACAAAGACTTTACAGGCAGCCTTTAGCTTCAGCTCAACCCATCTTTCCCCCTCCTTTTGTCCCTTTCTTAACCCTTTATCTCATTCTCACCCTAAAATGGGCATGGGTATCCCCTGATGAAGGTGCCCGTGCCTGGAAGTTCCAGGGCAGCCCCGGTGAAATAGGAGCTTAACTATTCTCTTCAGATTACAGGCGATAGCAGTTCAAAGAATCTTCGATCATGGTAAACTGGATGGCCATCTTAGCCAAACCCCATCCTTCCGAGAAGGAGCGAGCTTCCTTAA
>JAUWRG010000073.1 GCA_030610655.1 Dehalococcoidia bacterium
ACTGATGGAGGTCCTGAATTCAAGGCTGATTTTAAGAGTAAAGTGAATTTATTCTGTAGTCGTCATCGCATCGCCAGACCTTACCGAAAGAATGAGCAATCATACATCGAGAGCTTTAACCGAACGGTGCGAAAAGAATGCCTGGGCTGGCAGAAATATCGTCTCCAAGATTTGCAGGAGTGCCAGAAGATGGTAGAATTGTTCCTGGAACGTTATCATTACCACCGACCCCACATGGGATTAAGAATGAACACACCACTCAGGAAGGAGGATGAGTGTCGGATTTCTACGGAGAACTAAGCGGACCTGTAACAAGGGCAAAAAGGGCTCCTGTAGTCAGCTATCTTTATATCCTTCTTTCTCCCATTCGGTCTTGAGTAGTTCCATCCTCCGGCATTTGCCCATCATTACATCGCCAATGACACATTTGTCCATTTTGTTCAATTAGGGGAAAAAGGTTTGGGCGTCATAGGATGCCGAGTTGTGAGCCACCTAGCATATTCTGGGCAGGAGTTCGCCGACTAGCATATCGACGATGCGAGACGCTCCAAGGCGAGTCCTCATGATGACTCTTTCGGGGTGTTCTTCCATAATCTCGCCGATAATCGTTGCCTCAGCCGCATACTTGTTCTGGCTCATCCTTTTGGCAACCCTCTCGGCATCGTCAGGAGCGACAACTGCTACCAGCCTTCCCTCATTGGCGACATAAAGGGGGTCAAACCCCAGCATCTCGCAGGCCGCCCGCACCGCGTCCTGCACTGGAATCGCATCCTCGTGGATTAGAATGCCTACCTTGGACTGGTTAGCAAACTCGTTGAGGGTGGTGGCGAGTCCTCCCCTCGTCGGGTCGCGAAGGCAGTGAATTTGGCTTGATACCTCCAGCATTTCAGATACCAGTTTATTTAGTGGGGCGCAATCGCTTATCACCGGGCTGGCGAACTTTAGCCCCTCCCGCTCGCTCATTATGGCGATGCCGTGCTCGCCAATGGGTCCGCTCAAAATGACCTTGTCGCCAACCCTGGCGTTGGAGCCTGAAATATCTACACCATCGGGAATAATCCCCACTCCAGCGGTATTGATGAACAGCCCATCGGCGCTACCGCGGTTTACCACCTTTGTATCTCCAGTGACCACCTTTGCCCCGGCCTCATCGGTTGCCTGCTGGATCGATGTTACGATTCTGCTCAGGTCGCTCAAGGAGAAACCCTCCTCGATGATAAAAGATACGCTCAGATATAAGGGTGTGGCACCGCTCATCGACAGGTCGTTCACCGTGCCGCAGACGGCCAGTTTACCAATGTCGCCGCCGGGAAAGAAGATGGGGGTTACGACATAGCTGTCGGTGGTGAAGGCCAAGCGACCCTTGGCGTCAAAGACGGCTGAATCGTCCAACTTGGCAAGCAGCGGATTATCGAAGGAGGGCAGGAAGCCCTTCTCCACCAGGTCATGGCCTAGCTTTCCCCCGCTGCCGTGTGCGAGGAGGATCTTCTCATCTTCAAACGGTTCCATAGTGATAGTAGCTGGCGCAACTCCCTTCTGAGGAGACCATACATGGCCCCACGGGATGCTCCGGGGTGCAAGAAGTGCGAAACAGTTTGCAGTCTGGAGGGGTCTTTACCCCTCTGAGGATGTCGCCGCAGATGCAACCCTTATGCTCCAAGGTCGGCCCCGGATCGATGTCAAAGGCTTGCTCCGCATCGAACCGCTCGTACTCCTTTCTGAGCCTTAGGCCGCTCTGTGGAACTGAACCCATGCCCCGCCAACTTGCCGGCGATGGCTCAAAGACGATGTTCATCAACTCCTGAGCCCTTAAGTTGCCTTCGGTGGTCACTCCACGTCGGTAGGCGATCTCAACCCTTGGTTTGCCTTGCTCTAGTTGATTGACCAGCATATCCACGGATTGTAAGACATCTAGGGGCTCGAATCCAGTTACAACGCAGGCGATGCCGTAATCGCTGGCGGCGAATTCCCAGGGACGAGAGCCGATGATGGTGCTCACATGTCCAGGGCAAATCAGGCCATCAAGCTTTACCTCACCGGAGTCCAGCAGGGCCTTGATTACCGGGGGGCACAGCTTATGCAAGGAAAGGACATAGTAATTATTGATTCCGTCCTCCTCAGCTTTCATTATTGAGGCAGCGATGGTTGGCGCCGTCGTTTCAAAGCCGATGCCAATGAAAATGACTGCCTTTGCTGGGTTCTCTCTGGCGATCTGGAGAGCATCGATGGTGGAATAGACCACTCTTATATCAGCGCCATCGGCCCTCGTCTTCTGCAAACTGGAGCGGCTGCCGGGAACCCTAAGCATGTCCCCGAAAGTGGTGATGATCACATCGGGTTGTCGGGCGAGGGCGATGGCTTTGTCGAGGTCTGCATTGGCGGTAACGCAAACGGGGCAACCGGGCCCTGAAAGCATCTCTATCGTTTCGGGAAGGAGCTGGCGGATACCATGCTTCATGATGGTGACGGTATGCCCGCCACAGAACTCCATCAGCCTGACGTGCCTTTTCGATTGGCGGTGGATTTGGCAAAGCACCGCCTTGGCCATGTCGGCATCTCGGAACTCGTCGATAAATTTCATCTTTTCAAATTAGCGGCTATTTTTCAAAATTTTTACATACTTGGAATAGATTATCATATATTGTAGACATTCACTCACTACCTATGTCACCCTGAGCCCTTCGGCTTCACTCAGGACAGGCGAAGCGAAGGGTCTCTGAGATTCTTCGGTCGCGGAGTTTATCCTTAGTTTTATTAGTTTCTTCCCCTTCACTTTGTGAAGGGGAAGAATGACAGCGGATAAGGACTCCCTCAGAATGATACCAGGGGAACGGTTTCTCGCAGCTTATGCTTCCGCCAGCCGTTCCATCTCCTCGAAGATTCTTAATGTCTCCTGTGCCTCCTCTTCATCGACAACAGCTATGGCGTAGCCAGTGTGGAGGAGTACATAGTCACCGACCTCGGCCTCGGGAGTGAGGAAAACGCTGATCTTCTGAGCTATCCCCCCAAACTCAACCTCCGCCTCGCTTCCTTCTATCGATGTAATCTGTACCGGTATAGCAAGACACATTTTGCGGTCTTCACGCTCCTGTTATTCTCTCCAGTTAGCTTTTGACATTCACAGATAGCTGCTGGCGAAACCTTTATTGGATCGCCAGTGGAAGACTACTGCATGGTGGGTCGTAGTGCTTGCGCACTGCCTCTTCGATATCCAATCGCTTATCATCATCAGGTTCGTAAAGAACAGCGAAAGCGATGTCTCCCGTACCACGGTGCTCCTCCCAGCACGGCCGCCGGCCGTGGCGACGCAGGCGGGTACGCATACCCTGACCACCTTCTCGGTAACGCCACCCGCTTTCACCTACATCCAACGTACCTAGACTGAGGACGACGTAGACGCCAGGTAACTCCTTTACATCATCTGGGTCAGTGAAAGGTCCATCGATCTCATGGCCAGCTAGCTTCATAACTACGTCCTTTCTTCGTACAGGTTGCCTCAATTTCACAACTGCCTTATGCGGTTGCTAACATGCTATCGTTAAAATTTCTACCATCTCAAAATGTTTAATGTTAGCAGTTAAAAGGGTTAGGTCATGATGAAGGCAGGTTGAAGCAATTAAAAGATCGAAATCTCCGATTGTCTTGCCCTTTTTTCGCAAGTTCTCTTTCTGTTGACCAAAAATTCGGCAGCTTTCTTCATCAATTCCCAAAACCGAAACCCCAGTCAAGAAATCCTTGAGGATTTTTTCACTTAAGGGAGGTTCTTTGGAACGATAAACACCTTCATAAAGTTCAGCTAATGAGATAACACTTATTGCTAATCCTTCATCCTTTAAAGAAAGGAGCTTTCTTATAATCCTCTCTTCACCCCGCAGAGAGTGAATAATCCAATCCGTATCAATAAGATATTGCATAATTAAACTTCTGGCCTTGTGCTCAGAAGGCGGTCATTGTAAATATCTTCGATTAGCTTTTCACCATCGATTAGCCCTTTCCAACCTGCCATTGCCTTTTCAAACCTATCCCCTTTAGGGAGTCCTTTGATCGTAATTAAAACTTCCTTACCTTTCTCCGATTCCGATTCTTTTAAAGGTTCAATCATTCCCACTTCATACAAAGCCTTTTCTACTTCCTCCTCATCAGGCATTGTATAGTAAGCCCTCCTTCCTCCCCTTGTAGTATCTAGACGCTTCAAAATTCCATAGCTTACTAGAATCCTTAGATTTGGAAACCAGTCTATCCCTTCTTTCTTAGCTTCGTCTAAAACCCAACTTCCTGCAAAGTCATCACTCCCATAACTTTTAAATTTCTTACTTGCACGAAGGGCTGCTTTTACTACTGTGAGCCATTCTCTATGTTCTACAGCTAGTCTTTTCACGCCAATATGCCCAGACATTTGCGCCTCCTTCTGCCTCATTGTATCTAGTTGTATCATAAAGTATCAATAAGGGTCTGTCAAGGGGTTTCGTGATTCGTCTCTGAAGTGAAATTGGCGATCACCGCTTGGCCAAGTGATATGCCGCCGTCGTTAGTGGGGACAAGGGAGTGGGTGAGCACCTCAAAGCCCTCTTTCTCCAAGGCGTTGATGGTCAGCCTGGAGAGTAGCCGGTTCTGAAATACGCCGCCGCTCAGGGCAACTTTACATAACTTAGTCTCTTCAGCGATTAGCCGACACATCTCTACTGTCATTTGGGCTATAGTGTAGTGAAACCCAAGGGATATAGTGCCCACGGAGAGGCGGCCGGTATCGTGGATGATCGCCTCAAACATCTCCTTTAGCTTCACAATTCTCGCTCCGTCCCGCTCCACTATAGAGAAGGGATAGGTTTTGGCCTTACCAATTGCGCCAGTTGCCGCCATCTCCAGCTCCACCGCTGCCTGAGCTTCGTAGTCCACCGTTCCTCTGATACTCAGCAGCGCCGATACCCCATCGAAGAGCCGCCCACAACTGGAGGTGAGAGGAGAGTTGATCCGTTTTTCGATCTGCTGCTTCATAATCTCTTGCTCGTGCTGGTCGACATCTTTCATGAAGGGCAGGCCATTATCGACCATGCTCTCTCCCAAGAGAGAATGAACATACGAAAAGGCCATGCGATAGGGTCTTTCAATTGCTGCAGCACCACCAGCCATGGGCACATATTCAAGATGCCCCTTCCTCTGAAAGCCCCTATAATCGGCGATAAGAAATTCTCCTCCCCAGATGGTGCCATCGCTGCCATATCCCGTGCCATCGAGAGCGACACCGATGACCGGCTCTTGAACCCCGTTTTCCACCATGCAGCTAACGATGTGAGCATGGTGATGCTGCACCCCAATGAGCGGGAGGTCGCCAGCGCGCTCCTTAGCGTACTTGGTTGAAAGGTATTCTGGGTGCAGGTCATAGGCAACAGCCTCTGGCTCAAGGCGGAAGAGTCTCTTGTAGAGGTCGATGGTGTTCTCGAAGTGCTCCATCGTCTCAAGGTTCTCCATATCACCAATATGCTGGCTGACGAAGGCATAGTTGTCCTTGGTAATACAGAAGGTGTTCTTAAGCTCGGCACCACAGGCTAGAACCTGATTTGCTTGGAATGGGAGGTGAATTGGATAGGGGGCGTAGCTCCTGGCTCGCCTAACAAGCTGGGGCTTTCCCCTCTCCACGATAGCCACGCTGTCGTCGTAGCGGCTATGTATGTCGCGATTGTGTAGAATGAAAAAGTCGGCGATGCCCTCAAGCCTCCGTAGCGCCTCGTCGTTATCTTTAGCTATGGGCTCCTCGCTTATGTTCCCGCTGGTCATTACTAAAGGAAGGACTGTCTCCCGGAGCAGCACATGATGAAGCGGAGTGTAGGGCAGCATCACACCCAGGTATTTGAGTTCAGGCGCCACGTTCTTTGAAACGGAGGAACCGTCTTGCCAGCGCAGCAGCACGATGGGGCACTGGGGAGAGGTAAGCAGCCCCTCCTCCTCTTCGGACACTATGCAATGCTCTTTGATGTTCTCCATGGTGTCCAGCATTATCGCCAGAGGCTTATAGGGGCGCCTTTTTCTGTCGCGCAACAACTGTACCGTATCATCGTTGGTGGCATCGCAGGCGAGGTGAAAGCCACCCAATCCCTTGATCGCCAGGATTTTTCCATCTATTAGCAGTCTGCTAGCAGTATTAATAACATCATCACAGGTAATGGCCTTCCCCTTGCCATCCACCAGTTCGAGAGAAGGACCGCATTGGGGACAGGCATTGGGCTGGGCGTGAAAACGACGGTCCAGAGGGTCATCGTACTCTCGCTGACAATCGGGGCACATTACAAAGCGGCGCATCGTGGTATTAGGGCGGTCGTATGGGATGTCCTCGATGATAGTAAAGCGGGGTCCGCAATTTGTGCAATTGGTAAAAGGGTAGCGATAGCGTCGATCGTCTGGGGAGAGAAGCTCGCTCTTGCATGCATCGCAGGTAGCGATATCTGGGGAAACAAGTTGATATTTGCCCTCTTGGGCTAGGCTATGGCGTATTTCGAATGTGGTGTAGCCAGCAGGCGCAGCTCTCTCTGTCGAGATGTCATCAATGTGCGCCAGGGGAGGGGTATCCTTTTCCAGCTCTATGAGGAATCGGTCGAGCGCCTCCTTCTTGCCCTCTACCTCGATCTTGACGTCGCCTGAGGTATTTAACACCCAGCCCGTTAGCCTATGTTTTGTTGCAAGCTGATAGACAAACGGTCTAAAGCCAACACCCTGGACGACGCCGCGAACGCTTATGCGAACAAGTTTTAGGGCTTCTATCGTGGTCATGGTAACCGAACTAAACTCACCTTATACATAAGGGATATGTCGAGTAGAAAATCAAGGTAACGTTTGCTCCAATGAGAAAAAGCCTACTTCTTCATTTCGGCTAGTAACCAGGAGATCCATTCGTTCATTCCATCTCCAGTCTTGCAAGAAATCTGCATAAGCGCGGCTTTGGGATTTACCACACCTACGCCTCGACTGAAGTTGCGAAAATCGAATTCAAGATACGGTAAGAGGTCGATCTTATTGACAAGCACCGCATTGGCCACGCTGAACATTAAGGGGTATTTATAGGGTTTATCGTCACCCTCGGGTATGCTGGAGATCATAACGTTCCTGTCCACCCCCAAAGTGAACTCTGCGGGACAGACGAGGTTGCCCACGTTCTCAAGGATGAGTAGATCGGTGTCCTCCAAAGAAATGCTCTCCAGGGCGTTATTCAGCATATTGGCATCAACATGGCAGGCACCGCCGGTATTTATCTGAAGGGTTGTCACTCCTTCCTTGCTTATTTTATCAGCATCCAGGCTCGAAGCGATATCAGCCTCGATAACGGCAATGCTCACCCTGTTTTTTAGCCTTTTTATGGTCTCCAAGAGCAGGCTTGTCTTTCCGGCTCCTGGAGAAGCCATTAAGTTTAAGGCGAATACACCTTTTTCATCGAGCAGGTGTCTGTTCCTCTCCGCTATGCGGTCATTAGCACTCAGTATATCCTGAAGAACCTTAATTTCCATTACTCAATCTCCATGCTGTCAATATATAGTTCCCGTCCTCCCACCACCTCAATGTTACTGCTGTGACAATGGGGGCATACCCAGTTGAATTCCTCAAGAGGGGAAGTTGCATCACAGTCGTAGCAATGAGCCGTTATGGGGATTCTTTTGAAGGAGAGCGTAGCATCACTGGCGATGGTGTCTTTACTGAGAAATCCGAAATAGAACTGCACACATTCATCGACCACCCCTGACATCTCTCCAACTACTAGATTGATCTTAATGACCTTACCGGCGTTGTGTTTCTCAGCTTGTTCCAGGGCAATATCAAGCACATTTTGAGTAATAGCAAGCTCATGCATTACTTTTATTTGTATTGTATATGAATCTGAGCCCAAATTCAACTCCCCGCTTAGTTCTCCGTAGAAATCCGACACTCATCCTCCTTCCTGAGTGGTGTGTTCATTCTTAATCCCATGTGGGGTCGGTGGTAGTGATAACGTTCCAGGAACAATTCTACCATCTTCTGACACTCCGG
>JAUWRG010000048.1 GCA_030610655.1 Dehalococcoidia bacterium
CATAATCCACATCCTGTACATAGCGATTCATCGATTTTACACTTCATTTTTTCAGTTCTTCCAGCTTTGCTTTGATCTCTATCATCTTACTTTCCAAAGCTTGTATCTCCTCATCTAACGTCTGCGCAGGCTGGGACGGTACTGGAGTAGTAGGTATTACCGGAGCTGCCAAGCCCATGCCTCTTCCCATACCTTGTCCCATACCTCCACCCATTCCGCGACCGCCGCCACGGCCCCGTCCACCGCCGCGCCCCATTCCTCTGCCAGCACCCATTCCGGAACCGACCCCGGCTCCTGCGCCCGGACCTACACCTACACCTACACCTACACCTACGCCCACACCCACACCGACGCCCGAAGGGATAGAGGTAAGTGGCTTTATTTTTACAGATACAAGATGGGAAGCTACGTATGATTACATAGTCACTGGAGATGTCAGGCTCTCCCAAGGTGCTACCTTGATTATAGACCCTGATGTTACCGTAAAGTTTGCAAGCGAATGTGGCCTCTATATTGACGGAATACTAAAAGCTATCGGCACTGAGGACAAACCAATAATATTTACATCTGCCCTCATCTCACCATCAGGACTCGATTGGGGGCCAATACACTTCTCTAACCTCAGCGAGGATGCACAATTGGATGCATCAGGTAATTACATCAATGGCTCCATTATAAGACATGCAGTAATAGAATATGGAGGCTGGGGGGCATACGGGGCATACGGGGCATACGGGGCATACGGGGCTCTTATTATAGAGTCAAGCTCCCCTTTAATAGAGAGAAACACATTTAATAACAATGGACAGCTGGGCTATGGCGAAATTGTATATTCTATCGTTAGAATCTGGAGGAATGGACCATCAGCCCCTTACGCTTCACCTGTTTTCAGAAATAATACCCTTATCGGAAACCAAGCAGGAAATATAATTACAGTTTATCTCACCGATGGGGTAGTTATTGAGCAAAACGTGGTAGCCGACAATGAAGGAGCTGCAATCAAAGTATACCGTTCCACCGATGTTACAGTTAGCCAAAATTGGATTGAAGGAAACTATGGCGGCTCAGGCTCAGCAGAAGCTACTGGTATTACATTTGATGATTCCAGTGGGATTATCCAGTTTAACCAAATCATAAATAATTGTGCCAGTGGTCCTAATAGCGCAGCAGGATACGCAGCAATTTATGTGGGGGGATTCTCAGGCTCGGTCCAAGTTTTATCCAATAAAGTAATGGGGAATAGCAAAGAGATATATAATTCGTCGGGTCTGGAAGGAATCGTAGGCTTGCGTACTTCCGCATGCGAAATCTTTCGGTATAATACAGTGATTGAAAATAGCGTAGGTGCTGACAAAGATGCGATAATCTGCATAGGTGGTGCAGATGCACCCCAAATTCAGCTAATAGACAACAATATCTACAATAATGCTGCGCTGTATGCATTCCGTGTTACCCAAGGGTCACCTTACTATGAACTAAACGCAAGCAATAACTATTGGGGGACAAGCGAAGAAAGCTTGATTGATTCAGTGATATACGATTTCTATGACGATTTCAATCTTTCCAAAGTAATCTATGACCCAATTGCCACTACTCCAATTCCAGAGGCTCCGTAGATAGAGTAGTGAGCAAAATAGATGAAATTCTTCGTCACACGAGGAGAAAGCCCAGCTAGGCTGATTTGTAGAGGATGAACCGATGAAAGTAATTCCTGTATTGATAGTTGTCCTACTAATTGCTATTGTTGTGATTGGTGCAACAGGCGTTTTCGAATCCGAAGCAACACCAACACCGACAGCAGAGCCGACACCTACAACGAAATATACTATGAAGAGGAGGCAAACGCAATGACTCTATACTTATATCAAGCAATGATTAAAGTGCTAGACGAAAACAATAATAAGCCAATGACAATCGAACAAATTGCAGAGGCTATTAACAAGAAAGGACTGTATCGCAAAAAGAATGGCTATCCAATCGACACTTACGGAGTCGGATTACGAGCAGTCTCTGATGTTTCGGAAGGCCCAACATACTTTGAGGTACTTGTACGGCTTAGAAAATAGCAGGATAGTCTAACCAGACAAATTCGCAGGCACCATGATAAGGATAAGAATCTAACGTAAAAAGACGCTCCAAGACTAGGACAGGTGGAGACCAAAGATGTGCTTTCCGTCGTCCTACTGTTTTTATCCTAATTAGTCTTTCTGCCCTTCTCTTTCATGCTTGTAACCAGATATGTAGTCACCATTATCATCAAATCGATAGGCCTGCCTGCCTTAGCGCTCGGCGGGTTTCTCTATATACTTGCTCGAATCCGGGTAGCCTACTCACCTGAACGGACAAGCGCAATCCCCAAAGCCGCCCAAGATTCTCCTCTTTCCTCAGCAACTCGCCTTCCACATCAGCCAGGTTCTTGCCTCGGAAAAGCAGTTTCCGCTCAACTGCATCCACCAAGTCAATAGCTTCTACATATCCATTCGACACTAGGTACCACAAGTCGTAGAGGTCGCGTGGCTCGTTACGTGCACGGTCTAATAGCGCCACTACCTTTTCAGCAGCTATCTCAGCAAGGGAGTATGCGAGAATGATGGCATCTTCAGGCAAATCCTCGTATTCATCGTATTCCTTTAGGACCGGCCTGTCTTCGACTGGAAAGAAAACACACTCGCGTATCGTAACGTCTACCTTGACTTCCTTGCGAGAGATCCCAGGAAGAGGACCCTCGTATCGCAAAAAGAAGGTGTGGCTATTTGCATGAGAACGACGGTCTAGTCGGCTGAATTCCAGTATTACACCTGACGCTTTGTGTGTGTCTCGAAAAGCAATTTCTAATTTCTTGATAATGTCGTCCAAGGTAGTTGCATCCGTCAGTGTGAAATCAAGGTCTTCTGAGAAACGGTAGTCGGGAATATAGCATTTCTTGATAGCTGTGCCTCCCTTGAATAAGAGACTATACCTGAGCGGACTGCGGGACAGCCCTACCAAGAACCAAGAGAGGCAGTAGTCGCGTTCCAGGACAGCCTCTGGTATACGTCGGCCGCCGTCTCGCGTAGTACGGTTTGACAACAGAGATAGATTTCGCTGCCGAATCAACGGCTAGGTCCCAACCGCCGATAGCAGTTCATCAGCAGAAACATTGAGCCGGAGTCGCCACGTCCGAAGGAATCTGCCTTCGGCCGGCAGAAGCGGGTCTAGTCGCAAATATGTTTCAGTGAGATGATGCTTGAGAATCTCCCGCAGTTCGGGACTACCCAAGTCATAGAGCTCAAGAAGATAGCCAAGTCTGCCGATGACGCCAGCCTTTCTCATTCTCACCGCGTACGATACAAGTCGTTCTACATTCATATCTTCAGATCGCATCCACAGGCCTTTGGCCACTTCCGTCAGCCCTCCGCAATAACCTGGTTTCCTCAGGCCATCGATTATTGTACGCTCAAGGTCGCTAACAGTGACCTTCTCCTGTTTTGTTGCCCAATGCTCGCTTAGACCGAAGAAGAACTTCTTCTTGGCCTGAACAAACCTAAACTCGACACCCATAATGGTGACGGGCCTGCGCGGCCTTAGGGTCGTAACGTACACCACTAGTTGAGGTTGAGTGACCATCCCGTGAATCTCCATCGCTGTGGCATAGGATAAATAGTAGTTCCTTCCTCCTACAATCTCGCGAGCCACAACAAGTGGATTTCCCATATACTCGGTTTCCCACCCAAGTTCAGGCGGCACTATGAGAAATAGCCCAGGCTTCAGGCGTGTAGCTATTCCTTTGTCTACGAGTTGTCGGATGAGACTGCGGGCTGAGGATTCATCAGCATCAAGGATTTGCTGCACGTCCCTGATACGAAATACAGCCCTGTTCCATTCATATAGTGTGGTCAGGAGATAAGCGGCTTTTGGTCCAAGAGTTTTTTGTTTGTTATTATATCTTACATGCATTTTGGTATCTCATAAGTCATGTTTGGCACTTAAAGTATAATACATGCAAGCAATTTGTAATGTCAAGATTGCATTTCGTGCGATACAGTGTCACGCTTTGCATACCTAATATAATACATGCAAGCAACTTGTAATGTCAAGAATGCATTTCGTGCGATACTGTGTCACGCTTTGCATACTTGATATAACAAACCACACTTATAAGTTCGATGCGGGTGACAACTCGTATGCAAGTTCGAATGACTTCCTTCCCCTCTCTGACACTTAACACCTTGTAGCTGTCTCAACTTTGGAATAGTATCCGGGGTCATCTAGTTACGCTCGATTGTGCTTGATTTTTGTAGTGGCAAGAGTTTGACAAATTTATATGTTTGTAGTATATTTTGGTATGAATATATTTTATGACTATCGAGTCATATAATGCAATAAGGGGGAGCGATGATCAGAACTGTTAAAGTAACCCTGAGCTTACCACATGGATTGGTTCGCTTTGCTGATCGATTGGCTTCCAGGGAAAAGGTCAGTCGCAGCAAATTCATCGCTGGTGTTCTACAGAAGCTGGCTGACAATGAAGAGGAACGTCTAATGGCAGAAGGGTACCTCGTTATGGCACATGAAAACCAGGAGCTTGCCGAGACCGCTGTGCCATTGGTTGATGAAGTATTATCGGATTGGAAGCGAAATGGCCATTAGCCGTGGAGAGATATACTGGGTAAACTGGAATCCGGTACGGGGTAGCGAGCAGGCCGATATACGACCCGCTCTCGTTATTCAGAACGATATAGGCAATCAATATAGTCCGACGACTATCGTTGCTGCTATTACTACAGCCCCAGTCAAGGCATATCCATTTATCGTGCCCATCGCAGCCTCTGAAAGCGGATTGCCGCAGGACAGCAGTGTGGATCTCTCTACCATATTGACTGTCTCCAGAGATAGACTGGAAGGCAAGTGTGGAGAGCTCAGTGCCCAGAAGATGGCCGAAGTCAATGATGCGATCAAGAAGAGTCTGGCACTTGATTGACATAAACATAGTTTCACAGGCCGTCCAAAAAGGGTAGCGTAGCCACTCCTGTCCTTCTGCTGAAGGACGACGCTACGCGGAATGAGGTTTTTAGACAGCCTGTTCACGGTTCTGCTAGTTTGTGTTAGATATATAGAGATAAAGCTTGTATGACGCACCTCACAAGGATGGAATGCACCCGTCTTGACCTCCTTTGCTTTGAGTTTGCTTCACCCAAAGGCTACAAAGGTCAGCGCGTGCTCTCAACTATGCTAATTCACACAAAACAGCGTAGACCCCGAAGTAATTAGATATTGACAAAAGCGTTATGTGTGCTATGATACTGTTGTATCACGATGGAAGGGGGGACTATGGGTATTGAGTCCTATAGTTGCCCCTTCTGCTTTTCAAACTTCCATCGATCATAGTCTATGAACATGATATTGCCGCTAGCAGCCTTCCTTAACAAATGAGAACAACTATCCTGCCGGCACGCTATAACCAATTTGAATTTATCCACACTGCGTAAATACTCCACTAAACATGCTATATCTCCATCACCTGTTATGATTACAGCCTTATGGTAATTGTTAATATTAATCATTGTGTGTAGAACTATCTCGGCATCACAATTCCCCTTGATTTTTCCGTCAGGCAATGTGAGCACAGGCTTGTAGACTAGAGTGTAACCATAATCTTTTAAATCATCATATAAAGATTGGTATTTCTCTAAGTATCCTATGAAATAGTAAGCATCGGACACATTATGCCTTTTACGCAAATACTCTCTAAATGATCCCCAATCTATTTCCCAATCCAAATACTTGGCTGATAAATGCAAATTTATTCCATCAATGAAGGCGTAATTATTTCGTTGTCCCCCTATGCTCATAGTGGTAATTTATGTCACTCAAATAAGATTGTCAACATTTCAAATTGATCCACTACCGGATTTTTTTGTTTTGTTGTTGTTGACAGCCCCCCTACCCTAAATTAGAATGAGGTGAGAGGATGTGATGTGAGCAAAGGAAGGCAGCTATATGAGCTTCAAGAAGTTGACCTGGAGATAGAGGCGAAAAGGGAAGCTCTGTCTAACGTGCAGAGCCGATTAGGCCAGAGCCAGGCTCTTGATGAGGCCCGCGCTAATCTTGCCACAGAGAAGAACCACTGTGATGAGCTAAATGTAAGCCAGCGAGCTGGGGAGTGGGAGGTGGAGGACCTGCGAACGAAGGTCGCCGGTATAGAGCAGAAGCTTTATGGTGGCACGGTGAAAAACCCCAAAGAGCTGTCAAGCCTACAGGAGCAGGCGGAACATCTTACAAAGAGACGGAGGGAAGAGGAGGATAAAGTGCTTGACATAATGACTGAAGCGGAGGCAGCACAGGCGAGCTTGGCGATGATAAGTCAGGAGGTGGAGAGTCTTGAGATAAGCTGGAAGGAGGAGCAGGCCGAGCTTTCCAGGGAGCAGGATAGGTTGAGCACTAACCTAGCTAACCTTGAACAGAGGCGAAAAGACCTCGGCTCAAGGATTGATGCAGCGAGCCTGAGGCTTTATGAGGAACTAAGGACAAAGAAAAAGGGCAGGGCAGTGGCCAAGGTTGAACAGGGCATGTGTCAGGGGTGTAGAATTGTCCTCCCGGTGAGAGAGTTACAGCGGGCAAGAGCAAGTCAAGAATTGGTCCAGTGTGATAGTTGTGAGAGGATTCTTTACGTGAGCTAGACGATGAGAACGATTGGCTATTTTCGAGTAACCGAAGAGACTGTGAGGTCCCCCTCGCTGGTGGAGCAGCAGGAAGGTTTTGCCCGCCTTTGCCAAGAGCGGGGTTACCAGCAGGTAATGACCTTTGTTGATGCGGGCTCCGCAGGGAAACTTGGCCGAACTCAGTATCAGCGCATGATCAGCTACATCCGAAGGGATGGAACGGACACTATAGTTGTGGTGAAAAGTCTTAGCCACCTTCACCCTGATTTCCAGGAATTGATGTATCGCCTTATCGAGCTTGATGCCCTCGGGGCAAAGGTTCTCTCAATCGACGAAGAGCTTGCCAGCCCCTTGGAGATGGTTATCCAGATTTGGTCTACCCAGCGCCAGAGTGGAATAAGAGGAGATGCCGTGAGGGAGGCGATGAAGCTCAGGGCAGTCAGAGGAAAGGGATTGGGCAAGCCACCCTATGGCTACAAGCTGGGTGCCGACAAGAGGCTGGAGATCGTCCCTGAAGAGGCGGCCAATGTAGAACTCATCTATCGACTTTATGTTCAAAAAAACATGGGCGTGCGCCTCATCGCTCGCTACCTGAATGAGCAGGGCATCACCACCAGAAGAGGTGGCATGTGGAGCATCGTTGGCATCCGCGATATCCTGCGCAATCGGGCATACTTGGGGACATCCTCCCGTTTCGGCTTCAGGGTTCCCGACAGCCACCGACCGATAATAAATCATGAAACCTTCACCAAGGTGCAGGAACGACTTACTACCAAGACCAAGCCAAGGGGTCGCGCCCAAAGGTCGCCTTTCCCCCTATCAGGTCTGGCTTACTGTGGATACTGTGGCAACAGGATGATTGGCGTGAACCGCAGTCAAACCTGGACAACGCTTAAGAAGGGGGGGAAGCGGAAGGGGGAGTATCGCTACTACCAGTGCCAGTCGAGAACTAATCAAAGCGTTTGCCAATACCATACAAGGAGAGCTGACGATTTAGAGGGCTTTGTGCTTGACACGCTACGGAGTTCAAGCAATCCCGAGGCTCTGGCAAAATTGACGAGTGTGCGTGAGTCCACTGACGAAACGTTAGAGCACCCTCAGTTAGAGAGAAAGCTAAAGACTTTAGATCGAAAATTCCGAGAGCACCTCGACCAGGCGACCGAGGGTGCTATCTCCCTGGAACAATTGCGTGTTGTGAGCGGGGATTTGCTTTGGGAGAGGCGGCTTTTGGAGCAAAGGGTTGCCCTTCTTGAAGCTGAAGCAAAGCATGAGATAACCCCCGAGCACCGGAAGGAGTATATGTTGGAGAAGCTAGAAGAGCTTCAAGAGCGATGGGACACCATGACCTCACCAGCGAGAAAAGCGCTGCTTCAACATTTGATCGAACGCATTGTAGTCTACGACGACCATGTGGAAACTATCCTCAGGCTGTGATTAGCCTATGTCAAAACGAATAACCATCTATACCGATGGCGCTGCTCAGCCTAACCCAGGGCCTGCCGGCATAGGCGTCGTCATCCTGGATGAATCCAGAGCGGTTGTATTCGAGGCCTCGCTGAGCATCGGCTATGCTACAAACAACCAGGCAGAATATAAAGCTGTCATCAATGGCCTCGAGGAGGCAGCAAGGTTACGCGCAGAGCATGTTGAGGTCAGGTCTGACTCAGAGCTTCTGGTAAAGCAGATCAGAGGCGAATACCGAGTAAAGAATCCGGCGCTAAAACTCCTATTTCAGCGAACCCAACGGCTAATGAAAGCATTTCCGTCTATTGACATCGTCCACATCCCCAGGGAGCAGAACAGAGCAGCGGACTCATTAAGCCGCAAGGCATTGAGACGCACTTAATTGATTTGGCGTCGGCTTTATTGTAAACTAAAGGTGGCCAGGTAAACCGGGTGACCGCTCCCCGATTTATCGGGG
The DNA here is from genome assembly GCA_030610655.1 of Dehalococcoidia bacterium. Classification (GTDB taxonomy): domain Bacteria; phylum Chloroflexota; class Dehalococcoidia; order E44-bin15; family E44-bin15; genus DAOUVR01. The sequence goes on from JAUWRG010000048.1 coordinate 8,563, forward strand.
GGAGGAAAGTCCGAGCTCCACCGGGCAGGAGGCTGGGTAACTCCCAGGCCTTGATAACGTAAGCTATCGGGGACGGAAAGTGCCACAGAAACATACCGCTCCGATTTATCGGAGTAAGGGTGAAATGGCGAGGTAAGAGCTCACCGCTCCGGTGGTGACACCGGGGGCAGGGCAAACCCCCTCCGGAGCAAGACCAAATAGCGGGGAAGAGGACGCCCGGCCTCGCTACAACCCCCGGGTGGGTCGCTTGACCCTGATGGTAACATCAGGGCTAGATAGATGGTCACCGCCCCAACACTGTTGGGATACAGAACTCGGCTTATAGGTTTGCTTGGCCAGCTCTTATATATGCAATGGCGAATCAGATGTATTCAACTTCCCCCATCGATGACCTCAGGACGAGGTTCATCGGCCAGAAGACCCTCTACTATCCGGTTACCTCCTCCACCATGGATATGGCAAAGCAGGCGATAAAGGACGGCGCAAGAGAGGGCACCATCATCATCGCCGATTACCAAACCTCCGGCCGAGGGCGTCTAGGCCGCAAGTGGCTTTCCTCCACAGATGACAGTATTCTGCTCTCCATTATCCTCTACCCAGAGCTTGAAGAGCTTCGCTTGCTCAACATGATTGCTGCCCTTGCTGTTGCCCAGAGCATTGAGAAGCTTACCGACCTCAAGCCGATTCTCAAGTGGCCCAACGATGTTCTCATCGAGGGGAAAAAGGTAAGTGGTGCCCTGATTGAGAGCGATGTCCAAGGAGAACGAGCCAATTCTGCCATCGTGGGCATTGGGCTAAATGTCAATCTCGATCCCTCGTCGATGCCGGAGATTTCAGAAACCGCTACCAGCCTTAAGGAGATGCTTGGGCGAGAGGTTTCTCGCCTGGATATGCTCGAGTCCTTGCTTTGCGAATTTGAAGAGCTATGTCAGTCATTGCGCCACGGTGAGCATATCCACAAGGAATGGCAACGGCGACTGGATACCATAGGCAGAGAGGTTTCGGTAAAACTGGGTAATGAGGTTTGGGAGGGCTATGCTGAATCGGTCGATAAGGATGGGAACCTGCTTCTGCGGTGCCCTGACGGCACCCTGGCGACGATCATAGCCGGGGATGTCACGCTCAAGGCGAAGAACTATTAACAAAGAAGACCTAAGCCCTCCAATTTTTTAGCAACCTCGCCAAGATTTAATTTTTCCAGTTTAGCCTTTCTTTGAAAACCAGCCTGTTCTCTGGATCGAAGGCTTTAATACCTGGGGGAACCTCATCCCCAATAGATCTTTGCCGCTATCCCCCTTCCTCCGAGAAAGAGAGCTTCATAGCTGGCGGTCGGGACCTTGTTGACATCCCCGGCCGAAAGACCCACACGTAAGATATTTCCGGCATATCCTATAGAATGGGTCATTGCCCCTCTAATTCGCTTGGCTGCTCGCCCATGTCTAATCAGCCAAGGGACAGGTTATATCCAGTCTGCCCCTTGGCTGAATTATTAGCTTACTTCTTCTTGTCTGGCAAGAAGGCGCTGAGCAGGTCCAGCGGCAAGGGGAACACCAAGATCTGGGTTTTCTCCGAGGCGACCTCGCTGAGGGTCTGTAGATACCGCAATTGCAGCGTTGTCGGCTCCCTGCCGATGACTGCGCCCGCCTGGGCTAGCTTCTCGGAAGCCTGTAGCTCACCCTCGGCGTGGATGATCTTGGCTCTCCTCTCCCTCTCCGCCTCAGCCTGCGCCGCCATAGCCCGCTGCATCGATTGGGGAAGCTCCACGTCCTTGACCTCCACCACGCTCACCTTAATCCCCCACGGCTCCGTCTGGCCATCGATAATCTGCTGAAGCTGCTGATTTATCTTATCACGCTGCGCCAGCAGCTCGTCAAGCTCCGACTGACCGAGCACGCTCCTTAAGGTGGTCTGGGCGATCTGATAGGTCGCCAGCCTGTAGTCATAAACCTCGATCACTGCAGCCTCCGGGTGCATCACCCTGAAGTAGACTACAGCATTGACCTTGAGGGTGACATTGTCCCTGGTGATCGCCTCCTGAGAGGGAACATCCATGGTAATGACACGGGTGTCTATCTTGCGCATGCGGTCAAAGAAGGGTATGATGAAGCGCAACCCCGGCTTTCTTGTGCTCTGTAGTCGACCCAGGCGAAACACCACGCCAGCCTCATACTGATAGATGATCTTTATGGCAGACGACAGCAGAAAGATCACTACTATCACAATTATGACATATACCATCCAGTCCACTTTCATTCACCTCCTGTTTTATTTTTCCTGGTTACCACTAGTCTTAGTCCATCGACCTTTGTTATAACCACCTCCTCTCCTGGCTCAACCTTTCCTTCATCTACTGTTGCCTCCCAGAGTTCCCCGTGCACAAAGACCCTGCCTTTTGGGTCAAGGGACGTTCTGGCGACCGCCACCTTGTCCACCATCGCGTCTCGACCTGTCTGCTGCCGTGTCCGATGAGTGCGCAGGACCGATGCTATGACGAAGATGAAAAAGGCGGTAACAGCGATCACCACCCCGGCTATGAGGACAGGATTTATGCGAAACAGTGGGTTGGTCATCAAGACCATCGAGCCTATGGCCAAAGAAGCGATGCCACCCAAAGCAAGCAAACCATTGGTTGCAGTGAACATCTCCGCAATAAACAAGCCAAAGGCAAGCATTATTAGTATAATACCAACATAGTTGACCGGGAGCATCCCCAAGCCATAGAAGGAGAGTAAAAGACAGATTGCACCGACAACTCCGGGAAAGATCGTCCCTGGACTGAATAACTCGAGCATTATTCCAAGCATACCCAGGCTCAAAAGGATATAGGCGATATTGGGGTCAGTGATGGCGAATAGAAAGCGCTCTATAGAGCCCATGCCGATGTAATTGATGTTGGCGCCCTCAGTCTCCAGGGTGACAACCTCCCCACTTAACAGTGTTACCTGCCATCCGTCAAGCTGAGCCAGCAGGTCGGCCATATTATCGGCCATAAAATCGATGACCCCTAACTCCAGAGCCTCTGAAGCGGGGCTTGACTTGCTTTCCCTTACCGCGGCTTCAGCCCAGTCAGCGTTGCGCCCTCTCGTTTCAGCGATGCTTCTAATGTAAGCGACGGCATCGTTTACCACCTTCTCCTCCATGGTCTCATCCATCCCATCCTCGCCAATGGCAACAGGATGAGCCGCGCCAATTTCTGTTGCCGGCGCCATCACCGCCACATGAGATGCCAGAGTGATAAAGGCCCCCGCTGAAGCAGCCCTTGCCCCCGTGGGCATGTAGACCACTACAGGAACATCGGCCTCCAAGATATGCTGCACGATATCTCGCATCGCGCTATCAAGCCCCCCTGGCGTATCCATCTCGATGATACAAGCAGTTGCACCGTGCTCCTCAGCCAGCCCAATCCCCCGGTCAATATAGCCAGCCAGCACCGGAGTGATCGCCCCCTTAACCCTGAGGACATCGACTTGGGAGTTCCCGGCGCTCACCTCTCCAGATACCAAGAGAAGGGACAGCCCAAGAAATATAAGGAAAAGCCAAAACTTTCTCATACTCAACCCTGCCGAAGTTTATAGGGTTATTATAGTTGCGTCAAGGTCTTTTTACAATTGAGCACCCTTGGAAAGAGCAAGGCGTCACCAATCATATGAACGCCCCTTAATACGTGATTCCAGATTCAAAAGACTCACCTATCAGGTGGCTCTTTCTAAGGCGTGAAGGTCCTTCTGTGAAGGATTCCTTCACGAAATCTGAGGGAGAGGACTCCCTCAGTCCTCAAAAAGAATCCACGGATCAAGGACGACTGTGTGGCGTTGAAGGCTTAAGGCAATTGGTGTAGAATGGCCTCAACTTTGTAAAAAGGCGGCAAGAATGAAGGTATCCAAGTGTAAAGGGATGGTCGATCTGCTTCCTCTTGACATGGCGAAGTTTCGGCACATCGAGCAGGTGTTTCGAGACTCCTGTTTAAAACGGGGCTACGGTGAGATAAGAACACCGACCCTCGAATGTCGCCAAAATCCGAAGGCATTTTCCCCTTCCTACAAGCGAGCGACACCGGCCAAGCTGTCTGCCGCTGTGGAAGCAGAGATCGAGAAAGAATTGCTACGAGAGAAAGAGTTAGTCGAGGACCGGCGGCTGCCCATCTCCAGCTACAACTACTCTGCCCTGCGGGACCGCCTGGGAAAGAATGGCATCAACGTCTCCGTCCTTCAGCAGAAGGATCTGTCGGGCCAAGAACATGGACTGTTACAAGCCCC
>JAUWRG010000012.1 GCA_030610655.1 Dehalococcoidia bacterium
GGGGCTTGTAACAGTCCATGTTCTTGGCCCGACAGATCCTTCTGCTGAAGGACGGAGACGTTGATGCCATTCTTTCCCAGGCGGTCCCGCAGGGCAGAGTAGTTGTAGCTGGAGATGGGCAGCCGCCGGTCCTCGACTAACCCTTTCTCTCGTAGCAATTCTTTCTCGATCTCTGCTTCCACAGCGGCAGACAGCTTGGCCGGTGTCGCTCGCTTGTAGGAAGGGGAAAATGCCTTCGGATTTTGGCGATATTCTTTGCGCAAGGCGAAGAAGCGGGTCTTACCGATACCCAATGTTTCCTCAACGCTCGCTCTCTCAATCGTCCCTTGACAATATCCCTAGAGCAAGACTTTGATCTGCTCGGTAGTGAACCGTTTGTGCATCTGGTCCATTTATTCCTCCTTTTCATCCTGGAGGAATCTATCATGACCAGTTCACTTTTCAACTGGAAATGGTTCACTTTTCAGGTTTAAACAGTTCCCTTTTGAAGTTTAAATAACACGGAAGAGACTAAGCGAAGCCTTGACAAGCACTAGAAAAAGTGCTATGCTTTTAATAGGTTCTTCCGTTTCCTTCGGAATACCCGAGCTAGAGATGGTCTAGGAGAAAAGTCTATGGAGCTTACTTATCGGCAGAAGTCATTTCTGAGGATGCTTCTTGAACTCTATCGAGAAGCACGCCAGCCCTTGCACTATACCCAGGTGGCTCAGAGGCTAGGGCTAGGGAAGTCAAGTGCCTACGACATGCTTCGGCTCCTGGAACGAAAGGGGTTGGTGATGTCCGATTATGTCCTGCCCAAGGAGAGCCCCAGCCCAGGCCGGTCTCAGGTGCGCTTCTGGCCGACTGCAAGAGCAAAGAATATCACTTCTATGTTAACCTCCGATGTTGAAGAGGACGGGGAGGAATGGCAGCGGGTGAAAGCTTGGGTCTTGAACCGACTGCGATTTGGAAAAGCCTATAGCCGTGAGCGGGTGCTGCGTGAGGTCATGAAAATGATCCCAAAAGCTCAGTCGCCGCTGGCCGTGTGTGTGGAGGTTGTTACGATGCTCCTGCTCAGTGTGAAGAAAGTTCAATACAACCTGGGGCCCCAGAGTATCTTGTCCAAGGTGCTGGCAGCACCTCCGAGCAAGCTGGGTATGGGCCTCAGCGCGGGTCTGGCTGCGGGGATGGTGCATATGGATGCTGCATCTCGACAGATCATAGATCATCTTGACGAATACGTGAAGCGGTATGAGACTTCGCTACAGGAATTGAGTGCTAAGAACGTGGAGGACCTGCATGAGTATACGCAGGACGTAATTAGTGTCCTCCACCGTCATAACAAGTAAAATTTTTAAGAAATTCTTCCGTTTCTTTCGATATTGTGGAGATACTAATGGCGGAGAATAGGATTCAGAGGATTGGGTACAAAAGGCGTGTGCGGATGACTTCGATATCATACGAATCAACATGCAAGTGCCAAGGCCTGAAGTTTCCAAGCCTAAGAGGGCCAGGGACATCCGCAGCCATGTCGCTCCTGCGAGGGAGTAGGTACTATTAGACATATTGGCGGTGTGAGACGATCTCATCGAGTACGCCGAGCGACTTGTGACCGATGAGACGAAATAGGAATAGGCATAAAGGAAGGAGGTGAGTTAAGTGGAGAGGTGGACTTCGAGATTGAAGGGTCTGGCGAGAAAAATTCTTCGCCGCTAGTGAGAGGGGATGAGCGTCATGGGGCTGTCCATGACGCTCATCCCTCCCCCAAATTCCGGGTTTGCCAAGAGCGCAGATTGACAGCGAACCATAAAGAGTTCGAGAGACATTCGCCTTACTAAAAATGTTCGCGGCCGTAACCGCCATCTAGAGCGTTGAATTTGAGCTGTTGCCGGCGATTCTCGAAGAAAATACATTCAGAAATCTACTACAAGCGAGGTGAGAGATGCTAAGTAGGTATGCTGCCAAGCCATTGAGATTGCTTGTTTCCAGTTCCATCGTTAGAAGAAACATCATTTGGTTGGCTGATAAAAGACTCCGCTCAGGAATCTTAAAAAATCCGTGCTATCCGCACAAAGTCCAAGAAGATAAATATCATATGGCTAGAAATTTGATTCTGGCTATTGGCAAGGCTTTTGAAAGAGCCGGCAAAGCCCCTCAAGTTCGCAAGGCGTTGCTCAATCAATTAGTCCTAGAGATTTCCCTGAAAAGAACACGGCGAGTCAAAAAATTCCAAGAAGAATTTGGCTCTCTTCCTCCTCTGTTTTTTGCTATTGCCCCAACGAAGTTGTGTAATCTAAAATGCACTGGCTGTTATGCTAACAGCTCATCAGCTTGCTCAGAAAAACTAGACTGGGATATTCTGGAAAAGGTCATTACAGAAAAAGCCACTCTTTGGGGTTCGCATTTTACCGTCGTAACTGGTGGCGAACCTTTGCTTTACAAAAGCCATGGCAAGACACTCATAGACTTGGCCAAAAGCCACCAAGATTGCTATTTTCTAATGTATACCAACGGCACACTAATTGATAAAGAAATGGCCAGAGAATTGGCCGAGGTTGGTAACATCACACCGGCGATTTCTGTTGAAGGTTTTGAAAACGAGACAGACGCACGCCGAGGCAACGGGGTACATAAAAGAATTCTTCGAGCTTTTGAAAATCTAAATGAAGTTGGAGTGCCTTTTGGAATTTCCATTACCGCAACTACGGAAAATGCCGATCTCCTTGATGAAAAGTTAGTCAAATATTACTGGGATAAAGGTGCATGTTATGCTTGGATTTTTCAACTGATGCCGATTGGTCGAGGCTCCTTCGATCTGGTAGTAACACCGGAGCAAAGACTAAAAATGTTTCTCCAGACCCAGGAATTAATTGGGAAAGGCTATTTTGTCGCCGATTTCTGGAACTGTGGAACTGTTGCAAGCGGGTGCATTTCCGCTGGCCGCCATGGTGGATATCTCTATATTGATTGGAATGGCAATATTACCCCATGTGCTTTTATTCCTTATGCAGTCGGAAATATCAATGAGATTTACCAGAACGGCGGCAGCCTAAACGATGTTTTGCTTAGCCCATTTTTCAAGAGAATTAGAAAGTGGCAGAATGATTACGCGTTTGATAAGAGGCCAGAGGACATGGGCAACTGGATTTTGCCCTGTCCAATTCGTGACCACTATAAGGATATGCGAAAATTCCTAGAAGAATTTGATCCTAAACCAATAGACAATGAGGCCGCTACCGCTGTAAAAGACACCAAATACAAAGAGGACCTAATCGATTATGATAGAAAGTTAGCAGAAGTTTTTGATCCTATTTGGGAGAAAGAATACTGCCAAAAATGTGAGTACAAAAAGTAGCCAAATAACGCAATTTCCGAATACCAAAAACTCCAGACGAGGTTTGCTAAATAAAATTTGAAGGTCAAGGATTAGCCCACCTCAAGCGGTTCATAGTAATAACGAAAGTATAAATGGAAACTATGCCACAATTCTCGAAAACTGTCAGTTGGTCAGGTCTCACTACGCCCCCGGTGTGCGGTGCATTATAACACCGGTTCTGCACAAGCAGGCGGACTGTCGTCCGCAAGGTAGAATGCCCTCTCGGAAACCACGACATAGTTTGACACCTCAACTAGGGTATCGTATAATCAGAATCTGACAATGCCGAAGCGAACATATCAACCAAAGAAGATACCCAGGAAGCGGGAGCATGGCTTTTTAAAGCGCATGAGCACTCGCGGCGGCCGAGCTGTGCTCAAGAGGAGGAGGCTAAAGGGTCGCACGCGGCTCACGGTGTAACGGTGAGAAAAGAAGAGCGGCTCACCAAGAGAAAGGATTTTGAGATAGTCTATAGAAAAGGGAGGGCGTGGGCCAATAATCTGCTGGTGCTGAGGGCATTGCCTAACGAGTTGGGGTCAAGTCGATACGGTTTCGCTGCAGGGAAGCGATTGGGAGGAGCAGTGGTGAGAAACCGCGTGAAGCGGCGGCTTCGAGAGGGGGCAAGGCTCGCACCGATTAAGGATGGTTGGGATATAGTGCTCATTGCTCGTCAGCATGCGGTTGATACCGATTATCATACTTTAAAGAGGGCACTGGAGGAACTGTTAGCTCGAGCGCAGCTACTGGGCAACGGGAGGGAAGAGGCTTGACGACGACTCTCCCCCAAAAAACTATCCATTTTGCGATGGTACCAACGATGGTTGCCCAAGGGCTAATTCGTTTTTATCAGATGACCATTTCGCAAGTTACTCCCTCCTCCTGTCGCTTTGTTCCCACCTGCTCTGAATATGCCTTTGATGCGATTGGAAAGTACGGCCTTTTAAGGGGCGTTTGGTTAGGAACGAGACGACTTGCCCGTTGCCACCCTTTCAATGCTGGTGGATATGACCCGGTGCCTTGATGCCCCTTTCTCTGCCGCTTATGTAGTGCCTTCATGAAAAAAAGATTTTCGTTGTTATTTACCCTGTTACTAATAGGTTGCCTCTTCCTTACAGGTTGCCTTCCTGGCGCCGGCGGAGGTTTCCTATGCGGCGGCGGCACCCCCCCGAGCGGATGGTCAGGGCCGGTGGTCGGTAATGATACCCTGTATGTGGGCTCTATGACGGGCAGGCTCATCGCTTTGGATGACCTCTCCATGCCACGAGCGAGAATGAAATGGCAGTACCCTCCGAGGGATGAATCTGACCTCGGCTACATCTATGGCACACCTTGTGTGGCGGATGGGGTGGTCTATGTTGGTGTCTATGGGGGCGCGACGCGCGACCCCAAGGTTTACGCCATCGATGGCGAAAACGGGTGGAGAATTTGGGCCTACCCCGAGGAGGGTTCCATCGGTCCCATCATAGGCAGCCCAGTGATTGCCGATGGTGTCCTGTATATCGGTTCTTCCGATGGCAAGCTATATGCCATCGACATCGAGACGGGCAGAGATAAATGGTGGCCTTTTGAGACGGGTGATGATATCTGGGCTGCCCCTGCGGTGCATGACGGCGTGGTGTACATTGGCTCCTTTGACCAGAAGCTTTATGCGTTAAATGCCGAAAGTGGCGTTGAGGTCTGGCACTTTGATGCCGGGGCTGCCATTGCTTCCACACCGTTGATATACAACGATACCATCTATGTTGGCTCTTTCGACCGAAAATTCTACGCCCTAAATCTCGATGGCACAGAGAAGTGGCAGTTCGACAAAGCGGGGAATTGGTTTTGGGGAACGGCTATAGCTTACCATAATACAATCATCGCAGGCTGTCTGGATGGTCGAGTTTACGCCCTCGATGTTGAAACTGGGGATTGTGAATGGTATTACCCACCTGAGGAGCGGGTTGGGCCGGTTCGTGGCGACCCCGCACTGGTTGGAGACGTAGTTGTTTTTGGCTCTGAAAATGGCAAGGTCTATGCCTTAGATGCCTCTACGGGGCAGGAACTTTGGCAATACCCTCCTGAAGAGGATTACCTTGGCCCTATTCGTGCCCCTATTTATGCTGGAAATGGCGTAGTTTATGTTCATGCTAGTAATCAAAAGATATATGCCTTGGAAATGGAGTACGGCCGTATAAATTGGAGCTTTTCCACCAGCGATTGAGGTAACAATGGAGTCATAACGATGTTTCGGATGACTAGAAAAACCCTAATTATACTCGCTATCGCTATTGCTGTTGTTATCGTTTTAGCGATGCTTGGGCCGATAGAGGTTTGGAATCTCGTCCTACTTCAGCCAATACTGAATCTCCTCGTCCTGCTATCCAGTGTCTTCTTCGGCAGCTTTGGAATAGCCATCATCGTCGTCACCATCATTGTGCGCCTGCTCACATTCCCCCTCACCCTAAGGCAACTGCATGCCACAAAGGCAATGAGCGCCCTTGCGCCAAAAATGCAGGAAATCCAGAAGAAGTATGCCAAGGACCAAGAGAAGCTCCGCAAAGAGGTAGCCAACCTCTACAAGGAGAGTGGGGTAAATCCGGCGGGTTGCATGCTCCCCCTGCTCATTCAGTTTCCCATCTGGATAGCCCTTTACCAGTCGATCACCAGGGCTCTGGCATCATCCCCTGAGGAACTCCTAAACCTTTCCCAGAACCTTTACGCCCTGCCGATTATACAGCAGACGGTGCCTCTTGAGGCGAAATTCCTCTGGCTTAACCTCGGTGTTCCCGACACATACTTTATCCTTGCCATCCTGTGTGGCGCATCAATGTGGGTTTTGCAGAAGATGTCCACCCTACCTTCAGCAGACCCAAGGCAGCAGTCGATGAGCAGAACCATGATTTGGATGATGCCGTTTATGTTTGCTATGTTTACCCTGATGGTTCCCAGCGGGCTGGGACTCTTCTGGGTGGTATCAAACATTATCGGTATTGTAATGCAGTACTATGTTACCGGTTGGGGAACTCTTGCAGGTTTCTCTCTTGCAGGTTTATTTACTAGAGCACCCGCCACGGCACCGCAGCCAGCTACAACAGAGCTAGCACAACAACTGGAAACACCCGTGGGGGCCGAGCAAGAGGAGGCATTGGCTGCTGAAAGGATGAAACAAGAAAAGAGGTTGGAGCATGGAAAGTCTACAGATAAGCGCAAGGACCGAAGAGGAAGCCATCGAGATCGCTCTAGAAAAGCTCGGCGCCGCTCGTGAAGAGGTGGAGGTGGTCGTTGTAAAAAAGGGCAAGGCACGATTTCTCGGTCTTGGTGGTGAGGAAACCACCGTAAGGGTGACAAGACGTCAATCTGAGGCGACGGTGCAAGAGGCGGTTACTCTAGCCAAGGAGATTCTAGAGAAGCTTCTATCTTTAATGAAGGTCTCCGCAGCCGTTCACGAAAAGGAAACATCCTCACCGGAAGGGGAAACACGCATTGCTCTTGACATCACCGGCGATGACCTGGGCATCCTTATCGGGAGGAGGGGTCAGACGCTATTCTCATTGCAACACTTAGTCTACCTAATAGTGAGCCACCAACTGCAGGCTCGTGTGCCTATAATAATCGATGTTGAGGGATATCGAGAGCGGCGTCAGGAGGCACTTACCATGCTGGCGGTTCGTATAGCGGAATCGGTTGCGGCCAGTGGGCAGTCGGTAGACCTCGAGCCAATGCCGCCAAACGAGCGAAGGGTAATCCACCTCGCTCTTCAGGACCATTCTACAGTGACCACCGAGAGCGTCGGCGAGGGCGAGGCCAGAAAAGTTACCATTAAAAAGCAATAAACCTTGACTTTCCCCTCGTCGTTTGCTAGTGTCTATAGGAAAAGGCAATGACGGAGAAGAGTAGGGGGGAGAAGGCGCCAAGCGAGTCTGGTAGGGTGAGAGCAGATGCGACCCTTCCTCTGAAAATCCCTCCCGAGCTGCCAACCGAACGCCCCGATTAATCGGGTCCAGTAGATTTGGCCGGCTTCGTCAGCCGTTATCCAGACGGAGGCATGAAGCGTGCCTCTGATGAGTGCCCCGATGGCGGGGAATTAGGGTGGTACCGCGGGCTTAAAGCTCGTCCCTAGTGGACGAGTTTTTTTATTCCTGTATACGACAATAATGGGAATTGAAAGTGGAATAGTAGAGATGGGTGCACAATATGTTTGAGCCAGTATCGAGTAAGGTTAGTTTTCCAGAAGTGGACAGGCGCATCCTCGACTTCTGGCAGGAGAAGCGCATCTTCGAGAGGAGCGTTGAGGAGCGAAAAGGTGCGCCCCTTTTCGTCCTCTATGAGGGACCGCCAACAGCCAACGCCAGCCCAGGGGTGCACCATGCCCTGTCACGAGTGTTCAAGGATGTCATCCCCCGCTATAAGACGATGAAGGGATACTGCTGCCCAAGAAAGGCGGGATGGGATACCCACGGGCTACCGGTGGAGCTTGAAATTGAGAGGGAGCTGGGCTTCTCGTCGAAGGCTGACATAGAGGCCTACGGCGTTGCAAATTTCAACGCCAAGTGCCGCGAAAGCGTGTTTCGTTATGTCAGGGAATGGGATGAACTCACCGAGCGCATCGGCTTCTGGCTCGATATGGAGCACCCCTACGTGACCCTGGAGAATAGCTACATCGAGTCCTGCTGGTGGGTAATCAAGCAGCTCTGGGAGAAGGGGCTTATCTATCAGGGCTACAAGGTCACCCCCCACTGCCCCCGCTGCGGCACCTCGCTGTCCTCTCACGAGGTAGCGCTGGGCTATGAGGAGACCGATGACCCCTCGGTCTGGGTAAAGTTCAGGGTTGCGAATAGGGCTGTGAAATATTTAGAGAGCTTTGGCGCTCGCTCTGACCTACCAACCTACCTTCTCGCCTGGACTACCACTCCCTGGACACTGCCCGGCAATACCGCTCTAGCCGTGGCTCCTAAGGCAGATTATGCCATTGTTGAGGTAGAGATTGATAATCGCAAAGAGCGATTGATTCTCGCAGAGGCTCTCCTTGAAAGCTCACTCGTTCACCCCTACAAGGTTCTTGGCACCTGCAAGGGCATAGAGCTGATGGGGCAGCAACTGCACCAAGAGGGGGTGGAATACGAGCCTCTTTACCGTGTCCATGATGAGCCCTATAAGAGTTTTGAACTAAATCTGCAAGCGGGTAAGCCACGGAGGGGTGAGAATTTTTGGCTAATTGCGGGGGACTTCGTATCCTTGGGTGAAGGCACAGGCATCGTTCACATCGCGCCCGCCTTCGGGGATGTGGATTTCGAGGCTGGGGTGCGAAATCGTCTCTATTTCGTGCAGCCTGTGGATGAGCAGGGCAACATGAAGGGCAATCCTCTCTTTGAGGGAAGATTTGTTAAGGACGCCGACCACGTCATTATCGGTGATTTGGAAGTGAGAAGGCTTCTGTACCGCAGCGAGACTATCCGCCACACCTACCCCTTCTGCTGGCGCTGCGCCACCCCCCTTCTCTACTACGCCAAGCCCTCGTGGTATATCAAAACGACAGCCAAAAAGGAAAGTCTCATCTCGGGGAACGAGGAGATAAACTGGTACCCGGAGCATATCAAGCGCGGGCGCTTCGGCGACTGGCTGGAGAACAATGTAGACTGGGCCTTCTCCCGCGAGCGCTACTGGGGCACCCCGCTCCCGGTCTGGCGCTGCCAGGATTGCGGCAGGGATGATTGTATTGGCAGCATCGAGGAACTGAAAGCAAAGCCAGGGCTTTCAGGACTGGAGGAACCTTTAAACCTTCACCGCCCCTTTGTAGACGAGGTTTCTTTTGAATGTCCTGAATGTGGGGGCAGGATGCACCGCCTCCCCGATGTTCTCGATGCCTGGTTCGACTCAGGGGCGATGCCCGTTGCCCAGTGGCACTACCCCTTTGAAAACGAGGAGAAGTTCAGAGAATCTTTCCCCGCCGACTATATCTGCGAGGCGGTTGACCAGACCCGGGGCTGGTTCTACACCCTCCACGCCCTTTCCACCCTGCTCTTCGATCGACCCTGCTTCCGGAATGTCATTTGCCTGGGGCACATCCTCGATGCCCAGGGGGAGAAGATGAGCAAGTCAAAGGGGAATGTAGTTGACCCCCTGACGATCCTCAATAGCCACGGCGCCGATGCCCTGAGGTGGTATCTAATAACCTCCTCACCAGTGGGCAACGTGCGCCGCTTCTCAGTGGAGCTGGTGGGGGAAGGGTTGAAGAGATTTCTCCTCACCCTGTGGAACGTCTACTCTTTCTTCGTTACCTATGCCAACATCGATAAATATGACCCCCGCACCACATCCAATATTTCCTATAAGGCGGAGCTTGACTGCTGGATAATATCCGAGCTGAACCAGCTCATCGAGAATGTCACCAAAGCCCTGGACAGCTACAATCCAACAGACGCTGGACGAGGCATTCAGGAGTTCGTCGAAGACCTGTCCAACTGGTATGTTAGAAGGAGTCGCCGCCGCTTCTGGAAGAGCGAGAGCGACGCCGATAAGCTTTCGGCCTACGCCACCCTTTACCATTGCCTGCTCACCCTTTCGAAGCTTCTCGCCCCATTGACCCCGTTTGTCGCCGAGGAGATTTATCAGAATCTGGTTCGCCCCTTCTACCCCAACGAACCTGAGAGTGTACACCTCGCTCAGTTCCCCGCTGCCGACCTTTCCCAGGTCGACGAACAACTGATTGATGACACCCATCTTGCCATGAAGATTTCCAGCCTGGGCCGGGCGGCGAGGAGCAAGGCAGGGATCAAGGTGCGTCAACCTCTAGCCAAGGTATCGATTGATGTTAGGTCAGAAGGCGAGAGCCAAGGGATCGAGCGGGTAAAAAGCCAGCTTGTGGAGGAGCTTAATGTAAAGGATGTGGAGGTGACCGTCAGACCTCCTCCGGCAGAAGCCACCGCCGGAACGGTGGGGCCTGTGGTCAATATTGACACGGTCATAACGCCAGAGCTTGCCGATGAGGGGACTGCCCGTGAGATCGTGCATCGCCTGCAGACAATGCGCAAGAACGCTGGCTTCGACATCGCCGACTACATCGTCACTTACTACCAAGGCAGTGAAGCGATAAAGCGAGTGATAAGCGGGTTTGCACCTTATATCAAGCAGGAGACCCTCTCCCGTGAGCTCAGCGAAGGCATCCCAACAGATGCCTACCAGGAGAGCCACAAGACCGCCGGCGAGGAAATGGTATTCGGGGTAAAGCGGACTGCCCGCGCCGGCTAGTCTTTTGGCCTCTCAATCAGGATAGCCGAGGTGGTGCGTTGGCTGCTGCCGCGAAGGTAGGTGATATCCACCCTATCGCCAATTTCATGGGCGCGTATCGCCAGCACCGCATCATCAGCGGTCGTTATCGGCTCGCCATTAAAGCGAATGATGACATCACCCGGCCTAAGCCCGGCGTGATCAGCCGGGCTGCCACTTTCCACATAAGAGACCATAGCTCCCTCATCGGTGGCCAGATCGTAGCTCCGAGCAATGGCCGGGGTGACCGTGACAACCGAAATGCCAAGGTAGGGACGGGTAACATGTCCCTTTTCAATGAGTTCCTCACTCACCGCCTTGGCGGTGTTGGAGCTCACGGCAAAGCCAACGCCCGAAACCTCGACAGAGGTTACCTTGGCGGTGTTGATGCCGATGACCTCACCGCGGAGATTCACTAACGGTCCCCCGCTGTTGCCCGGGTTTATGGCGGCATCAGTCTGGATAACATCATACAGGGTCACCCCGCTCTGTTCCTGGATAGTGCGTCCCGTGGCACTTATCACCCCCACCGTGACCGTGGGGCCACCGGGCAGACCCAGGGCATTGCCGATAGCCACCACCCACTCGCCAACGGCTAGATTGTCCGAGTCACCAAAGGTGACAGCCAGCAGGTCATCGCCTTCGATTTTTATTACCGCCAGGTCGGTCAGTGGGTCTGTGCCAACGATAGCAGCATCATAAGCTCTACCATCGGGGATGGTTACCGCTATGCTTTCTGCACCTTCGACCACATGGTTATTGGTAACGATATAGCCCCTATCATCGATTATGACCCCAGAGCCTGCCTTCTCTTCGGGAACCGGTTGAAGAAAGATATTGTATCCTACCGCCCCCACAACAATGGAGGTTACCGCCGGTTTCACCACCTCCACAACCTCGGTGATAGAGGGCAGAGATATCACAGATGCTGCGGAGGCGGTGGGCGATGGAGTGGGTGTAGGTGTGCTGATTGCCGGCACGGAGCACCCAGCAACAGCTACCCCCAAAACCAGTATCATAACCGTAAGAAAGGCTCTGGCTCTGGTCATCGGGTTTCCCCCTCTCTATTGTAGGTGCCCTCGCTTAAGCCGATGGCACCTTTGGCAACTGCTTCAACGCTTCCTTTACCTCCTCCTCGGGATACGCATAGTCCACAAGCTGACCTGACAGATAAGCATCATAGGCTGCAAGGTCTAAATACCCATGCCCACTGTGAGCTATCAGGATGGTTTTTGCTTCACCTGCTTCTCTACATCGAATGGCTTCATCGATAGCTGCCTTGATGTTATGGCATGGCTCCGGGGCGCTGATGATGCCCTCGGTTCGGGCAAACTGTACCCCAGCCTCAAAGGTGGCTACCTGATGCTCCGCACGCGCCTCGACTAAGCCCAGCTTATGAAGGTGGCAGACGATCGGTGCCATTCCGTGGTAGCGCAATCCTCCAGCGTGAATCGGGGACGGAATAAAGGTATGCCCCAAGGTGTACATCTTCAAGAGTGGGGTCATACCAGCTACGTCGCCGTGGTCATATGCATAAGGGCCCTTGGTCAGGCTAGGGGCGGCGGTAGGCTCAACACAGATGATGCGTAGGTCTGGTTTTGCTCCACTAATTTTGTCTCTGACCCAGGGCAAGAATTGCCCGGCGAAGTTTGACCCACCGCCGATGTTGCCTACGATGATGTCGGGGTAGACATCCGCCATCTCCATTTGCTTCCTGGTCTCCTCACCTATGATGGTCTGGTGAAGCAGGACATGGTTGAGGACGCTTCCCAGCGAGTACTTGGTGTCATCGCGGCTGGCGGCATCCTCCACTGCCTCACTGATAGCCATGCCCAGGCTTCCAGTGCACTCGGGGTCCTCCCTGAGGATACGGCGCCCAATTTCGGTATCCTCGCTGGGGCTAGCTACACACTTGGCTCCCCAGGCCTCCATCAAGATGCGGCGATACGGCTTCTGGTTGAAGCTGATCTTAACCATGTAAACCTTGATCTCAACATTGAACATGGCGCCAGCCATGCTCAGAGCGCTTCCCCACTGCCCGGCACCGGTCTCGGTGGCGATCCGCTTGACGCCCTCCATCTTGTTGTAGTAGCACTGAGCGACGGCAGTGTTGGGCTTATGACTCCCCGCCTGGCTCGTCCCTTCATACTTGTAGAAGATTTTGGCTGGTGTGTCTAGAGCCTTCTCAAGACGATACGCCCGATGCAATACTGTGGGCCTCCAGGTGCGGTAGATAGCCTGCACCTCCTCAGGGATTTCAATCCAGCGCTCCTGACTCACTTCCTGCTTGATAAGCTCCATAGGAAAGAGTGGCGCCAGGTCAGCGGGTCCCACAGGCTTACCTGTACCAGGATGGAGCACCGGCGGCAGTGGCTCGGGCAAATCAGCCTGGATATTGTACCAACGGGTCGGCATGTCCTTTTGATCAAGAAAGTACATTGTTCTCTCCATTTTTACCTCCTTTTTTGTTTTTTGAACTATCCGCTGTGCCACCCTGAAAGACTATTAGTTGTCTCAC
This sequence comes from Dehalococcoidia bacterium, assembly GCA_030610655.1. Taxonomy (GTDB): domain Bacteria; phylum Chloroflexota; class Dehalococcoidia; order E44-bin15; family E44-bin15; genus DAOUVR01. The sequence goes on from JAUWRG010000012.1 coordinate 13,122, forward strand.
CCCCCTTCTTTTTTCGAAGCTGCCTAATTTCAATTTATCGTTCACTTTTTGGGCATTTGGGGCATTCTTCACCCCCATTTTTGTAGTTGCCTGATTTATCAGGTACGGTGGCCCAATAAATTGGGCAACTACATTTTAAATAGCCTCCTTTTTCACTTTAGATAAGCCCCTTATTTGCGAGGCTAAAGCCTCGCCCCATATCCCCGTAGCAATTAGAAAAGAAAGCCCCGCCCCCATGAAGGGGCGGGGTTTATTCCGCGGTGCCACCCTTCTTGGTCCTCTCCCATTAAAGGAGGTGGAAAAAGACCATCTCATTTACCGGCTACAAAGATGATGGCCCCCGCTCACCCTAATATAGCCTGGACTCTGATAACGGTGCCCCTCCGTCAAAGCCTACTCCCCCAACCTAATGGGGTTTCGGTTTGCAGCTCCCAAGCCCATTCACCCTCTGCGCTGGCATCGGCTCACACCTTTCCCGACTCTCTGAGCCTCGCTTTAGGGCTACTACTCTTGTTCCCAGCCTTTTCTCGTCCAAGATCCGACGCGTCGGACTTCGTTGCGTAAAACCTTACGTTGTACTCTTAAGATACGTCCTCGTTCGATTCTACCATAAATGGTATAGCTAAGCCAACTGCCTCCGCACTGCCACAACAACACGATATTTCTGCGACTCGTCGTACTTAGTCTAACGAAAACCTAGTATTGTACTTTTAAAGTGTTCCCTAATAGGCCTCAAGCTCCCAGGTCTCTTCACTTGCGAAGGTTGCGGCGTCCACTACTTTTACCACGTTCTTCACTTCCTCGGAAAACCACTCCGTCTTGACGACCTCGCCGCCCTCGCTGGTAACTATTTTGAAGCAGCTAAGTGTCCCTGCCGGCACTGTGACATCCTCCTCGCCCTCTACGACAATTGGTCCATTCATAATTCTCTGGCTGTATCGGGTTATCAAACTCGACTGAGCAACTCCATTCGTTACCCACAGTCAGTGGCCACCTGGCCCCAGGATACTCAAATTCGTAGGTGTAAGTCGCTGTTGTGGAGATTGGGGCTGTGACTTGAATTACCTGCTCCATCGGATCTAAATTGTCCTTGCTTACAGTAATTTCCATGCTACCGATGGCTACATCCAGCCCAAAGGCCGAGCGCTGCAAGTTTGCGTCATAGGTTACATCAACAGTGTAGCTATCCGCACCAACCTCGCTTACTGTTGCGGTCATTGTGTTCGTGTCACCCTCATACGCCACACTCCAGGTCCATGTGTCCCCCACAGCAAGGGTAGGCGCCTCTCCCGCCGTGGGTGTTGCCGTCTCGTTTGCTGCAGGCGTAGGTGTGGGCGTAGGGGTAGGTTCTCCTGCTGACGGACAACAAGCAGCAACCCCACCTAACACCAAGCTTGCCACCAATAAGACAACAACTCCTAATAAGATCTTTTTACGACTCATTCTCCCCCCTTTCTTATGTTTTGAGCTATCTTAACCACACTTATCCCCTTTTGTCAATAGATTTCAACAATTCAGGTTCGTTTAGTAGACTGAAGCTTCAGCCTCGCCAACTCCTCATGGTCATTCATAGCCGAAGCGCTCTTGTCATTGCGACCCCGATTTATCGGGGGAAGCAATCTCTGCGGGATAGTGAGAAGAAGTGAGATTGCTTCGCTTCGCTCGCAATTACATGGCAGTGTCTCCCTTTTATCAGGGCCTAGGCTGACAACCATTAGTGACCCTAAAGCTCACGCTAAAGGAACAAAAATCACCTGAGTTTCTTCAGCACATCTTCAAGCGTCTCTTTCCACCGTGAGCCCAAATATTTCAGATCTAATCACGCCTGAGTCGTCCCAGCCTCGTGATATAAAGAGGGAGTCCCCTCTGGTAGAGGTTTGGGAGTGCTCCCCTGGAAATATATCTCAGGGCGGATGGGAAACTTTTACCGGAGCGCTATCGGAAAATTAGAAAAGAGATAATGTGGCGCCCTTCACATGGGCGAGTACATTGTCAATAGAGACAGCACATATGCTACAATGGAATGAAGCTAGATCTGATGAAAACATGGATTACCTGTCGATTGCAGCTACCGTCATTGTGGTCGGGGCTTAATTGCCGCTTATTTCAAATTTATTCGTGATGTCGAAAAAGATATTGTCTACGAGCGTTTTTGATGAGGTCTAAAATGAGCATGGAAAAAGCCCTTCAAGACCAAATGCCAGCCGGATGGATTGGAGCGCAATGCTTTGGCTGCGGGCGAGAGAATGAGCACGGACTCCGCATCAAGAGTTATTGGGAGGGAGATGAGGTCGTCTGTAACTGGCAGCCGCAGCCTTATCATACTGCTGGTGCAAATATTTTATGCGGAGGGATAATCGCCACCATCATGGATTGTCACTCCCTCTGGACAGCCCTAGCTGCAGCTTACCGCAATGAGGGGCGTGAGGTTGGCAGCGGCCAGCCCATATTTTACATTACCCGATCGATAAAGATCGATCTCCTTCATCCTACACCCGTTGAATCTCCGGTGACGCTTAGAGCTCGGGTGCAGGAAATGGGCGAACGGAGCGCAACGGTAGCGTGTTCCCTCTATTCTCAAGGGACTGAGTGCGCTCGGTTAGAGGGCAAATTTGTCCGGTTGGGGATCTGAAAGCATTTAAGCAGGGAAAGATGGGGGCTTCTGCTTCAGACGGGTGAAGCTATTCTTTGAAGCGCCCCCTCAAGCGCCTTCTGCCACTTTGAGCCAAGTGTATTTATATTCAGGCGCACCTGGCTCGTCCCAGCCTTTATCCCAACATCATTAAGGAAGAGCGCTTTATCGACCTTCTTGCCCTCGACCATTCTCAGAACGATCTGCCCATCCTCGGTGGCGATGGACTCAACACCTGCTTCCATTGCCAGGATTTTGAGCCTGACGGCATAAAGGAGGTTCTTCACCTGAGGTGGCATTGGTCCAAATCTATCTGCAAGCTCCTCCGCCATCTCGTCTACCTGCCTTATGGAGGTGAGCTTTGCCAGCCTCTGGTAGATGGTGAGCCTGGTATCCAGGTCTGAGACATATCCTTGTGGAATGTGGGCGCGCATGGGCAGGTCTATGGTTGTCGACTGTGGAATGGGAGCCCTCTTGACCCCCCCGCTCCTCACCTCCTCCACCGCCTCTTGCAGCAGACGGCAGTAGAGGTCGAAGCCCACCGCGCCGATATGCCCGCTCTGCTCCGCCCCAAGAAGGTTGCCAGCACCCCGTATCTCCAGATCCCTCATGGCGATGTGAAAGCCAGCGCCCAGCTCCGTGGCCTCAAAGATGGTCTCGAGACGCCTTTTGGCTTGCGGGGTGAGACTTTTCCCCTTGCCATAAAGGAAATAGGCGTATGCCCGATTGGCACTTCTTCCCACCCTTCCCCTCAGTTGATAAAGCTGGCCAAGACCCAGCTTGTCGGCATCATTGACAATCAGGGTGTTCACATTAGGTATATCGAGCCCAGACTCGATGATGGTAGTCGAGACCAGTATGTCGATTTTCCCCTGGGTGAATTGGAGCATCACAGATTCAAGCTGCTCTTCGGCCATCTGTCCATGAGCGACAGCTATCTCCGCCTCCGGGATAAGCTCGGCAAGCTGAGAGGCAACCCGGTAAATGCTTTGCACACGATTATGGACGAAAAAAACCTGACCACCGCGGTCAAGCTCCCTGAGGATTGCCTCTCGGATTAATCGCTCATTGTATTCCGAGACATAGGTCTTTATAGGCAATCGCTCCTCCGGGGGGGTCTCCATGGTGCTCATATCCCTCACCCCTGAAAGTGCCATATGAAGGGTACGGGGGATGGGTGTTGCCGTGAGGGTCAGGACATCCACCTCTTTCCTCATCTCTTTTAGATGCTCTTTGTGGGCAACGCCAAACCTCTGCTCTTCGTCAACTATTACCAGCTCCAGGTTCTTGAAGCCAACGTCTTTCTGAAGCAGGCGGTGGGTGCCGATCACGATGTCGACGGTCCCTTTCTTAAGCCCGTTGATGACCTCCTCCTGCTCCCGCTCGGAGCGGAATCGACTCAACACCTCAACATTTACCGGAAATGCGCTCACGCGTTCGGTGAATGTTTGGAAGTGCTGCTGCGCAAGCACCGTTGTAGGCACGAGCATCGCCACCTGAGCGCCATCCATAACCGCCTTGAAGGCTGCTCTGATGGCTAGCTCAGTCTTGCCGTAGCCCACATCGCCGCAAACCAACCTATCCATTGGCTTCGCTTTTTCCATGTCCTCTTTAATCTGCAGAGTCGCCTTAATCTGGTCTGCCGTCTCAATATAGGGGAAGGAAGCCTCCATCTCCTCTTGCCAAGTGGTGTCGGGTAAGAAGGCAAAGCCGGGGATGACCTCCCTTAACGCATAAAGGGCAAGCAGCTCTTTGACAAGCTCTCCCGCCCTCTGCTTCACCCGCTGCTTTGCCCTTGTCCACTCCTGAGTGCCCAATCGGCTCAGAGTCGGCGTCTGGGCACTGGGCCCGATATAGCGACTCACCCTGTCCACTTGTTCTGTGGGGACATACAGCCTATCGCCAGCAGCATATTCCAGAATCAAGTATTCTCGCTCCGCTCCACCCGCAATCATCATCCTGGTCCCACCGAACCTGGCGATGCCATGCTCGATGTGAACCACGTAGTCGCCCACCGTGAGCTCGGAGAGAACTCCCGCTTTGTACACCGGGTATCGTCTTATGAATCGCCTCTTTTTGGTGAAGCCGAAGATCTCGGCATCGGTAAAAAGGGTGAGCGTACCCGTTACCCATCCCTGAGCCAGCGAGCCCTCGACCAAGGTGACAGAGCCTTTTGGTGGCAGTTCCTCCAGTTGCGTTAGTGGCGGGGCAATTATATCCCCTTCCTCTAGCAGCTCGGAGAGCCTTCTCGCCTGATGGGATACGATGACAATGCGCTGCCTTTTCTTGACCATTTCTTTGGCATCTTCAACGAACACATCGAGCCTTCCACCATAAGCAGGCGCGGAGGAGAATGCGATTGCGGACTCAGACGGTTCCCCTTGCCACGACAAAAGTGATAGGCACCGTCCCATTCTCTGTATGCGGGGCGAAAGCTCACCCCAGGTAAGATAAGGGAGAGGGAAATTACTGGGAAGTTCCCCCCTTCCTATCTGCCCTCGTCTAATCTCACTTGCCTGAGCATCCAGTTCCCCCAGTGCTTGCTCGATTTCGGCAGGATGGTCAAGGATGAGAAGAGCGTTTTGTGGCAGATAATCCAAGAGACTACCGCTGCTAAATAAAGGGGCATAGAACTCAGACTCCTCGACATGCTCGCCACCCAGCAGTCTTTCCACATCCTGTTCAAACGTTTCACGCGCTTCAAAGTTGCAAGTCGAAAGGTCAAGTTGATTCAGCAGTCCTTCGGGCTTTGACTCCCTAATTGAAAAAGGGGCTTCCTTCGGGGGGACGACAGTGATTGAATCCACCAGCCTCACCGAACGCTGGCTTAAGGGGTCGAACAGGCGTATACTCTCCACATCGTTGCCGAATAGCTCGATCCTCGCCGGCAGGTCGCTAGACGGCGAATATATATCAATGATGCCCCCACGACGGCTGAAGCTTCCCGGCACCTCCACCATGTTCTCCCATTCATAGCCCATATCACTCCACCCAGCGAGCAGCTTTTCCAGATCGACGTTCATTCCCTGTCTAATCACATGAGAGGCAGAGTGGAAATCGGCGGGGGAGAGGGTCTTTTGGGCTATTGCGCGGGCTGAAGCGACAATCAGTGGGACTTTACCATTGGAGTTCAAAATTGAGAGCGTCTTGATTCGCTGCTGAACTGTGGCTGGCTCAGAGGAGATACGCTCATAGGGGAGATAGTCAGGCTCAGGGAAGAGCTCAATTGAGGCGTCACCAGACCAGCATTGAAGCTGATCCTGAAGATGCTTCGCCTCCTCGGGGTGCAGCGTAATCACTAGCATAGGCAAGCCCAGCTCCCGATGCAGCGAAGACAATAGAAAGGGCTTGGCCGCATTCAGCACCACCGCCTTCTGTTCTCCCCCTTGCCCAATCTCCTCAAGGAACTGGCGGTAGCCGGGCATATCATTGATTAAGGAGAATAAACCGACTAAGTTCATCCAAACACCTAAAGGGCTAGTCGCTTCTGACTAGCCCTGTCTCGATTCTAGCACAGCGCCCCAAAGAGGGCAAGCTCTGGTGAAACTAGGAGAGTCTGGGGTGTCCCCCAGGCACATGCTTCAGGGCGGCGGTGAAGAGCCCTGGTCCTCCCTCCCCTCGCCAGAGGCGAGTCGCCTTTGGAGACTGGCGGGAGGGATCCTTCCTCGAAGAGTCTTCGACATGGAAGGAGAGGGAGGGGGAATTCACCCTCACCCTTCGAGGCTGACAGGTTGGCCCGTCTTACGGACTCCGATACTTCATTCGGAGCCGTCCTACAGACCAAGCTCAGGACAGGCTTGCCAGCCCGTTCGTGGTGAGCTTGTCGGACCATGAACGGATTCAACGCGGTTGCTTAACAGAATAGGGTAGCCTAGAGCATCTGATCTAGGCCTCGTTGGAGCGGATGCTCTAACCCACCCCTACTTGCATTTCATGGGATTGTACAGCAGTCGCCTTCTGGCATTGGCCTGGGGTATCTATGATGTCATTCTGAGGGACCCTGAGTGAAACGAAGGGGTTCGAAGAATCTCCCCACCACGAGATTCTACGCTGGAGCCTGCCCTGAGCGCCATGAGATTCTTCCCCTTCACTCTGTGCAGGGTCAGAATGACAGGAAGCTGAAGTGACTCAGAATGACAAAAAAGAGAAGTTGGGGACACCCCCAGATATGCGTCTCAGGGCGGGTGGGTGGGACAAACTCTATTTGCTTGTTGCAGCCATACCTTACTGATATAATGGCGGCGAAAAGGTGGAAAATGACCTACCGCCGCATCATAGCTAAGTTTGGCACAAACCTGCTGACCGCAGGCACGGATCGCCTTGACCTTGAGGTGATGGCTACCCTTGTCGGGCAGGTGGCGAGGCTTCACCAGCAGGGGCTAGAGGTGATTATCGTCTCATCAGGAGCCATTGCTGCCGGAAGGCAAAAGCTAGGCCTGCCAAAGGAGGCAAAGGACGTAGCCTCCCGCCAGGTGATGGCGGCGGTGGGGCAGAACGCTTTAGTGCAGTCCTACGAGCAGCTCTTCGGCTGGCATGGCATCACCGTAGCGCAGACCCTGTTGACCAAACACGACCTGAGCGATCGCCTGGGCTACCTCAACGCCCGCAACACTCTTCTTGCGCTCCTTGAGCTTGGAGTGGTGCCCATCGTCAATGAGAACGATGTGGTGGCGGTGGACGAGCTTGAGGGGGCAGCTTTTGGGGACAACGACAATCTCTCAGGGATGGTTGCCAATCTGGTGGATGCCGACCTGTTGGTACTGCTGGGAGATGTCGCTGGGCTGTATACCGCAGACCCGAACAAGGACGCAAACGCTAGGCTTATCCCTCGGGTGGACAGGATCGACGAGAGGATCGAGGGCCTAGCTGGCGGCACCAAGGGCCGAGGGATTGGGGGAATGGTGACCAAGGTTCAGGCAGCAAAGCTCGCTGCCTCCTCTGGTGCCACCGTCATCATCGCTGAAGGCAGGGAACACAATGTCCTCTTGAGGCTGGTGGACGGCGAAGCCATCGGCACCCTCTTTTCACCGGTGACGAGCAAGATGGAGAGCAAGAAGCGCTTTCTGCTGGCCGGGCTTGCGGCGAAGGGGAGACTGGTAGTCGATGATGGGGCGGCGACGGCGCTCACCGAGCAGAATAAGAGCCTGCTACCTGCAGGCATCAAGAAGGTCGAGGGCGACTTTGAGCGTGGCGACGCGGTGAACATCGTCGATGCCAGAGGTGAAAGAATCGCCTGCGGCATATCCAACTATTCATCCGCAGAGGTTGTCAAGATCAAGGGGGCTCGCTCCGACAAGATCGAAAGCCTTCTCGGCTACGGATACGGGGACGAGGTGGTGCACCGCAATAACCTGGTGGTTTTATAAGGGAGACTATTGTAAATCCAGCTTAAAAATGCAAAAATATGCCTGGATTTATCAAATAGTTGGTGCTGGCTTATACGAGGAACGCCAAATAGAGTGAATCGCTCCAAACCAAGATAGATAGGCTATTGAAATGCCGGTTGCTCAATTGTCAGACAGGGAAATAGAGACCTTAGTTGCGGTGCCAAAATATCTTCCTGTGGATTATAGGAGTCGCTTGAGGACACGAACCCGACCCTATTCCGCTCAACATGAGGAGGCACAGCTTGAGGTGCTGGTTGAAAATACAGGAACGTTTAGAGTTATTGTCAGAAAGAATCGCATAAACCCTTTAGACTTTAGCGTAATTCTCGGTTATATGCCTCCAGAGCGGCTCAAATTGTTCCGTCTCCGCCGTTACAATGGATTGCATGAACATACAAACAAGTTAGAGGGTAGTAACTTCCGCACTTTTCACATTCACCATGCCACCCAACGCTATCAGGAGGCTGGCTGGGATATCGACCGCTTTGCAGAGCCAACCGATCAGTATACAACTGTAGATGAAGCTATGGAGATTTTTCTGGATGATTGCAACTTCGTAAGACCAGAAAGCGAGAGAATTCAGCAAAAATTGTCTTTATGACAGTATGTTCGATATTTGATGGTAGTGATATGAATATAACGGACATAGAGCAGGACTTCCAAAAGAAAGTTTGTGATAAGATTCGCCTGTTACCAGAAGGCTTGTCACGTTACCTTGTCATACATCCATTCACCTTTGATGATGGTGACCATTATATTGTAGTTCTCAAGAATGTTGGTGGAGAATGGCAGCTAAGTGATGAGGGGCATACTATCATGCACCTCAGTTATGAGGATATTAACCTTAGCAGGGGTGGTTACAGGGAGATTGTCGACAACACAGTAAGTGCATTCGGGTTAGTGAACTGCGAAGGCGAACTTACATTGCCCATCCCGGAAATGAGATTTGGTGATGCTCTATTCTCATATATCCAAGCATTGGTGAAAATCTCGGATGTTAAGTATCTGGAGCGGGAACGTGTACGTTCCCTATTTATGGATGAGTTTAGGGGATTTCTCATAGAACATATACCTGAGTCTCGCCGTAAATTTGATTATTATCATCCGCAGCATGACCCAAAAAGTGTTTATCCAATTGACTGTCGTGTTGAAACAAGGAATAGCCCTCTATTTATCTTTGGCATCACTAGCGATAGTAAGTGTCAGACGGTTACTACCATAATCTATTGGTGGGAGAGACAGGGGGAAGCTTTCAAAGTAATGGCTATTCATGAAAATCAGGAGGAAATCAGTAGGCCGATTTTGGCGCGCTTTACTGATGTCTGCGACAAACAGTTCTCTAGCCTCCCCACAAATAGAGCCCGTATCAAAACATTTGTTGAAGAGAGCTTCGTTCATGGCACATAGGTGATGTTCGTGAGAATGTGGCCCAAATAAAAACCCCATCCCTAGCCTTACGGCACGCACACCATACGGTGACAATTCAGGATGAGGTCGATTCCACTGATAGTATACAATAAATATATAAACTACGTCAAAAATTCACTTATTCCGTTAGCCCTGAGCCTGTCGAAGAGCATATGGTGCGTTTTTACAAGAGCCGTTCATGGTTCGACAAGCTCACCACGAACGGTATTGAGCAAGGCATGTTTGAACGATTTATTGGTGGGTGGATGCCCATGATGGTTTATCTACACTTCGGAGGACAATATGGATGAGCTAAAGACAAATGTTCTCTATTATGGTGACAATCTTGAAATCTTGCGCAAATATATTCCCGATAACTCGATCGATTTGATCTATCTTGATCCGCCCTTCAGCAGCAAAAAGGACTACAATATCATATTCAAGGAGTCGACGGGCGAGCAATCTGCAGCGCAGATAAAGGCTTTCAGCGATACATGGCACTGGGACAAATCAGCGGAGGACACATATCAGGACATTATTCTCAACGCTCCACCCAAGGTGGCTAAGCTGATAGATGCCATAGTTGGCGGGCTTGGGCGAAACGATGTTACCGCCTATCTAGTTATGATGACCATATGCTTGGTTGAGCTCCACCGTGTCCTTAAGAATACGGGTTCGCTTTACCTTCACTGCGACCCCACCGCTAGCCACTATCTCAAAATGGTGCTGGATCAGGTGTTTGGAGCAAGGAACTTTCGCAATGAGATTGTTTGGGCTTATACCAGGCCAGGCACTAAGCATCAAAAGCAGTTCCCAAGAACTCATGACACTATCCTCTGGTATTCTAAAAGCGGCGAATCTTGGATGTTTAACCCTGATGGCGTTCGCATTCCATATGCACAAAGTACCCTTGATAGGGGTAAATACTCTGTTGCAACAAGCAAAGTGACAAAAGGGATTAGTAAAAGGGTGTTGCCATCAGGGGGCAAATGTCCCGAGGATTGGTGGCAAATCCCAATGATACAAGGTAATGCCAAAGAACGCCTAGGTTATGAAACCCAAAAGCCTGTCGCCCTTTTGGAGCGCATCATTGTGGCCAGCTCAAATGAGGGGGATGCTGTCCTTGACCCCTTCTGCGGCTGTGGAACAGCGCTGGTGGCGGCGCAAAAGCTGAACCGAAAATGGATTGGCATCGATGTTACCCATCTGGCCATCGCAGTAATGAAAAGCCGGCTTGAGGAGAGCTTCCACGGCATCCAAGTTGATGTCATTGGCGAGCCAGAGGATGTAATGGGAGCTAAAGCCCTAGCCAGACAAGACCGCTATCAATTCCAGTGGTGGGCGCTGAGCCGTATTAAGGCCAAGCCGTTCCCCGAGGAGCGAAGGAAGGGCGCTGATAAGGGCATCGATGGTGTCATCGACTTCGTTGAAAGGGACGACGCCACAAGCAAACAGGCGATGAAGCGTGCTGTGGTCTCAGTAAAGAGCGGGCATGTTCATGTCAAGGACATCAGAGAGCTAAAGGACATCGCCAGCCGACATGCAATGGGCGTATTCATCACTTTACAGCCTCCGACCAAAGAGATGTGCACCGAAGCGGTGAGCGCCGGCAGCTATCATTCACCGCTTTGGGATAGAGATTACACGAAGATTCAAATCATGACAATCGAGGAACTTTTACAAGGGAAGGCTATCGATATGCCACCAGCGACCTCCCCATATGCTAAGGCGCCAAAGGTGTCAAAAAAAGAGGGAGAGCAAATAGCCTTGGAAGGGAGTAAATGAGATGCAATCAGACATCGAGGAGCTTGAAAACAAGGGGAAGGCGGTTAAGGCGGCTTCACGCAAGCTGGCTCACCTGCCCACGGAGGTGAAGAACAAGGCTCTGCTTAAAATCGCCGAGAGCCTCATCTCCAGGGAACAGGAGATCCTTGACGCTAACCGCCTCGACTACGACGAGGCGAAGGCAGCGGGGATGGACGAAGCTATGCTTGACAGGCTGATGCTCGACTCAAGCCGCCTTCAAGGCATCGCTCAGGACGTGCGCACCGTTGCCTCCCTCCCCGATCCCATTGGTGAGGCCTTCGATGCCAGAACCCTGCCCAATAGGATGCGCATCGAGAGGAGGAGGGTCCCCATGGGGGTAATCGGTGTCATCTATGAAAGTCGCCCCAACGTAACCGTCGATATATCGTCGCTGTGCCTCAAATCGGGGAATGCCGTTATCCTCAGAGGAGGGAAGGAGTCGATACACTCCAATAGTGCTCTGGCCCGGGTGATAAAGGATGCCATCCACGAAGCAGGGGTTCCTCAGGATGCGGTGCAGTTTATCGAGTCAACGGAGCGGGAGCTGGTGAGCCACATGCTCAGGATGAAAGATAGCATCGACGTCATCATCCCCCGTGGCGGCGAGGGTCTGGTGGGATTTGTTACCGAGAATGCTGTCATGCCAGTGCTTGCCAGCGGCGTTGGCATCTGCCATACCTATGTGGATAGTGCCGCTGACCTTGATGAGGCGGTTGCCATCGCCTATAACGCCAAGGTGCAGCGCCCTACGGTCTGCAATGCCCTGGACTGTCTGCTGGTCCATAACGTGGTCGCCGAGCGTTACCTGCCGATGATCGCCAAGGAATGGGCCAAGGCTGGCGTTGAGATGCACTGCGATGAGCGGGCTTTGCGGATCCTATCCTCCTTTAACCCCGCTCCAGCATCCGATTCTGACTGGGGCAAAGAGTTCCTGGCTCTAATTGCTGCGGTAAAAGTGGTTGATTCTCTGGATGAGGCGCTGGAGCACATCGAGCGCTATAGCTCAAAGCATTCCGAGGCTATCATTACCGAGGACTATACGGCGGCGATGCGCTTTCTTGAAGAAGTTGATTCTTCCTGCGTCTATGTAAATGCCAGCACCCGCTTCACCGATGGCGGGCAATTTGGACTGGGGGCGGAGGTGGGAATAAGCACCAACAAGTTTCACGCCCGCGGGCCCATGGGGCTAAAGGAGCTCACCACCTATAAGTGGGTCATCATGGGAAGCGGTCAGGTCCGACCCTAAGGCTTCCTTGAAACCAGCGAGCGCACCTCATTCACACACAATCCCCTCAGCGCAGATGCCCGTGCTGCTAAGAGATCACCATGGACGCCGGCGGCAAGCAGGCTTGTAATGTATTGATTCAAGCTAACACCGTCCCGCCTTGCTGCGTGAGCTAGATCCCTGTGGAGGCTTCGTGGAATTCGCACTAGTATCTTTCCCTTATACTCGTCAAGCTCCCTGGGCAAGCGAATATCTTGACCGGTCTCATAGGCGCCTTCGATCCAGGCACGCCGTGCATCCTGAATAGCTGCAAACAACTCGTCTAGGGTCTCAGCCTGAGTCATGCACCCAGGTAAATCCTCAATCTCCGCGACAAAGCCCCCCTCAGGGTCGACGTGAACAGTAACGGGGTAGTTCAAGCTTAAGTAGAAATCAAGTTCTTCCTTGACTTGTTCGCTGCTCATACCACTCCTCCAGTTCTAGTAGTTCGTTAATCCTTTGTACATAAACTCTTTTTACTCGGCGACCCTTTTCGGTCGGGACTGTGATAGGCCTTGCCCCAGGCTTGACAAAGGTAAAATGATTGCCCTTTGCGGAGTGCTGCCTATAGTTGAAAGCCTCCAACAGTGTAACTACTTCTTCAAACCTCACCTCCGGCGGCTCGCGAAGGCATTTGGCGACAAGCTTTTCCAGTTGTGGCATTATTCACTGCATCACGTTATGATATCATATATGATATCATTTGTCAACTGCTCTAGGGCCTATATATGGTACCAAACCTCTAACCCTTCCTCCCCACCAGCGCCCGCACCTCTTTTTCAATGCCTTCCGACGTTAGCCCGTGCCGTTCCAGAAGCTCGTTTGGCTTCCCTGAGGGCGAGTAGTAGTCCTTAATTGCTAGGAAGGACATCGGCACCGGCTGGTGCTTGGCGACCACCTGTGCCACCGTGCTTCCCAACCCACCATGCTGAAGGTGCTCCTCCACGCATAAGATAGCTCCGGTCTCATTTGCCGCCCCGATGATAGCCTCCTCATCGATCGGCTTGAGGGTGGACATGTTCACCACGCGCAATTCGATGCCTTGCTTCGCCAGAGCGTCAGCAGCCAAAAGCGCCCGGTGCACCATCAGACCACAAGCGATGACGGTAACATCCCATCCCCCTCTCATCGTCACCGCCTTGCCCAGCTCAAAGCGATAGTTATCGTCAAAGACGACGGATGTTTTTGGGCGAGATAATCTTATATAGAAGGGCCCATAGGTAGCCGCTGCTATCCTCACCGCGTGGGCGGTTTCGTTGGCGTCAGCGGGGACGATGACACTGAAGTTGGGGAAGGAGCAGTAGAGCGCCAGATCCTCAATGGAGTGGTGGGAACAGCCATCCTCACCCACACTAATGCCGCCATGGCTTGCTACGATCTTCACGTTTTGACGCGGCTGGGCGATAGACATGCGAACCTGGTCATAGCACCGGCCGGAAGCAAAAACGGCGAATGAGCTGGCAAAAACGGTCTTGCCTGAGGCGGCAAGGCCGGCGGCAATCCCCATCATGTTCTGCTCGGCGATACCACAATCGAAGAATCTCTCGGGAAACTCCTTGGCGAACAGTTGGGTATTAGTGGAGCGAGAGAGGTCGGCATCAAGCACCACTATGTTTTCATTCTCTTTGCCCAGTTCAACAAGGGTTTTCCCGTATGCCTCCCTGGTAGACATTTCCACAGCCATCACTCAAGCTCCTTGAGCGCCTGCTCCGCCTCGTCAGCGGTGGGAGCCCGTCCGTGGAATTCCAGATTGTTCTCCATGAAGCTGACCCCTTTGCCTTTGGTGGTATGGGCAATAATAGCTGTTGGCTTTCCCTTTACCGTTTTCGCCTCTTCAAGGGCCGCTAGAATTTGGGCCGGGTCGTGCCCATTTACCTCGATAACATGCCAGCCAAAAGAGCGCCACTTCTCATCCAGAGGTTCACTATTCATGATCTCGTAGGTCCAGCCATCGATCTGCTGCTGGTTGCGGTCGATGATGGCAACGATGTTGTCCACTTTGAAGTGGGCAGCAGCCATCGCTGCCTCCCACACCTGCCCTTCCTCACATTCGCCATCCCCAACAAGCACATATACACGGTAGTCTCGGCGATCGAGCCGAGCGGCAATTGCGATGCCGATGCCAAAAGATAAACCCTGTCCCAAAGATCCGGTGGACAACTCCACTCCAGGGGTAGCAGTCATGTCGGCATGACCCTGCAACCTGCTGTCCAGTTGCCTCAACGTCAATAGCTCCTCAGTGGCGAAGTATCCCGCCTCGGCAAGTGCGGAATAGAGCAATGGCGCTGCGTGCCCCTTGCTTAGCACGAAGCGGTCGCGGTCAGTCCAGCGAGGGTTTCGAGGGTCGTAGCGCAAATGGTTGAAGAAGAGGGCAGTAAGGATCTCCACTGCTGACAGGGAACCACCGGGATGACCGCTGCCCGCTTTTGCCGTCATACGGATGATATGGCGGCGAAGCGTTTTCGCCATTTCTCTCATCTCCTCTATAGAGAGAACAGGCGCAACCCTCTTAGAAGAAGTAGCCTCGGCAGCCGAATTCGGTGCCGAGGCTGAAATCTCCGATGATTCTCTGTTACAGCTCTGCTCTGATGCAGGCAATCTACATCTCCTTACCCCGGAATGCTATTATAATATAGTAATCTAAACAATATGTCTACAATTTGCAATCGTCAATTCTCCAGAGAGCTAAGGTTCCCTGTCATTGGAGTGAGTCCGTGCCGCGAGCTAGAGCCCTACTGTCATTGCGACCCTTCACTATGTGAAGGGGAAGAATCTCATGTCTTACCAACACCCCCAGATTGCTTCGTCAAGTTCCCTCCCCCGATGAATCGGGGTCAGGACAAGCCTCGCAATGACATATTGGTCCCACCCGTACTGCAGCGAGCTACTGGGGAAACCCAAGACCTGCGCTTAGTCACCTTACCCCCTGACCCTCCGACAGATCGGAGTCCGATGAATCGGACCTCTCCTCAAGGAGAGGGGGGATAAATATAACTAGGGGACAACCCTAGAACCCCGGCAGGGGGAACCCTGCACCCCGCTTTTTGTTGCCGCTCGCCCGAGCTTGTCGAAGGGTGAAGGTGAACCCCCTCCCTCTCCTTCCAGGTCGAAGACTCTTCGAGGAAGGATCCCTCCCGCCAAGGGAGGGAGGACATAGGCTCTTCCCCGCCTGCTCTATGTTGTACTTCTTACAGACACCCCCTTTGAGATCCTTCTTCTCTATTGACTCTCGCCAGATGAGGGCAGCCAGCTTTGCTTGACCAAAGGGGGGATTATCATTAAAATCCACAGAGTGATTATCGATTTCCACACGCACATCGTCCCACCCTGGATAAAAGAGCGCCGTCAGGAGTATCTGGGGCGCGACCTGTTATTCGACCATCTATACTCTAACCCCAAGGCAAGGCTTGCCACTGCTGAGGATCTCATCGCCAGCATGGACGAGGAGGGCATTGACATTTCAATCGCCCTCAACATCGGCTGGGTAAGCCATGAGCTATGTAGGGAGACTAATGACTACATCATGGAAGCAGTGGCCCACTACCCCAATCGGCTGGTCGGGTTTTGCGCCATCCAACCAAAGGCTGGGGATGGGGCCATTGCCGAGCTAGAGCGCTGCGCCAACGGGGGGCTAAGAGGCATCGGAGAGTTGAGGCCCGACGTTCAAGGATTTGACCTGGGGGACGAGGCGACAATGGCGCCAGTTGTCGAGGCGGCAAATCGCCACGGAATGATCCTGCTTACCCATTCCTCCGAGCCTGTGGGGCATCAGTATGCGGGAAAGGGAGAGGTCACCCCTGACATTCTCTATAGATTCATCAGTCGCTTTCCACAAATCCCCTTCGTTTGCGCCCACTGGGGCGGTGGGCTGCCCTTCTACGCCCTGATGCCAGAGGTGGCAAGTGCCCTGCAGAACGTTTTCTTCGATACTGCAGCCACGCCCTTTCTTTACCGCCCCGAGATCTTCAGGTATATCGCCGATATCGCCGGGGTCGACAAAATCCTTTTTGGCACTGACTATCCGTTGATGCCTCAAAGCAGAGTTATCAAACAGCTTCGCTCCCTGGACATGGGGGTGGATGCTGAAGAATTGATACTGGGAGATAATGCGAAGAGGCTTCTTGGCCTATGACGGAACAAATTCGAGCCTTCATTGCCATCGAGATGGCCAACGCGGTCAGAGCCAGCCTGTCCTCGCTGCAGGACAGGCTGAGGCCCGATGAGCATCCCTATGTGAAGTGGGTTGACCCCAAGGGTATTCATCTCACTCTAAAGTTTCTGGGCAACATCGTGCAACAGCAGGTGCCTCAGATAGAAGAGGCCATTTCACAGGCCTCTCAGGCTGTATCCCCTTTTCAACTTCAGCTCGGCGGATTGGGCGCCTTCCCAAGTCTTGGAAGGCCCCGGGTTATCTGGGTGGCGATGACGGGAGACGTACAGAGGCTTGTGACCTTGCAGAAGGGCATTGACCAGGCCCTTGTTCCGCTTGGTTTCGCCATAGAATCACGCCCATTTAAAGCACATCTGACTCTGGGACGGCTTAGGGAGCGGGCATCACCAGAGGAGCGCAAAAGGATTGGGGAGCTCGTAATGGCCACTCAGTCTGAAGCCGCTACAGCGATGAAAGTGAGCGAGCTTATCCTGATGAGGAGCAGGCTCACTCCACAAGGTGCCATCTACAGTCGCATCGCTAGAACAGAGCTGCGAGGCGCCTGAAGCCGCTCGGATACGCGTCCACGCATCGAGCCGGAAAATCCTCTCCCTAGTGTCGCGCGGCTTATTGCTTCGGTCTAGACCCGCAGAGAAAGTTGTGCGACTATGTAGCATGTCTCTACGAGAGCGACGATCGCATCAGGCAATTAACTTCGCCTGAATCAAATAAGGGAGTCTTGGTAGTTCGCTTGACTTGTGCGACTATGCAGACGCCTGTGCTTTGGGCTTTGACCTCAGGAAGATAACGTCTTCCCACGCAGGTATAGCCGACGACCCAACCCTTCTTTGTTGGATTTCGGCGTCGAATATACGGAGCAGCAAGGAGGCTATGAGCGGAGCCTCCTCTTCATTCTCTACTAGAGCCGCAATGTCGCCAAGAGATATCTCACCCACATACAAGAGCAACATACTTGCTAATCTTGCACTTAGCTCGCTTGGCATCGTATTTTACTCCTTTAATCGTTGTGGCCACTCGGTGGTAGCATGATCGGACCCCCCAGAGCGTCCCTAACGGGCGGTGGCAGGCCATCCAGCAGCTCAGGCGGTAGGTTTTTCAGGAGTTCGTCAAGTTTCTTTCGCTTCTGCTTTCCTTTGATCTCCTCCCTCTCACGGCAAAGTTTATGAATGTCCCAGATGATATTGAGCTGCTCTCCTTCAATCTCCTCCGCAACTAGGCCTATCGCTTTTACCTCGTCAAGAGTGATGCAGAACCCATGATCGGCATATCCCTCCGTGAGCGTGGATGCAATCTTCGCAGCTTCCTCGAAGGGCTTTGCGTGGAGCATGCGCGTTGAGAGCAGCTTCGAAAGGTACTCCTTCGCAATATCCAATGACTTCTTGAAACTGCCCAGTGTAAGTGGGAATTGTAATCGCTCTATTAGGCCGTTCGCCAGCTTTTCGTTACCCTTTTCGAACTCGTCGCGAATGAGACTCAGTGTTGCCTCAATGTGCAGGGGCGAGAATGCTTCAAAACGATTCTGCATCGGATTCAGCTCAGTGATTTGTGGGTCAAGAGGGCCTAGCTCGGCTACGGGCGACATCATTATCCTGTCGCCGGCACACACGAGCATGGTGGCTGCGCTTTTTGCCCATCTTGGGACGAAGAACGTCAGTTCGATTGCTCCGAACTTGCGCAAGAGCAACGCCAGATTGTACGTGGAGTTGATATCTCCACCTCCGGAGTCTACAATTACATCTAACTTGCCCCCACAGTCTATGAAATTGGACCTCAGGTCATCAAAAACGTCGTCGACGAGGTGCATCCTGATGCTCGTATTGTGCAACAACAGAGGATAGCAATGCCTGTTTTCCCTCGTTTGTCTGAAATCGGTCAGCTTCTGTTGAATCCTTGTTTCCACATCCTTGAGGGATCCCTTGCGCACCACCTTGGCACACGACTGGGAGTGCATGCGCCTCTTCGACGGTCGCTTCGATTCCACCGTTTTCGGATTCATGGCGACGCTAACTGTAGCACGCCAAAACGAATATTGCAATACCCCTACAAAGACCCAGATACTCCGCTCTATTGCACCAAAAACGGCGTATGGGTCTCATCCTGGGGGCGCGGATGCGGCTACAGCGGGAAGTGAGAGGGACGGTTCCGGGACGGGCGGGACGCTACCGTGAGGTGGCTGACAACCTCCTGGTAAAGGAGGTTTGGGTCGAGGGACGACGCTACATCGTGTGCCATAATCCTCAGGAGGCAGCCAAAGATGCTGCTGATCGGCAAGCGATAGTGGAGAG
>JAUWRG010000077.1 GCA_030610655.1 Dehalococcoidia bacterium
GGCGGCACAATAAGGCCGGTGGCGTGCATATCTCTTTCAGTCCACCATCCATAGCCGAGAAAACGGCATTATTCCTTTCTCGTGGCATTCCTGTCTACGCTAACTGCCGGTAACCCATCCGTTACTCGGACACACTCCTAGCAGCCACCAGCGACCGGGCCATAGGACAGATGTACAACGTAGCTCCACCCTATGGGATCCGATTTCGAGAGTTCGCTGCCCACATGATACGGGCAATGGGTGGGCCAAGGCTACAACTGACCATTCCTTACGCTATGGGCTACGCCTGGTGTGCGCTTATGGAGGGCTGGTCGAGGCTGCGGCGTGTCAATGATATGCCTTATTTGACCCGCTCCGCCCTCCGGTTCCTTAATAAGGTGATGTTCCTCGATGGCTCTAAAGCCAGGGACGAGTTGGGATGGGAGCCCAGGGTTTCCGAGGAGGGCACCAGGCTCTATGTCCAGTGGCGGCGATCACAGGGGCATAAATGATTCGAACGAAAGCCTCTTGCGAAGATGCCGCCGGTAACAGCCGTTCTTAGTGTTCAGTAGAGCAGAGGTTGAGATGCATCACCATCGGCATACAGCCAAAGGTGACTTGACATCGTGGGTGCCATAGTGTATATGGTGTAGCTGAAACAGGTTACCTCGACAGGCTGGCACTAGGAAACCGTAGGGTAACAAGCACGTCTTATTAGAGACACAGTGAACCGCAGAACTGTGCCATTGCAGATATGGAAACATGGGCCGCTAGCTCAATGGGAGAGCAACTGACTCTTAATCAGTGGGTTACAGGTTCGAGTCCTGTGCGGCCTACCAGTGGGGGAGTGTCGGAACTGGTAGACGAGCATGATTTAGGATCATGTGCCTAATGGCGTGGGGGTTCGAGTCCCCCCTTCCCCATAGGGAAGGCTGTGTGGCGCAATAAGGAGGCGTTATGATGGAACCGGTTCAGGCCAGAGGCCTGAGGTCGCTAGACCGAGGTGAGGATTTTTAAGAATCTGGTAAGGAGGTAATGGATAGACTTAGGAGGATGATAAAGATGTTGACGGCTCAATCCTCAGAGTAGTTAGATGGTGACGCTGCGATGCAGGTATAAAATCATAAAACATCAACAAAGAGTCTTCGAGCACTCGACATTTTACAGAATAAGGATGTAGAATTGACGTCAAAATACATACAAACAGGATGACTGAACTGAAAGGAGATGGGAGATCTTAATTAGGATTAATGATCTGAGGATCAACCGAAGGGTTATTGATCTCCCAAGTTAAATTGGCCTCACGTTCGGGAGGCAGCAAACAGGCAATAAATCTCCCCACAGCAAGCTGCGGGGTATTCTCGCTAGGTTTTGATAAAGACTTGGGAGGTGAAAAATGGCAATAGGTGATCCAGCTTTGGGCATCACACTGGTAGTTTTGGGTGCTCTTCTTGCTATTGCTGGAATAGTAATAGCAGTGATTATTCCCACTCTATTTAAAAAGTTGGAGGCATTCCTTAAACCTTTGGTAGAACTGCTTGGTGGCCTTCAAAACCCGCTACTTCCCCTTATACTGCCAGTTGTGAATACAGCGTTGGCAAGGGTGTACAAGCTTGGGAGGCTCGTTGGACTGGTAGGGGGTGCTGGGTTGTTCGTTGTGGGAGCAATTGTGGTCAT
Source organism: Dehalococcoidia bacterium (assembly GCA_030610655.1). Taxonomy (GTDB): domain Bacteria; phylum Chloroflexota; class Dehalococcoidia; order E44-bin15; family E44-bin15; genus DAOUVR01. Next base: position 1,657 of record JAUWRG010000077.1, read on the forward strand.
CCTCGGGGTTCAAATTTGGTACTAGCACCAATTTCCTAATCTGACTTGAAAATGAGGGCTGGTTGATCTTTTTATAGCAACCGAACTGGCTCAAAGAAGTTAGCCGGAAATGTGCTAGATAGGTGGTTGAGCGCTTTCGAAGCAGTACGGGATTCGGTAACGGTCATGTTCAACAAATCCTTTTGCCCCACACTGCTATGTGGTTCGCATCACCTCGTGACTGTGTTTGCCCTCTTGTAGGCGGTAGTAGTTTATCGTAAGTTGAGCTGTTGTCCAGTGAAAATATCGCCCTAATTATTCAGTGAGCTAGAGCTTTTGGTTCTTAATACGGGCACAGATCGACGGTATGATGGCGATAATGGGCATTTATCCTCCACTTAGTCATGTGGGGGACCGATATGGGGCTCACCGAGGCTGCTGCGGGCATAATGGCCTTTTATGCCCTGGTAGCGATAGTTGGGAGGCTTTATGGTGAAACCGGTTCAGGCCAGGGGCCTGAGGTCGCTAGACCGAGGCGGGAATTCCTGAGAATAATATAAAGGAGGGAAGTGGATGGATATTGATGTGCTGAAAAAGACTTTGACCGTTCAGTTCAGGGGTGTGATATTCCTCATCATGGCGTTGGTGGGTGGCATCATGGCACTTTTGCCGGCGGCCCTGTCGCCATTCTTCCACGCCCAATTCTGGCCGGCACTGGTCCTCCTGATCTGCGCCTTGGTGTTCCTCTTGTGGCGTGGCGCAGGTAAGAGTGCCAAAATGGGCTTGGCCATCGTTGCGTTGGTGATGGGGCTATGGCTCTTGATCAACGCGGCGTGGCAGATTTCTCTGCCTCCGCTACCGGAGTTGGACCTGTCGGCGGTACTTGCGGGCGATATTACGGCCTTAGCCCCGTTCATAAAGCTGCCGGCAACCTTGTCTTTAGGTGGGGTGGGAGGGTTTATCGCTCTCGTTGGCGCCATCTTTGGGATCTTTGCTGCTAAGGAATAGGGCTTTTAAGTAGCTTTTGTCTTTAGATGTTAGTGGGAGCCTCCCAGCCCGAACGCTGGGAGGCTCTTTTTTATCCTCCTTGAGGTTAGCCTTACTGTATGCTACGATGCTTATGCTATGGAGCAAAGCCACATCAGAAACTTCTGCATCGTCGCCCATATCGACCATGGCAAGTCCACGCTGGCTGACCGCCTCCTTGAGCTTACCGGCACCATAAGCGAGAGGGAGATGCGGGAACAGTTCCTTGACCAGATGGAGCTGGAGCGAGAGCGTGGGATCACAATTAAGGCATCGGCGGTGCGAATGACCTATCGTGCCTCTGATGGTGAAACGTATCAGCTAAATCTCATCGACACGCCAGGTCATGTCGATTTTGCATATGAGGTCTCAAGAAGCCTCGCTGCCTGCGAAGGAGCTATCCTGGTAGTCGATGCCACCCAGGGGATTGAGGCGCAAACCCTGGCAAACGTGCATATCGCCTTGGAGCGCGATTTGGCACTCATCCCTGTAGTCAATAAGATCGACCTGTCCATCGCGCAGCCTGAGAAGGTGTCTAAGGAAATGCAAAGTATTATTGGTTTTCTTCCTGAAGAGGTTATCTTTGCCTCAGCCAAGGAAGGGATTGGGACTAAGGACATCCTCGAGGCAATTATCCGAAGAATTCCTCCGCCGAAAGGGAATACTCAAAATGCGCTGCGGGCGCTAATCTTCGACTCGAAGTATGATACCTATAGGGGGGTGATCGCTTATTTGAGGGTGGTCGATGGGGTGGTCAGCAAGGGGAGGTGTCTTAGGCTGATGTCCTCGAAGAAGTCTTTCGAGGCATTGGAGGTCGGTGTTTTCAAGCCGTGGCTAACACCGGTGGAAAGTCTGGGCGTCGGCGAAGTGGGATACATAGCTACGGGACTCAAAAACGTTGGGGAGTGTCGGGTTGGCGATACGGTTACCTTGGAGGAAAATGCGGCGGTGGAGCCTCTTCCTGGTTATCGCCCGGCCAAACCCATGGTTTTTGCTGGCCTCTACCCTCTGGAGGGGGATGATTACTCTTTGCTGCGCGATGCCCTAGAAAAATTCAGCCTTAACGATGCCTCTCTGATCTATGAACCGGAGACCAGTGCTGCCTTAGGCTTCGGGTTTCGCTGTGGTTTCTTGGGCACACTTCATATGGACATCGTTGGTGAACGGCTGAGAAGAGAATATGGGCTCGAGCTTCTGGCCACTGCCCCCAGTGTCGCCTATCAGGTTATCAGGAATGATGGCAGGGAGCTCATTGTGGATAATCCCTCAAAGTTGCCATCTATGGGCGAGGTTAAAGAGATCAGGGAGCCCTGGATGGCGGTCAGCATCATCACCCCCAGTAGATACATTGGGACGGTGATGGAATTGTTGAGGGAACGCAGGGGGGAGCATAAGGGGATGGAATATTTTCAGCGGGAAGCGCAGCAACCTTTGGAGTCTAGCTCTGACATGCGGGTGCTCCTTCAATACGAGATACCACTAGCCGAGGTCATCATCGATTTTTACGACCAGCTCAAGTCGCGAACTCAGGGCTACGCCTCAATGGACTACGCCATATCCTCTTACCGCCCTGCTCGGTTGGTGAAGCTAGATATCTTGGTCAATAAACAGCTTGTCGATGTCCTTTCCTTTATTGTCCCTGCGGATAATGCCTATCGGCAGGGGAGGGCCTTGGTAGAGAAATTAAGGCGCCTTATCCCCAGACAACTCTTCGATGTCGCCGTTCAGGCAGCGATTGGAAATCGGGTAATCGCTAAGGAAACTATTAGGGCATTACGCAAGGATGTGACCGCCAAGTGCTATGGCGGCGATGTCACCAGGAAGCGCAAGCTTCTGGAGAAGCAGGCTGCGGGCAAGAAACGAATGAAGAAGATGGGCAGAGTAGAGATTCCTCCAGAGGCCTTTATGGATGTTCTGAAGCTGGAAAAGTAGCGCAAGGCTTCAGCCTCACCAAGAGCGACCCTGAAGGGTCGCGCTACATTGATAGTATCCTCAAAGGTTGGCAATCAACCTCTTTAGATACTCCTTGAATTCGTCACCCATTTCGGGGTGTTTAAGGGCGAGAGCCACCGAGGCCTTTAGCAGACTTAGTGGCTTGCCGGCATCGTAGTAAGTCCCCTCGAACTCATAGCCATATACTGCCTGTTGCTTAAGTAATAGCGCTAAGCCGTCGGTGAGCTGGATCTCGCCCCCTTTGCCCGGTGGGGTGACCCTTAGCGTCTGGAAGATCTCAGGAGTTAGAATATAGCGCCCCAATACTGCTAGGTCTGAAGGGGCATTTTGAGGGCCGGGTTTTTCGACAACGTCCAGGATCTGACATACCTTGTCCTCTATTTTCTTTGGTTTGACAATGCCGTATCTTCTGGTTCCTTCCTCGTACACCCGCCATAGGGCGATCACACTTCCTCCATAACGGCGGTGTACCTCAATCAACTGCTTAATGACGGGCACATCAGCATAGAAGATGTCGTCGGGCAAAAGAACAGCGAACGGCTCATCCCCCACGATTTCCCTGGTTGCTAGAATGGCATCCCCCAGTCCAAGCTGCTCCTTTTGCCTGACGTAGCATATTTGAGCCAGCCCACCGATGCGTCGCACCTCCTCCAGCAGCATCTCCTCTCCTTTTTGCTCCAAGGTTTGTTCCAACTCCACGGATCGGTCGAAGTGATCTTGTATAGCGCTTTTGGCCGAGGAGATTACTATAATGATTTGCTCGATGCCCGATGAGACAGCCTCCTCAACAATGTATTGAATCAAAGGCTTATCCAACAGGGGGAGCATCTCCTTGGGGATGGCCTTGGTTGCCGGCAGGAACCTCGTTCCCCAACCTGCCGCCGGGACCACAGCTTTACGAATTTCCATTATGGTTTGCCCATTCTACACGAAGCCTCCCGCCATAGGCAAGCTCCCCCGGACTCACCTGCTTTGGCGACAGCGGTCATGCTGGGCCAGAACAGTCAACGAATTTAGCGACTCTCAGCAAGTGTTCATTCATGAAGCAGTTACAACCTTGGAGAGTGAGGTTGTGCTAGCAAGCTGGGGCATTACTGTATGTTATTTCGCTGAACGCTGGCCAAGTAGAACACATGGCACGAAAGACACATAACACTAGAATGTGCAATCGTGAAGTCGTTTTGATGACAGCTATATCGGGGAAAACTAGCTTACAGCATAGACCCTAGGCAACAGCATCTCATCTCTCATCGATGTCAACTCCAAGCTGTCTGAATATTTCCTTTATCTTATCTTCATAATCTTGTTCGGAGATTTTTCCCTCATTCGCAGTAAGCTCTATTTCTAAATTGTCAAACTTGCTTTGCAGTAGGTTCATAACTCCCATAATGCTGGATACCTTGCCCTTCGGAACCTGGAACCTGAGCTTTATCCTGTCTCTTAATTTCGCTTGAACACCAGACTTTTCCCACTCGGTTTCCTTTTCACCAATCTTGGGTGGAGTACCAAATTCTGTTGGTGGATATGGTGTGCCAACTGGTACCTGTTCTGCTTTCTTCTGCTCATAGCACAGCGCTTCGCTAATAATAACTTCACTCTCGGAAAAGGCAACGGATGGCTGTTCTTTGAAGTATCTGCAGACTGGTTTATCGTCTTCTAACTCGCCCAACCCAAACATCCCCATATGCATACCTTCAGCAATACCCTGCTCTAGGGCTAACTTATTGATTGGCCTGGGCTCGCCGGGTGTCTTTAAGGATGATTGATATAACTGGTTGGTGGAAGCATACTCCTTGTCTCGAAGGTATTTTTCTCTGAGGAGTAGGGGGGCAATCTTCTCTAGGAGTGTGTCCGAGTAATAGCTTCAGGCAGGCATAAACGGGTATAATGTAGTAATTCTCAGTGAGGGGCGCCTATGAGCTAGACCTTTCGCCCCTATGAACCCGGCCAGACATTCCTCATGCCGGGAGCATTGCGTGACTGGCGGCCCGGCGACCATCTGGCCTACATCATCTCGGACGTAGTGGACCACCTCGATCGCTCGGCGATAATGGAGCGCTACGCGGGGGAGGAGCGTGGGTATCCACCCTACCACCCGGCCATGATGGTGAAAGTACTTCTTTACGCCTACTGCAGCGGGGTAGCTTCGTCGCGGAAGACAGAGAAGCGCGTCTGCGAAGACATCGCCTTCCGGGTGCTGGCGGCCAACAACACCCCGGACTTCCGCACCATCTCTG
>JAUWRG010000018.1 GCA_030610655.1 Dehalococcoidia bacterium
GGCGGAGGGGTTGGCGTCGGGGTCGGCAGTAGGGTAGGTGTAGGTGTCGGCGTAGGGGTAGGTGTAGGTGTAGGTGTAGGTGTAGGTGTAGGTGTAGGCTCTACTGTCGGTGTTGGTGTTGCTGCGGAGTCGAACCCGCCTGTCGCACCAATTACAACAACCGTGGCTATAGCAATTAGCAGGACTACTATCAATAAAGGAATGATTTTCATAGGTTTCTTACCTCCTAACCCTACCTGTCCAACCACAGGGGTGCATTCCAGCCTCTAAACTCAGAAACTAGCCTGTCTATCGCCAGAGCAACAAACCCGACTGCTACAACTGCTATAACTATTTCAAAGGGCCCTGAATCGCCGACAATTAACACGCCATCCCTGGTTGCCAGGAGGATGGGATAAGAACAGGAAGACTAGTGTAGATACAAACAGGAATGCGAGGGAAAGCGTCTCTTTGATTTCGGTCCATGTTAGCCTTGGAGCGTCTTTTCTACGTTCGATTTTTATCATTATCATGTTTTATAGCTTCCGGTCAAGCCAGGCTTCTATCGGCCAACTCCTATATCCACCCGCTTCCCTGGCAGGATCTACTCTACCCAAAATAGCTCGCAGATACCCTGCTCAATGGTAATGGTCCAGTTGCCATCTGCTATGACGTCAATAATAAAGATTCCGGCCTATCCTATTCCAACCTCCGTACTTGAGGTAAATGCCTACCCTTACCGGAAGTCATCTCAATGTTCCTCTCCCATATTGACAACTGCCTATGCGCGATATCGCTGTGTCCCCGTTTGCTTCAACCATAAAGGCCTAGCAGCGTCTCAGAGGACATCTCGATTCCAGAGGTCTCAAGCTCAGTCCTTCTATCAGCTGACCTGCATCTAGTGTGTAGAATGGGAATACTTGTCATGTGCAAACAGAGCTTTGTCCACTTCACGTAGTGTTGCATCCGTGCTACTGGCCAGCTTCCTCATCGTGTCGACATATTCAAGCCAAGCCTGTGGGCTAGCGTCTTTTATTTGTCTCTGCCATAGACCTTCTTCTTTGAGAGCGGTTCTCGCATGGTAATCAAAGATAGGGTACAGGTCTGGGTGCAGGAAATGAAGTATGGTTGCAGCAACTGCCACGCCAACGCCTCGTAGTTGTCTCAGGGTATCCAGTTTTACTAAGGAGTCGGAGGCGTGATATGCGAGTCGGGTGACCTCTTGGACTATCTGGGCATCATTCTTCTTGTAGTTCGACGTCTGCCTCTTGGTCTTCCATCGACCTAGTCTCACGAAGTGCTCCTTGTCTAGGTACTTGGGTTTTGGCAGTGTCGACAGCCAAGCGCGTATTGCCTTTTCCTCAGTTTCGTCTTCGCTTCCTTGGAACACCCTATCGTAGACCCTGGACCATTTCCAGATGAATTCTTTGTCTATCACCAGCATACCTCCCATCTGACAACATTAAAAGAAAGGCCAGACCTCAAGCATGAGTACTATATGAACAAACTAAGGGGTCTGGCCGAAATGACCTGACCACGAATAAAGAATCTCTTCACGGCATGTTGCACAATAGCCTATCAGTCGTTCGGGAATATAACATAAGCAGCCATGGCTGTCAACAACAAAAATCCCCCCGATAAGTTAGGGGGAAGCATTACGTGGTGGGCTCGGCAGGATTCGAACCTACGACCAATCGGTTATGAGCCGATCGCTCTGCCGCTGAGCTACGAGCCCCTGGCGACAACAATGTGGCTAAGTTTAAGCTACCCACACCTTCCTAGATGGGCGTTAGCCTACCACCAAGGTGTCTGATCAACACCAAAATGCTACCACTTTCGCCCAACATTGGCAAGAGGTTGTACTCGTTTGTGACACCTCACCCCATTTCTATGATACCTGCTTCACAGCGTACCCGTCATTCTTGCCTGCCCACCCGCCATGGAATGTGCTTCTAGGGGACACCCCCTGAATTCCGCCATAAGGGAAAACCCTTCGACAGGCTCAGGGCGAACGGAGTATCGGAATCCGCAAGGCGGACAGGGCGAACGGGGTACCGGAATCCGCAAGGCGGACAGGGCGAACGGAGTATCGGAATCCGCAAGGCGGACAGGGCGAACGGAATAGTGGGGGCGTTCAATTGAACGCCACTACCGGGATGGCTAACTTCGTTCTGGACAAGCCTGGCAACAGCGTGAAGATGTCGTTCATCTAGCAGAACCAGATTAGAGGTTCATTTGATTGGCGATTTGTGTCGCAAGGCTAATGATGAGATTACAGAGAGTCTCAGCTTGCTTGTGAGGTGGAGCGTGTTGCAGCAAAGCGATGGGTGAACGTCTGGCCAAACCCCATGGTTGTTTTATAACCCACGCCGCTGTAAAAGGCGAATTCCGCCAGCAGGTTTATGACCCTACGCCAGTAAGCGTCATGCCTCAGCGCGACATACGAGCACGAGCCCATAAACCCCACCTGTTTGCCTCCGGCAATTTCCACCGTACGTGTTTTGAGCTGGCATTGGGATATTGCCACACATTCCTCAGCGTATCGCCGCACTTCTTCGGAGACCGTGATTGGCGAAACCGCATTCCATCGGTCGGCGAGGCTGCCAAACACCAGTCCTGGAAGCGGCAACGGTACATTCTTTCCCCCCGATCTAAAGGTCGTGGGTGAAGCGAAAAAGAGCTTGATCCTTGTGGGGGCGCTTCTGGCTTCGAGCAAATGCCCTTGAGCTAGCTCCTGATAGGAGGTTCGTCTGCTCAAGGGATGAGAGCCGCTTTCCAAGAAGACATCCTCGACTGAAAAGAGGGTGTTCTCCAGTTCAAGCTCCTGAGGCAACAATGGCAACACTTTTTCAGCCAGCAGGCTTGAGAGATCGTCCTCATAGCTAGTGAAACGCAATAAGCAAGCTTTGCCGGCGGAGATACGAGCTGTTGCTCTCCTTCCATGCAGGCCCATGAGGTCCGACACCGTGAAAGGCTTAGCCTCACTGTCGTCGTGTAGTCTGGCACCCAGCTTGGGGTCGGCAGTAGCCACCAGTCGAAGAAATAGCGCATGCGCTGCCTTGCCCAAGTAGGGGGGCAACAATGCTTCCTTGCGGGCTTGTAGTGCAATGACGGCGCTCAGCAGCATTTCTTTTCGTTACCTCCAGTGAGCTTCTATGCCTAGTGAACTAGCCTCCCCCTTCGAGGATTGGCGTCCCTCATGATAGCCAGCTTTGGTTTGGAACTATTTCCAAGCAGGCTCAACGGCCGCCAACGTCTTGCAGGCTCATTTTCACCCAGCCGAGCGGTTCTCTAGCCTGCCCATCGCCAATAAGCCGCCTGGTCTTGGGGAAGACTTCAGGGAATAGCGGGCCGTGCCACTTTTCGAGGTGATAGGTCTCGACAACCATGCTCACCTCAGCAGAGGTCAACTTGGTCCCCAGGGTCTTACCCAACCAACCGGTGCCCCAACCGATGGGCAGGAGGAATTCGCCATCTTTCAGTGCTGCCTGCCTTTTCGCCAACGCTTCGTAGAACCCCTGCAACTTCCAGATGCCGCAATCGCTGTAGAATTGAAGCTCGAGCTTGACCAGATCAGCAGAAAATTCACGACAGCGGTCCACCAATTGGTCGAAAAAGTGTCGCCTGCGAAAGTGGTGTATTCCCCTTACCCTGCGTTCAGGCCGGAGAATATATCTATCCAGAGTCAGGGTAGCCTCAATAGCGGTCCCTTTAGGGATCACCTCCAAAAAAGTTGGCTCTCCCCTTGGTTGGATAGAAGGCGGCTGACCGCAAAGCGAAAAGACGGTAACCGGCAGTGCTCTGGGCATGACACTATTCTGTGGGTATGCGTCGGTTAACCGCAGGGCGTGTAGCAGATCGCGATGGGTGTCCCTCGGGTCGTAGTCGAATAGTCCCGCCTCCACCGAGTCATCGGCCTTTGTGGGATCATTGCGCTCACCCAGCCCGCCCAGCGTGAGTGCGCCGTGGTGGGCGGAACAGGCTAGGGCGGTACGCAGCGCCCCCTTTATCGAACTACCCGGTATGTAAAGCCTGTCAAAGACGTCCTTTACGTGCTCGCGAATCTGGTCAGGATGCCCTGCGGCGATATCTATCTCATAGGCTTTGAATCGCTCTATCTCCTCTGGGGCTAGCAAAAGGCTCAGCTTCGGATCCGATGCTGCCGCTTTGAGCCTCTTGTCGTCTATCTCCACCAGCAGTCGGTCCAGGTTCACTACCAGTGCTCGGTTCCCCTCTACAATGAAATCGTAGTCCTGGAGCAACTCACCTTTCCCTGAGCCGATGTGAATGGGTGAGAGGGTCTCCAGGGTCAGCCGATAGGTGCTGTGCAGCTCACGGCTCATGGGAATCCTCACTTCGCTGAACTCCAATGGGGAAGGCAAACCCGTAGCGGTAAACAGGGTGCTTTTCGGGTTCCAGTTCCGGTGTAACATCTACCAGTTCCCCATAGCTCGTTTTGCCCAGAGAGCACAGCACAGACCCTTCACCGATGAAGGTAGCGGACTTGCGCCTCTGCCCCGCTCGCTCCGGGGAGTTCACCCACCCGCCCCTCTGAGTAAGCTCGTAGGCAGCGTGTCCGGCCAAGACACCAGCCTCTAGCTCAGGCAGTGTGGGGTGATAAAGCGAAAGGGTGATGAACGAGTCCCCATCTGTAGGCCAGAATGGCGCAAATTGGCTGGCACCCTCGAACGAAAACTGGCCATAACCAGCGCTCCTTTCGCCACCAAGTCCAGCCTCCGATAAATAGTGTAGTGCGCTTTCCACTAGCCTTTTTGAAGCAGGGTCTTCGACTTCAAGGAGGAAATAGAGACCACAACCAGGGGAGAAGCTAATCTGTGCGGCGTAATAGGTACATGAAGCCACACCCAGCCGATCCACGGTAAACTTCGGCACGGTGTAACGCCGCCACAGGATAGGTTCATCTCCCGCTAGCGGCGAGGCGGTGCGCTCCTGCTGTGTAAGCCACACCCTTCCACCCTGACAAAAGTTATCCCTAATTAGATGCTCGTCCAAGGGCTCACTACGAAGCATGGGTTCCAAGATACCCTGGGAGATGAAGCGTACGTCTTTAAGCCGAACGCCTTGCTTTTCCTCGGCTTCTCCCTCAAGAGGTAGATTGACCATGGGATTGGGGAAAAGAAGCACCTCACCAGCATAGGGGAACAGGGAAGTGATTCTGAAAGGTGGCTGCTCCTGAAACTGGGAGAGAAGCTCAACCAACGCATTCTCGCCCTCCCACATTCTCACACCTATGGCCAGAGCACCAAAAAATGAATCGGAATGGAAGACTTCATCCGTAGCCTCAATACCCAGACTCGCTTCACCGAAGTGAAAGGCTGAGCGGGGCTTAAGTTTATACAGCCATGTCTCTACCATGATCAACATTTACCAGGAGAGCGTCTGGTGTAGCCAGTTCATCGCCTCCTCTTCCTTAACAATGAGTTCTCTTAGGGACAACCCCCTCTCGAAGGTCTTCTCCTCCAGATACCGCTCTCGGGTGCGGACGGTCAGTGAAAGCTCCTGGAAAGCGATCTTGCCACTGCCGCGGGTTCCCAGGCCACCGAGATAGTCATCCTCCAGAAGTTGCATAGCGTACAGCAAGTGCAGGAAACGGTCCACATCGGCTTCCTCGTACACGTTGTAAACCAGTTCCAAGGGGGCGAAGATGGCGCCGGCAGGCACCCGCTCGACCTGGCGGGGAGTAGCCGCCGCGGTAACTCGGTCAAGGGCTGTTTCCCATTTGACCTCGGTGAAGGGAAGTTCCGTCCTGGTCCTGGCTAGCCTTTGTGCGCTGTTCTCGTCAAGGGGCACATCCCGCACTATGAGGCGAGTTGGTAGCACGGCAAACCCTGCCGGTATGCCAAAGATGGGACAGACTTGACAGTTCAAGTAGGCTTCTTCGTCGGGTATTCTGTTTCCCTTTTCGTCAAACTTGTAACAGGCATGGATACAAACTCCACCCATTGCCCATTTTTGAGACTTGTTATAGTGCTTTTCCAGCAGGGAGCGCAGTTTTCCCTTTAGCGAGGAGCCGGGGATATACGGACGGCCAGTAATGGGGTTTCGCACCACAGGATTGTCCAAGCCGCCAATGGACAAAGCTCTCATTGCCGCTCTGATGTGGAGGCCGGTTACGATTTCTATGCTGCCGGTGATAAAGATCCTTCCATGCAACTGGATTTTACGTTCGGTTTCTGTCATTGAACTCCCCTAGTCCCTGCCGCCGTGGTAGCGGTGATATGCGACAATGGCCTCAAAGAAACTCACCAAGCGCCTGAAGGAGTTGTGACGCTCCGTCCCCCACACATTCGTTTTTTCCCCTGCCTCTGGCTCGTCTGGTTGCTCCAGCACGATGTCAATAGCGCGGCAAATGACCTCTCGCAGCTCCTCCACAGGAAATACATCCTGTCCATCCAGTGTTTCCTTCACTTTCTTTGACTGATATGCCAGCTTGGGCTTCAGCAGACGGAGCTCCCGCTGTGCTTCAGCCGCACTAGAGGGCCAAGTCATCTCGATCATATGAATATCACCGAGGATACCTCGTATTTGATGCGTCGCCAGGTTCATTTCTTTTAGCTTCCTCCCTATACGCTCGGCGCAGTTTATCAGCACCTCGGCATCTCCATCGACAATGATCTTGCGCATTTCCGCTGAAGACACCAGTTTCTTTTGTGGCTGAGACTCCGCTGAAGACCGTTTCACCTGCATCATAGTCCCTCCGTGCGGGTTAGCAGTTCCACCCACCGCGCCGCCAGTGCTAGCTGGGGAAGCTCAACTGACAGGCGCTGGGCTTGCATTAGAGCCTCCCTTATCTGTGCCAGTTGTGCTTGGGCCGGTCCTTCTACTTGTTCTATCATGTGGGAAAGATGGTAGGCTGCGTGCCACATCCAGGGGCCGTAGTGAACCGTTGGCCCATGGAACAGCCGCCTATCGGCATCCATCGTCTGTCCTTCGAGGTAGCTTTGGTGAAGCTCCATCAAAAGATGAAGGAGCGTTCGAGGCGCCTTACCCTGTTCAATCCGTCCATCGATGGCTATTATATCCTTCAAGATATGGCGCCACTTGCTCACCTTCTGAAACTGTGACCAGGTGAGCGTCTGGCCGAGGAAGGTGAATGCGTTCTTCCCCGGCATTCGCTTGGCGCCGCTCTCCAAAGATTCTGTGGCTGCTTCAATTAGTTGATACAGAGGGAAGTGGGGGTCATCAACTGTCGTCCCGCCCGAGATGTGCACCCAGGGGTTGTAGCAAGTAAACTCTGAAAAGTCGCGGTGTATATTCCAGGCAAGCTCGGCTATCTCACTCCAACTGCTGGTGACAAGAAGGTCATCACCACCGGCATAGATGGCGTAGACCTTGTCTTTCCCGTTATGGGGGTTCCTCGTCGCACACAGGCTATTCAGCCAGCCCTCGAAGAAAAGATGGAGAAGGAAACTCATTGAAGAGACTCTGGATATGCTGGCATCTTCGCCGAGCCCGTGTTGGAAAAGCCATCCTACATCGTCCACGTCTATGCGCAGGACACCAAGGAAAGGCACCCCTTCGGAAGCCTGAGCTATGGTCTCGAAGTCCGCAATCTCTGTAGGCTCCTCCTTCTTTCGTGGTGATGCTTGGGCTAGAAAGCGAAAGCCAAGCGCTGGTGGATTCTTTGCTGCCTTGATAGCATTGACTACCTCGTTGTTGAGAAAGTCGGTGGAGTTGAGTCGCAGCAATGTCGCCCCTGGGCCAAGCCTATTCAAATCCACCTGATGGGGTTCATCCAAGAGCCTCACCACAAATCCTAGACCAAAGAAGAAGAGCTTCTGCCATCCTTGAACCTGAACATCTTGCTGCTCCCCTTGTCTGGGAGCGATAAGGAGATAGTTGGCATCCGCCAGTTGCTCTCCCAGGTGCTTGAGAGAATGGCACAGGTCACATTCTCTCTCCTCTCCCTCTCCGAGTTTGTGGCGCGCATCCTCAGCTCCGCACACCGCGCATATGTCTGCACGTTCGCTGGCGCTTTGGGGTTTGAGAATCTCTTCGTAGAATTCCCCTGGTGCCAAGTCGCCAAATGGCCGCCGCTTTGCCCAGCCAAGCTGTTTCTGGACACCAGCCCATGCTTCGGAGAAATGGCCGAAGTCCTGCGGACATAGTTCTTGAGCTGCAAGAGCTAGGTGCAGCGCACCGTGGTGATGCTTCAATAACGCCTGTGAAAAATCTCTACGCAGCGATGATAATGTCTGACCGTCGACGTGGTGAGCCAGAATATAAAAGTGCCCCCCGCCAGCATAGAGCAGGTTGACGGTGTAGAGACCTAACTGGCGTAATAGCCACAGGGCTGCTAGCTCAGTCAGGAGTTCCAGATAGAAGGAGCGCCCGCGAAGCCCTTTGGCCACTCCCTTGGAAGTCTGGGTGTAGAGGAAATGCTGCACGCCGCAAATATCACCGCCTATCAGGGACAGATATGGTTTCTCTTTCACTGCATCAATACCATCCCCGAGCAACAGGTCCACCCCAGCCTCAGAGATGCCGGAACGATACAGGCTGAGGGCGATGGCGCAGGTGGTGCGCAGATGGTCAAACAGCGAAACATCAGGGATGTCACTATGGTAGGCGCTGGGTATACACCAGGTGAACTTGCACAGAAGGTGATAAAACGTATTGATGAGCGCTGGGAAATCTGCTTCATACAGTCCCATGACCGCTGCCGTTTCTCGGACAAAATCATCCCACAGTTCAGTGTAGGACTTCTCTGGTTCCTTGTCTGTCTCTTGCTTGGGAAAGATAGTGTCCCTGTGGAGATCCAGGGGCTTTAGGGGGAAGTAGTAGGAGCTGCTACCGGTACCAACCTGCGAGAAGACCGACAGGAGCTGTTTGACAGGCGGATTGCCCTCCTCTTGGTGCTCCCTTTCTCTGGACGATAGATGGTCTGCAAGCTGAATCAACTTGCTTAAGTAATCGTCAGGTTGGTGATGTGCCAAGGCCAGACTGGCACTTCGGCTCCATTTCTGGCCAAAGTGGTCTAGAATAAACTGGCGGGAGAAGAGGGCATGGGCCCGGCTCTTCTGTTCGAGCGGGTGAGAAGTTCGTTGCCAGAACTTACCTATATCGTGAAGCAACGCAGCAAGAACAAGGCTCTCTTCTTGGGACATATCATCTCCGCCATGAGCCCGACACTAGGGCAACGGGGTTACCAAATTATCGCAAGACCTGCAGTAGATGTCAAATTGGCCGACACGGGAGGGGCTAGATGAGCATGAGAACAAAGATAAAGGAATACCGAGCCAAGCAGAACTTGACGCAGGAACGACTGGCCGAGATGGTCGGCGTAAGACGGGAATATCGGCAGATTCGCTGTCCTTGTTGCAGGGCTCCCAGACGAGGTTTGCGGCTGGACCATGGACCGCTACTGCAATGGGGGGCTCCAAGGGAAGGTGACCGCTGGGAGTTCGTCGGGCATCGTCGATTGTGCGGCAGCCTGCATGCTGATGTCAAAGGAGAAGGCGAAGGAGTTGGGATTTGAGCTTATGGTGACTATAAGGTCGATGGCAGTGGCTGGTGGCGAGCCAAAGATACAGCTTCTCGCCCCAATACCGGCGATGAAGAAGGCGCTCGCCCGTGCCGGGCTTACCATATGGATGATATGCAAGTGGGGGAGCCTAACGAGGCCTTTGCATCACCGGTCATGGCCTTCTGTGACAAGTTCGGCATAGCCTATGACAACCCGCGCATAAACCCCACGGGTGGAGCAATAGCCATCGGTCACCCTATTGGCTGTTCTGGTGTTCTCTACTTCGTTGAGATGGTTCACTGGATGGTGCGCAACAACCTCAAATGGGGTATGCAGACGTTGTGCGGTGGTGCGGGATGTGGTATTGCCACCGTTGTAGAGAGGGAGAAATATAGCTAAAGAGGAGAGTTCCCCAAGAAATCGCGCTATAGCGAAATCTCAAAGGGCAAGGATGAGGCTAATCCCTGTAAATGGGTGTGAAGCTGCCCTCCTGATTTAGCGGTCTATTTCAGCGACTACAGGTAAATGGTCGGAGGCAAGGCTCACCGGCACATGAGCATCGCTTGCCGTCAGGTCAGGCGAGACCCATATATAATCGATACGTCGGTCGGGATCGAACGAAGGAAAAGTATATTCTGTAGGTTCTATTCCTGCCATAGCATCTACAAGGCCAGCGAACTCTAACATATCCATCTCAGCGTCACCGGGTTCCGCATTCAGGTCTCCCATTAGCACAGTACGCTCAGCACCCTCCCAAAAGGCAATAACGGCATAGGATTGAACCTGGCGAATACTGGTGTCTTCCCCGATGTGATGGTAGTGAGTGGCGATAACCTGGAGGCGATCGCCATTGCCCAGGTCGATCAGTGCCACAGTGAAGCCTCGCAATATGGATAGATCGCGCCGCGGCAGGTCATGCTGGGTATATTCTACGATAGGGTAGCGGCTGAGGATTGCATTTCCCCAGAAGGGGTCTGCTGTAGGCCCAAAAACATATGGCATGTCGAGCCGCTGCGATAGCCATGTCAGCATGTCGAGTCTGCCACTGACTACCCAGCCTCTGGATACTTCTTGCAGTGCTACGATATCGGGATCGCTTTCCTCAATGACCTGGGCTAGGGCTTCCATATCCAGACGCCCTTCCGTGTTAAAGCCGTTATGCAAGTTATAGGTCATTACGCGGACCGGAAAGCCTTCACCGGAGACCGCTGTCGGCGCTCGCCAGGTGATAACCCCTATCAGGGGTAATATCAAAAGGAGTAGCGCCAGCGCTGGTGCCAGCCATATCCTGCGGGGGAGCCTTATCCTCTGGCGTAGACCTGTAGAGGCACCTAAGGCGCAGGCTGCCACGACGAAAGCTGCTATGGGCTCTATGATGGTGTTTGTATAAGGAAGACTCATATCATAGACCGCATAGTAGCCGAGGAGAAATAGCAGCAAAAGGATCATCCCCAGGCCATTGGCCACATTGATGCTAGTAAAGCCCGCTTTCGGGGCGCTCTCTCCAATAGCAATGAAAACCAGAACGATTAGCAGCGACAGCAGTACCTGTCCGACCATGAATAATACGGCTGCTGGCACCTCGACTTGAACGTACGATAACGCTAAGATAATAACCAGACCAAGGCCGCAGATCAGAGCCAGGGGCCATGAGATTCGCGGTCTCCAACGTAGCACCCATACTGCGGCGATTAGACCAACTAGTTGCCCTAGCAGTGTCCAGCCGAAGGCCCAAGGTAGCGGCCAACCAGTTAGCACTGCCAGCCGCGCTATGTTCTGGAAAATCACCAACTGAAGGAACAGGAAGGGTCCGATAGCCAACCAGGTAAACGACTTTCCCCTTGGCACTCCGTAAGCTGTGGTATCGGGCGTCCCGGCAGCATATACATTCCTCGTAAGCGTCATACCTGCCAGTATTATCCATTGAACTAGTACCAGGAACAGCGTCAACAGCAAGGGCAGTAAACCTGCCTGCCAGCTTATATCATAGGTATTAAAGGCACCGTGAATGGCAGTATCCAACATCAGACCCACCAATAGTGCCAGGGCAAGGTGGCCCATGCTCCGGCGGCCACGGCTACGTAAATTGCGCAGATAAGGCGGTAGGAAAAGAACGAACAGCGCTGTTGCCACCATTGCCAGGATCAAATGGACCAATGGCGCACCCGGGCAAATCTGCATGACTAATCGCAATAGACCTAGTCCGCCGGCGGTGACAACCACTACTAGGCGGTTGCCCAGCAAGCGGCGGAGCGGCCCTGCCAGGAAAGCGGTGAGGAATATAATAGCGGCAAGTCCGCCAGCCTCTATTGCGCCCAGGCCCATTCGGTCGCCCAGCAGCCAGACAACACCAGGCACCAGCACCCTCAGCACCTGGAGCCCGAAAAGAACCGTTAGCGCTAGAAGACTTAGCTCCATCAACAGGGGTCGGTCTGCCAGCCATCCGATGCCGGGCAATACCCGGTTTGTTTTCCTTGCAGTCTCAGCTTTATCGTTCATTGTCGTACTTTTCCGAGCATAGCTCCTTGACTCGATGATAAGTGCATTGTCTGTAGGTAACGTGCACTGTAGCAGAATGTATCTGATGGGTCAATGCTGGGAAGGCCAAGAGGCCGAAATCCACGGAAGATTTTCTTGCCAGCATGTAGACAAGCGGCTTGTCGTCTTCAACAGTTATAAACGGAACTGCGAGATGGTATAATACCGTGAAGTACGCTGTAAGCCCAGTCAGGCGGATAGGGAGAGAGCATAATGAATTATTTTGCCTATGCCTCCAATCTAAGTCGTAGACAGATATCGGAACGCTGTCCTGATTGTCAGCCCAAATTCGTAGCTACCTTGCCGAATCATAAGCTAATATTTGCGGGATGGTCAAGAAAGTGGCGTGGAGGAACTGCCACCATCAGGCCATTTCAAGGCGAGAAAGTTGTCGGAGCTGTCTATGAGATTTCGGAGAAATGCTTGAGGTCGCTAGATAAACATGAGGGCTACCCCACCATTTACAATCGGGTGAATAAGATGGTGATAGCAGAGGATGGTGAGCGTGTGGAAGTCATAACCTACATTATGCGGGAGCAATCAGAGGAGACACGACCTTCACTGGAATACGTGACGGTGATCCAGCAGGGTTACAAAGACTGGGGGATCGTATGAACCATGGAGATTTGGATAGGAGGAAGGAAAAGAATGCAGGTGAAAAAGACATACCAGAACATTAACCCAGAGATGCTTTATGACGAGGTGCAAGACCTTGTCCTGAAGCAGGGCGCAACATTAGGGGAAAGAAAACTGGAAACATACTCGCTTCCCGGTGGGTCATCGCACGTCTCCCGGGCAACTATTACGTTCAAAATGCAGGGACGAGAAGGCAAAGCCGAAAAGGAGTGCATTAGGATACATATCATAGGGTCAGCCGTCAGTGAAACAAAGATGATGCTTGACATCGATGAGAAGCTGTTCCTTCCCGCCAATGTGTCGGTGTTGGAAGAGGACTTAGATTTTATCTTTGGCTCCTACGAGATAAAGTAATAAGTAACCAACAGCAGTATTCATGACAAGCCGGGTAAAGCTTGTCGGTAAGCCCTCCATCATGTTGTGCCAGCGCTGCTGGCGATACGCAGACCGAAAATTTGAGGAGGTGAATTCGGTATGAAGTTCGAAGGTGTAGATTACTACAACGTCGATGAGTTGCTTTCCGATGAAGAGAAGATGACCAAAGACATGGTAAGGGATTTTCTGGAAAAAGAGATTGAGCCGCTTGTTGTTGGCGCCTTCCACCAAGAGGAGCCGTTGAATATGCGGGAACTGGCCCCCAGGATGGGGGAACTAGGCATAATCGGCGCTGTTATTCCCAAAGAATATGGTGCCGCTGGAGCCAACTATGTGACATTTGGACTCATATGCCAGGAGTTGGAAAGGGTGGACAGCTCTCTTAGGAGTTTTGTCGGTGTTGAATCGGGGTTGGTGATGTATCCTATATGGAAATTTGGGTCAGAGGAACAGAAGAATAAATGGCTGCCATTACTTGCCAAGGGAGAAGCTATAGGGTGCTTTGGACTAACGGAGCCAAACCGTGGCTCGGACGTAGCCTCAATGGAAACGGTGGCGAAAAAGGATGGCAACAAATGGGTTATCAATGGAACAAAACAGTGGATCAGCGAGGCGTCAGTTGCCGATATCGCAGTTGTATGGGCGCGGACGGATGATGGAGTAAGAGGGTTTCTAGTGGAACGAGGCACGGAGGGATTTAGTCAAACCTTTCAAAATCACAAGGGCTCGATGAGAGCCGGTGATGTTGGCGAACTGGGGTTTTCTGACTGCGTCATACTATCGGATAATATACTGCCAAAGACAGAAGGCTTAAGGTCTACGTTTATGTGTCTTAATCAAGCTCGATATGGAATAGCGTGTGGAGCAATCGGGGCTGCAATGGATTGCTATGAGACTGCCTTGAATTACGCCAAGGAGCGGGAGCAGTTTGGGTCGCCCATTGCATCCTACCAACTGGTACAGGATAAACTTGTAACAATGTTGATAGAGATTACCAAAGGGCAACTCTTAGCCTACAGGTTGGGCAGGCTCATGGATGAGGGGAAAGCCAGACACCAGCAGATTTCTATGGCCAAGAAGAATAATGTATCTGTTGCCCGCATGTGTGCCAGGACGGCTCGTGAACTGCTTGGGGCAAATGGGGTATCTCTAGATTATTCTCCGATGAGACACATGGCAAATATTGAGTCAGTGTATACATACCAGGGCACCGATCATATCCATACGCTAATTCTGGGATATGATATTACTGGCATCCCAGCGTTTGCCCAAACACAATAATGCAGCCTGTGCTGTTCCTCTTGAAGATGGATTAGCTAGCGGTGAGGAAGTTCTGTGTTTAAACAATCTTGGCTCCCCGAGCAGGGGGGAAACTCGAACTTTTTTCGATGTGTGGTTTGTTAGCGGGATGCGTATATGCGGTGACAAATGCTATTACATAAGTTATGTCTTATTGTAGGCTTTTAAAAAGTCGTCTCTCGGTATCCCTGCTTTAGCACATATTGTCCTTAATGTTGAACTCTTTATCCGCTGATGACCTGGCATTGTCAGAGGCGTTTTACTCTCCCGTCAGGATTTTCACGTATCATAGCAATATGCTCCTTCTCCCTACTAGCCTGAAACCCAAGATCTCAAAAGCTCTTATGACCCGTGACTTGGGAGCATCAACTGGAAACTTCTCCGTCAAACAGTTACTCCTACCTCAGCAATGAAGGCTTCAAGAACAGGGGGCTCCAGTTCAACGACTTCTTTACCGAAAGTCTCTATATGGAACTGGATTGCAGATTTTATGTCAGAGACGGCTTCCTCATAGGTATCCCCTTGCCCTATCACAACGCCCTTTAACCCTAAGGGATATGCCACATAGCCATCAGGGGCCTTTTCAACTATGATTTTAAATTGACGAACCTTAAAATCACCTTCTCGTCCCTCAGTAATGTCAATGTTGATCCCGTAGTATGAGCGCAGTGCTGCTAGAAGCTCGTCAAATCCCTTTACGTCGATCTCGTGTAACGTCTTAAGCATACTGGCTTTCTTAAGTGTATTTTCTAGGAGGCTCTTTAGTACATATCTTTCGATGACCTGAATATTTGCCTTATGTTTAAATCTCCACCAATCAGAATCCCGATCGTCGTAGAAAGGTCCAACTACCTGAGCAACCCCATAAATGTGGACATCCCCACAATATTTTGGTGGATATCCTCGGCACAGTAGAACGATATCTTTCTCACCAATGTTTACAAACTTTCTGATCGTCCTAGCAGCGTACTCAGCACTTCCTTCAGTACAGTGATACGTCTTCCTCAGAGATGATTCCATCTCTTCTTGGCTAACCTTATCTGGTGCCACATCCAACTTCCAGTCTATGGCGATTACACCTTCAGCCACAAATCGATCCCAGTGCTCAATGAAATCTCGTCGACCAGGCAAATCTTCTCTAGTTTTAAGTACCCAGTATTGCATTGGTTTCCCCCTACCTACAGAAGATTCCAGGGTAAAAGCGCCTCACGATGCACTTCGTATCTATTGCCTTCCTTCCCTGTTTTCTTCGCATCACTCTTATCTCTATCAGGTCTATGATAGCAACCTCCCCTTCAGCAAGCAAGTTTTGGGCTTATAGGGCAAAATCCAAAAGTTAGAAGCATTTTGTATCTAGTCAGCTCTAGAGAAAGCAAAATCGCTCCCTGGGAAGGATTCGAACCTACAACCTAGCGGTCAATCCTTCCACTGAAGGACCTGCTCTACCATGTCTTTACTTAAAACGCATACGGAGTTCTTGGTTGGCTTTGCCAAGCTTTAAATTCCGTTCTCGTCGAATAGCTTCTAATCGGTCACTGAAGGTCTCGTAATATACCAATTGCCACGGGCCATGTCCATGTGTCCAACCACCTTCGTCTTCTTGATGCTGACGCACGCGCCTTTCCATGTCAGAGGCGAAGCCAATGTAGAGTCGACCCTCAGCGTTCTGCAAGACGTAAACGAAATACAAGATAGCCTCCGCCGATAGGGTTAAAAAATTGGCTCCCCGGGAAGGATTCGAACCTACAACCTAGCGGTTAACAGCCGCCCGCTCTACCGTTGAGCTACCGGGGAACCTGTTGTTTATAATGGTGCCATGAGAAGACGCTGGCTGCTTTATATTATACCATCATCGGCTAGTTGCCTTATTTCTTGCTCACTATACCCCAAGACATCGCAGTATATCTCATGGTTATGCTGGCCAAGGAAGGGTGCAGGGAGTGTCGGGTCACCTGGCGTTTTTGACAATTTAAAAGGAGAGCCAGTCACCTTAACTTTGCCGGAGATAACCTGGTCCACTTCGGCTACCATGTTTCGACTCAGAAGTTGAGGGTCATTAGCCACCTGGTCAAATGTAGGAACTGGTGACGCTGGCAAGTGAGCATCGCTAAACATCTCAACTATCTCTTCTGTAGTCCTTTCTCTAGTCCATGCCTCCACCAGGGCATTGATCTCTTCCGGATTTTCCCTTCGCTCTGTGCGGTCAGCATACTTTGCCACCCCTAATAAGTCCTCTCTCCCCATAACCCGCAATAGGTTTTCCCACTGTCCGACGGTAACCACATTTATCACTGCATCGCCATCCTTGGCGGGATAGACGCCAAAGGCTCCAAAGTGGCGATTGCCCTTTCTTTGAGGAATCTGGCCCGTCTCGTAGTACACGGCAGCGGCCTCCACGCCGGCAACATCCCAAGTGCAGTCCTGCATCGATATGTCGATGTATTGGCCTTCGCCCATTATCGACCTATATTGCAACGCAGCTAGAATAGAAATTGTATTATAGAGGCCAACGAGCATATCCGCTACTCCTACCCCCACCATAGTGGGCGGGCCATCAGGAAATCCAGTTTGGCTCATCAGCCCTCCCATGGCTTGACCTATTGTGTCATATGCTGGTCGTCTACTGTAAGGACCGGTGTGCCCGAACCCTGACGACGAAGCATATATCAATCCAAGGTTTATCTTGCTAAGTTCTTCATAGCCAAGGCCTAGCCCGTCCATCACCCCAGGGGTAAAATTTTCGACTAAAACATCCACCTGTTCAACCAACTGCTTGCATATCCCTCGACCTCTCTCTGTGGCTAGATTCAAGGTGATGCTTTTCTTGCCACGATTCACGCCGATGAACATATAACTTTCCCCACCCTCAGTCAGGGGATCTTGCGTTCTCAGCCCATCTCCTTCCCCGGGTATCTCGATTTTGATTACTTCTGCCCCCAGTTGCGCTAATTTAGATGTGCAAAAAGGGCCGGCCAGGGCCCTGGTGAAATCCAATACCTTGATGTGCTGCAATGCTGTAGCCAAATTAGACCTCCCTTGCTGAATATCCTCCATATGGCTGCCGAGCCAGGATTCGAACCTGGGCTTAGGGATCCAAAGTCCCCCGTGCTACCACTACACAACTCGGCAATTTCTTACCCTTTTGCGTCCTAATTTCTCTTTGGATTTAACGCTTTTCAGTATTGAGGAACAGCTATATATGCCAGCGCTCGAAACAGTGCCGAAGGTCGGGATCGAACCGACACGGGAGTCGCCCCCCAACGGTTTTTGAGACCGTCGCGTCTACCTATTCCGCCACTCCGGCCTTTTTATCTACGTCACGCCTCTCAAGGAGTTGCTGGTTGCTCCATGGTGCCGAGGGGCGGAGTCGAACCGCCGACACGCGGATTTTCAGTCCGCTGCTCTACCACCTGAGCTACCTCGGCCCAAGAGTATTTTAAGTTTTCTCCTATCGTGATGTCAACAATGAGGGTGAGGTAAGGTGAACTGTGGTATAATTTCAGCGTGCCTTCACTGAGCGTTGAACGAATATGTCAATTCCTGACTCATCGCTACCTCACCCTTTTCACCAGGCTTGCACTGGGTGGGGTATTTATTTTTGCCGGAGTGGCCAAACTAGGACAGCTTCAGGGGTTCTTATGCCTTGTCAATAAATATGAAATCCTGCCCCACTCGTTGGCACAGATTTATGGCTATGTTCTTCCTCCACTGGAAGTAGCTGTCGGCGTTTTTCTGGTCTTAGGACTACTATTAAGGATCACCTCCTCGGTGAGCATCCTGGTTCTTATCAGCTTCGTTATTGCCAAGGGCATGGCCTTTGCCAGGGGGATGGAACTGCCCTGCGGCTGCTTCGGAGAGGTAGCAGTGATACTGGGGTCACAAACCCTGGTCCTCGACTTTTTCCTTATCGCTCTGGCTTTTCAAATACTTTTTCACCGAGGCGAATTTTTCGCTCTGGGGCCATGGCTCAAGCGCCGCCGGGCACTCAAGTCAACCCCTCCCTAAACCACTCCCTCGCCTCCTCAACCCGACCAAGTTCAACTAAAGCGATCCCTTTATTGAGGCGTGCCTTGCTATATTCTGGGTTCAACTGCATCGCCTTATCGTAACCCCCGCTGGCGTCTGCCCACTCCCCTTGCTCAGCAGAACTATTTGCCACACTATGGTAAATATCGGCGACAAGCTCCCTATCTCCCCACTCCTCCCTTTGCGGATTGGCCTTATGCCCATGGTAGTCAAAGCCGTATGGTAGACTGTGCTCGATATCGATGGAGCGCGACTCCGCATGGAGCACAGTGAACACATGAGGCCCAATACCAAAGGCATATTCCAGGTGAACTGCCTTTACTTCAAGTCCAAATCTCTGGGCGAGCACGTTAAAAAGGACGGTGAGTCCCAGGCAATTGCCCACTGTCTCCCTTTCACCAAGCTGGGCATCGATAACATCGTTTAGCTTGAAGCTTCCGCGCTGTTGGTAGCGATGAGGTTTAGGCCTCCATAGCCAGTGGAAGATTTCCTTTGCCCTTTCTACATCGCTTCCTTTCAGGCTGTGAGTGATTTCCTGGCATAACTGGTCTATCTTGGCCAGATAGCGATTGAATTCACGCACCTCGTTCACCCCTGAGGCGATCAAAGCTCCCTGAGCAAGGTCCATTTTTTCGCCCTCTAATAACATCTTGTACAACTCAGCCGGTTCCATTCAATGGTGACATGTATTGCTAAACTGCCTGACATTATATAAAATCTACAACTAGACGTGGATCAGTGTTCGATTGAGGAGGTGGGCCGATTGGAAGCTTTGGCAAAACATGTGCTCTTAGAACTCAATGATTGCAGTAGGGAGCGTTTGAGCGACATAGATTTCCTGAGAGATACCTTGCTCTCTGCTGCTAGAGAGGCAGGCGCTACTATAGTAGGCGACTCCTTTCATATTTTCCCGCCTTATGGCGGCGTAAGCGGCGTGGTGATCATCCTTGAATCCCACCTCTCGGTTCATACCTGGCCGGAGCATGGCTACGCTGCGGTGGATATTTTCACCTGTGGCAACCGCGTTCGCCCAGAGATAGCAGTAGACCTCCTTGTAAGAGAGCTTCAAGCCAAAGACTCCTCTATTGTAGAGCTAAAGAGGGGGATTTTGAACTCCCCGGTAAGCCATGAATGAAAGTAGTTGGTTTTATGACCATATCACCCCTGATATGGTGCAACTGCATAGCATCAAAGAGACGATCTATTCTGGGAAAACGAAGTTTCAATCTATTGAGATTATCGACACTGGCGGCTTTGGCAGATGTTTAGTGTTGGATGGCAAAATCCAGTCCAGCGAAAAGGATGAATTTATCTACCATGAAGCTCTGGTTCACCCCGCTATGATTGCTCACCCCCACCCCGAGAGCGTATTCATCGCCGGGGGTGGTGAGGGGGCGACCGCCAGGGAGGTGCTGAGTCACCCCTCGGTGAAAAGGGTGGTCATGGTTGACATCGACAAAGAGGTAATCGATATCTGTCGTCGCTTCCTCCCGTCATTCCATCAAGGCTCCTTCGAGGACAGCCGCTTGGAGCTGCACATCGTTGATGTCAAAGGGTATCTTGAGGAGTGCCAGGAGAAGTTCGATGTGATTATTCTCGATCTGCCTGAGCCCATAGAGGAGGGACCAGCCAGTATGCTGCACACCAGAGAGTTCTATCAACTTGTTGCGGATAAGCTGGGCCCCGAAGGTATTCTTTCCCTTCAGGCGGGCTCAAGCTCCTGGGGGAGTCACGAGTGCTTTACCGCAATCATCAATACCCTAGAATCGGTTTTCACCCTTGTCTACCCTTATGCTACACATATTCCAAGCTATGCCAGCGTGTGGGGCTTTGCTGTCGCTTCACAGAAGATGAGCCTTCTCCCCCCAGCGGGGATAGACCGCAAGATTTCCTCAAGAATGAAAGATGGGCTGAGGTTCTACGATGGCCTCACCCACCAAGGCCTTTTCACTCTCCCCAAGAACTTGAGGGAGGCCATAGATAGGGAAGAGAAGGTCATCACCGCAGAACGTCCTTTCTTTATTTACCGTCCCTTTTTTGAGCACTAGGGTTTGGAGAGCTATTCCTGATTGATGTGTGAAGATTAATACTAGGCAAGGAGGGTGGATTATTTAGGTAGGAGACATTTGGAAAAATCGCACTGGAAGGGCTCGTAAAAGAAATACTGAAGGTTATCAGTGCTACGCTGAGGGACGTTAGTAAAAAGGGAGAATCTTTTAACCACGAGGCCGCGAATATAGATAGCTTACCATACAAAGGGAAAGTGATAAGGCGTTTAGATACTTCTTATGCAATAATAGGTGCCATAGATGTAAGCGAGGGGAAAATAAACAGAATTGATGCTTCTGGCTCAGAAATAAGAGGGTTGAACGCCGTCAATGCGAACATAAACATGATGGATGTTAGCGATTCGAAAATAGAGAAATTGTCTGTTGGGGGAGCAATGATAAACATTTTAGATGCACATCATGCAACGATAAGCCTCCTGGACGTTAGAAATGCAAAGCTCATAGACCTAGATCTCAGCAAGGCTACAATAGATACAATAGTGGGACTTAGAGATTTAAAGGTGTCTCTCCCACCGGACACAAGCGGAGCAACAATAACGAACGTTGTATGACCACGCCACGGACGAATTCTTTGCTCCGGAAGCCTACGCCGCTTGGGCTACCCTGGTCTAAAATGCTATAATCTAAGTGTGGATGTTCTTGAGGGGTTGAATCCGGCGCAGCGGGAGGCAGTGGAGTCTATTGAGGGGCCGCTACTCATACTGGCTGGTCCCGGCAGTGGCAAGACACGGGTTATTGCCCATCGTGTGGCCTGCCTGATCAAGGTTTGGGGCATCAGTCCCTACCATATCATGGCTGTTACTTTTACCAACAAGGCGGCCAGGGAGATGAAGGAGCGCCTGTACCACCTTCTCGGCAGCTCAGTAGAGGACTTGACCATGGGCACCTTCCATGCCACCTGCGCTCGCATCCTGCGAAGAGAGGGGGCACATGTAGGTCTTGATCCAAGGTTTGTTATTTACGATGGTAATGATCAACTCTCCTTGGTCAAGCGCAGCCTTCAGGAGTTGGATCTCGACCCAAAGCGCTATCTCCCTCGCGTCATGCTTTCGGCAATATCCGCAGCCAAGAGCCGCCTTCTCGCGCCCGAAGATTATGTCAATAACTCCTACTTCGATGAGGTGGTGCAGCGGGTGTACCAGCATTACCAGAACCTCCTTGATGAGAGCAAGGCTCTTGACTTCGATGACCTTTTGATGAAGGCCGTTTACCTCTTCCGCCGCTGCCCTGAGGTTCTCTCCAAGTACCAGCAACGCTACTATCATGTGCTCATCGATGAATTTCAGGATACCAATATTGCGCAGTATGTCTTGGCAAAGCAACTAGCTGGGGGATACCGCAATATATGTGTAGTTGGTGACCCTGATCAATCGATCTATTCATGGCGATTCGCCGATATGAGAAACATCATGAGCTTCGAGCGGGATTACCCCGATGCAACGGTGGTATGTCTTGAGCAGAACTACCGCTCCACCAAGACAATCCTCGAAGTGGCACATCATGTGATCTCGGCCAATAGTCAGCGAAAAGAGAAGGGACTGTGGACTGAGAATGAGCTGGGGGTGCCGATTACTGTTGCTGAGACCTATACCGAGCAGGAAGAGGCCCAGTCTGTGGTAAGTGAAGTGGATAAGCTCACTACTCAGGAACATTTCAAGCGGGGCGATTGCGCTGTGATGTATCGCACCAATGCCCAATCGAGGGCCATTGAGGAGGCTTTTATTCGCTATGGGATGCCCTACAGGCTAGTAGGCGGCACCCGCTTTTACGAGCGGCGGGAGGTCAGGGATGTCATCGCTTACCTCCGGCTGGTCCACAACCCATATGATAGCGTGAGCCTCTTAAGGATTATCAATGTGCCGCCGCGGGGGATCGGCAAGCGCACAATAGACGAGCTATCGCAGTGGGCAAAGGGGCTATCTCTACCTGCTTATGCTGCCTTGCAGACGCTCGCTGATGAAGGCGATAAATCTCCTTTTGGCCCCCGCTTTGCCAAAGCTTTAACCAGCTTTCTGACCATGCTCAACGAACTGATCATGAGAAGCAAGGAGCTAAACATCGTCGAGCTTTTCGACCTGGTGGTGGAGCGCTCTGGTTACAAAGAATACATCCTGGATAGAGATGATGTGGAGGATAGATGGGATAATATCCTAGAGTTGCGAACGGTAGCAAATGATTATCGCCATCTGGCACCTGAGGATAGCCTCTCCTCTTTTCTTGAAGGGGTGGCGCTGGTCTCCGATGTGGACAGTTACGACGAGAAGATTGACGCGGTGACGTTGATAACACTTCACGCCGCCAAGGGTCTGGAGTTCCCTGTGGTGTTCATAGTCGGTACGGAGGAAGGGCTGCTTCCTCATCGGAAGTCCTTTGATGATCCAGACCAGATGGAGGAGGAACGCCGCCTGTGCTACGTTGGGATTACTCGAGCCAAGGAGCGTCTTTATCTTGTCCGTGCCTTCCGACGTAGACTGCTGGGAAGCAGTGGGCCAACGCTTCCCTCACGCTTTCTCTTGGATATACCCTCCCACCTGGTAATGACACCTACTGGGCATAATCGGGAGAACGCTGCCCAGCCAACCTTAGCGACAAAACCAACGGCGAAAGCGCCTCTCAATGCAGGGGACCATGTGCGCCACGCTGTATTCGGTGAGGGGATAGTGATAAGCTGCTGGCCCACCAAGGACGACCAAGAGGTTACTGTAGCGTTTAAGGGAGATGCCGGACTAAAGAGACTGTTGTTGAGCTTGGCACCTCTGGAGAGGATCTAATAATCGTGGTCTGGTGAAGCAAAGCAGCCCTAAGACACGGCTGTTTGCCAAATTGTGTGGAAACAGGCACGGCATCCTTTCAAAGAATCTTCGATCGTAGAAGGACGAACCCCAACAACATCTTTTCAAAGAATCTTCGATCTGCTGAAGGGTATTCCCGGCTGTTAGCCATTGGTGGTAAGACCTCCTTTCTTTGCCTTTTCCTTTGTGCTGTCCTTCTACGAAGGATTACCACCTTATCATTTTCCACAAAATTCGTTATACAGCCGGAAATCTATTGACATTACCGTACTTTCTATTAGAATGGTGCTGCTTGCCAGTGAGGATATTGCAGTAATCTATCCAGGTAGTAACTCAGGCGGGGAGGCGAATGAATGTTTGAATTAAGGTTTGATGAAAGGAAATGCTCAGCCTGTCAAACCTGTGACTGTCTAACTAAGTGCCAGTATATGGATATCGATGTAGATACAGCAAAAACAGAAATGAGGAAAATAATCAACGGTGAGGATTCTTTTGTATTACACGATTGCGTAACATGCTATGCCTGCGAGGAATACTGTAAGATGGGGAACCACCCCTTCTATCTAATCGTTGAGCGCCAGGAGGAACTGGACATACCACCTATCCCCTACCCTCTTATCAAGCGAGGCGTACAAATAGGTATCCCCTTTAGAGGAGAGCCCAAGATTGAGGAAGTTAAAGAGCCGGTTCTATCTCTTGGTGTGTTCGCCAATCTTGCTTATTTAACACAGGGAAAGCTTTTTGAGGGCGTCTCTCTCATATCTACGGATCCTCGAACGATGTTTCATTTTTTCTGTCAACTCATGTACCTGCACTATGCCAGGACTTCTGTAATAAAAGAGAGACTACCGGGGATTATAGAAACTATAGCCAAACATAATGTCAAAGAGGTTATATTTTTTCATGATGAGTGTTACGGAACCTTTGCTTCATACGCGCCAGCGGTTGGCATTGATGTTCCTTTCAAACCCATTCATCTCTTCGAGTATCTCTATAATAGATTGCAGGAACTTAAGGATGAGATCACACCGCTTAATTTGAAGGTGGCTTATCAGCGTCCCTGCTCATCGCGGCTTTCCTCGGATAAGCTCCACTTTGTCAATGATATCTTCAACCTGATAGGCGTAGACAGCGAAAGGGAGTATGTTGGCGAGAATGCCCTGTGCTGCGGAGGTATAATCGTAGAGCAGAAAAAGGAAGGAAGACGGCAACTTGCTGCCGATGTGCAAAGTAGAAACATAGAAGATATGGTGAATGCAGGGGCTGAACTTTGTGTCTTTAATTGCCCTGCTTGCTACGATACCCTAAGCCATTCGGTTGCCATAAAGGGCATAAATCCCATCTACATGAGCGATCTTTGCCGACTCGCTATAGGTGAGAAACCTGGAGGATGGAGGTGATACTATGGATTCCATATACAAATCTTTAGCTGAAATAGTGGGGGATGACCATGTTTCCAACCAACCAGAGGAACTCTACATCTATTCTTATGACCTGGGCACAACTGAGCCTCACCGGCCGGACTATGCAGTGGCACCGAGGACAACAGAGGAAGTGCAAGAAATACTGAAGCTGGCCAACAAAGAGAAAATCCCGGTAGCTCCACTGGGAGGTGGACTATCTTTAGCTGGTCTGGCTGTTCCTCTGCGGGGAGGGATTGCACTAGACCTGAAGAGGATGGACAGCATAATAGAGGTAAACGAAAGGGCAAGGTATGTTGTTCTGGAGTGCGGGGTTTCACAGGGGCAGCTATCATCCTACCTGGAGAAGCACCATCCTAACCTGAGGCACTCGGAGCCGGGTGCGCCACCCCAAGCTACGATTGCCGGCAATATAGCCATACACGGTCAAGGTGACCTGGCTCAGCCGTATGGTTTCAATTCTGACATGGTTAACGGGCTAGAGGTTGTCTTGCCAACAGGCGAGGTGTGCAGAATTGGCTCTTGTTCGGTATCTCCTAGTTGGTTCACACTGCACCCCTTACCGGATCTAGGACTCTTCCTTGGGTGGTGTGGCACCACGGGCATCATTACCAAGCTGTCGCTTAAACTTTACCCGTCGAAAAAGATAAAGAGTGTGGAGCAATTTGTGGTGGAGAATGAAGATTTGGTCCCGGAAATCGTGTACAAAATCACTCACACCGAGATGGCCGACGATATAGTGGCTTGGTCTCAAGCAATCCCGACTTTCTCCAGTGGGCTTCATCACATAAATATCCTTATGACCGCAGATTCCGAGAAGGAGCTCGAATTTAAGACGGAGTTGTTCTGGGACGACGTACTTGCGGAGTACATTCGGAATGGAGATGGTGGATTCGTGGCTTTGTCAGCAGCTATGAAAGCCGGGCTTACAAGCCGACCTCAGGTTTCCAAAGCCTCTGATTGGAAGAAGGGTGGTGGATTTGAATATGTAGGGGCGATTATGCCGGTAGAAACATACCCCGAGTGTTATAGGCGAGGGTTCGATATCTCTGCAAGGCACGACATTCCTTATACGGTACTGGGGCGAATTATCGGAAGGTCTCACGCTATGATGTTTTCCTGGACATACGCATTCAATCGGGCAGACCCGGAAAGCATTAGGCAGGCAAGGGAGGCACTACATGAATCAGATGAGCTTGCCCTGGAATTAGGAGGAACTATCTGGAAACCTGGTGTTTATGGGCAGAAGCTAGTGATGGAAAGGATAGAACCAAATACCCTCAAGCTGATGAAAAAGGTAAAGGAGCTTCTCGACCCTAACGGGATTATGAACCCTGGAAATTGGGAGGTAAGCTAATGGTTCTTGCAGATTATAAATATAAAGATGTTATACACAGGTGCTTCAGGTGTGGTTATTGTAAGTTTCCAACCGATTGGATGGATGTAAACAGTTGCCCCGCATATGCCAGATTCCGTCTGGAAAGCTACTCCTGCGGGGGACGATTGTGGCTGATAAGGGCCTGGCTAGATGACCAAATAGATTGGACAGAACGTCTTGCCCAGATTGTATACTCCTGCACAGCTTGCAAAAACTGTGTCGAGAAATGCCCGCTTCGCTTTAATGTTGATATCATTGATATGATAACAGCCGTAAAAAGTGAGATGGTGGAGAGAGGTTCAATACCGTCGGCGGTCAAGGAGTTCCTGGAGAATATCCAGCGGCAAGGAAATCCGTACGGCAATGCCAGAGCAAAAAGAGGTGACTGGATTAAAGGAACAGACATACCGCAATACCAGGGACAGGAATTCCTATACTACGTTGGTTGTGTGGGCTCGTACGACACCAGAGCCCAGGAGACGGCAAGAACTCTGGGTAAGGTTTTGCTAAAATCTGGGGTTTCCTTCGGGGTCTT
>JAUWRG010000005.1 GCA_030610655.1 Dehalococcoidia bacterium
ACCTGCTCTACTGTTTGTAGACTTTTATCGTTCATGATTAGCAGCATGTCCCAATCATAAACGAGCTGCCTTAGTCCTTCAGGCTTATCTTGTGTTAGAAATCGATACCCTCTCCAGGCTCATCTTGTGTTGGAAGAGACTGGCTCTTTTCTTTTCAAGGTGAGTGTGTTATAATATAGCCTAATTACTCCTCGCAACTTTCAAGGAGGAAGATGTCCAGCAGATTCGAGAAGTTTACCGAAAGAGCGCGCAAGGTGCTCACCCTGGCTCAAGAGGAGGCCCAGCGACTCAATCACAACTACATCGGCACAGAGCATATACTGCTGGGTTTGGTTCGGGAGAATGAAGGTGTTGCGGTAAAGGTTTTAGCCAATCTCGGTGCGGATCCCGATAAAGTACGTGGTGCTGTAGAGTTTATTATTGGACGAGGGGAACGAACCGTTAGTGGCGAGATTGGGCTTACCCCTCGCGCCAAGAGGGTTATTGAGCTCGCTGTAGACGAGGCGCGCCGCCTCAATCATAACTATATAGGCACTGAGCATCTACTGCTTGGATTACTGCGTGAGGCTGAAGGGGCTGCCTCTAGCGTCTTAGAAAGTCTTGGTGTAAACTTGGACAAGGCCAGGGCAGAGACTTTGCGAATTCTCAGCGAAATCACGCCCCAGGCGCGCGGGAGTGCCCGTTCCACATCCAAAACTCCGACTCTGGACCACCTCAGTATAGATTTGACCGCTGCCGCTCGTGCTGACAAGCTCGACCCTGTTATCGGACGCCACAGGGAGATCGAGCGGGTTATTCAGATACTCAGTCGGCGCACAAAGAACAATCCTTGTCTTGTTGGAGAACCAGGAGTAGGCAAAACAGCCATTGTGGAGGGCTTAGCCCACCGCATTGTCACCGGCGATATCCCTGAAAGCTTACATGACAAGCGGTTGCTCACTCTGGATATGGGCGCGCTGGTGGCAGGCACGAAGTATCGCGGCGAGTTTGAGGAGCGGCTAAAGAAGGTTATCGATGAGATAAAAACCTCGACCAACTGTGTGTTGTTCATTGATGAGATGCATACTATCGTCGGTGCTGGTGCTGCTGAAGGAGCTATCGATGCCTCCAGCATATTGAAGCCCCCACTTGCGCGAGGGGAACTGCAATGCATTGGAGCAACCACCGCTGATGACTATAGGAAACATGTGGAGAAGGACGCTGCTCTGGAGCGAAGGTTTCAACCAGTCCCAATTGAGGAGCCGTCGATAGAGCAAACCATCGATATCCTCCGGGGTATCAAGAGCCGCTATGAAGACCATCACCAATTGAAGATAACTGATGATGCGCTAAATGCTGCGGCTACACTGGCAGCAAGGTATATTCCTGATCGCTTTCTCCCCGATAAGGCAATCGACCTAGTGGATGAGGCTGCCTCTCGGGTAAGGATCAAGAATTATGCACCCCCAGATAGTGTGAAAGACGCCGATCATGATCTGGAAACAGTGCGCAAAGATAAAGAGGCAGCTATCGCCTCCCAAGAGTATGACTATGCATCAGAGTTAAGAGAGCGAGAGCTGGTGCTGGCGGCAAAAACAAAGAAGATACGGGAAGAGTGGCTGGAGGAGCAGAAGCAGGTGGAGAAGGTGGTCAGCGCGGAGGATATCGCTCATGTCCTGAGTATGTGGACTGGGATCCCGGTAACCAGTCTGGCTAGAGATGAGACCACTCGTCTCCTTCAAATGGAAGACGTCCTGCACCACCATATCATCGGTCAAGATGAAGCGATCAATATCATCTCGAAAGCCGTGAGGCGCGCTCGTGCTGGGTTCAAGGACCCGCGGCGACCAATCGGCAGCTTTATCTTCCTCGGTCCCACTGGGGTGGGCAAGACAGAGTTGGTGAGAGTACTTTCCGAGTTCCTTTTTGGCAACCGAGACGCGTTGATCAGGCTAGACATGTCAGAGTTTATGGAGAGGCATGCAGTGGCTCGCCTTGTTGGTGCGCCCCCTGGATATGTGGGCTACGACGAGGGGGGGCAGCTCACTGAGGCAGTGAGGCGCAAGGGCTACTCGGCAATCCTGCTTGACGAGATTGAGAAGGCACACCCCGATGTGTTCAACATTTTGCTCCAGGTCTTCGACGACGGTCATCTCACCGATGCTAAGGGAAGGCGAGTGGATTTTCGCAACACCATCATCGTGATGACCAGCAACATTGGCGCTGAGCTGATAAAAAGGGACACGACTCTGGGCTTCGCCGTTAAAGCCGATGATGCGACGGATCAGCAAAAGTCTTATGAGCGAATGAAGGGAAAGGTGCTCGGGGAGATGAAGAAATTCTTCCGACCTGAGTTTCTCAATCGCATCGACGGCGTTGTGGTATTCCACGGGTTAAACAAGGAGCACATCAGGCAAATCGTCGATCTCATGCTTCGCGAGGTGTGGAAGGAGCTTGTGGAGAAGACTGTGAAACTTGAGGTCACCAACGCCGCCAAGAACCTCATTGGCGAGAAGGGCTTTGACCCTGTCTTTGGGGCCAGGCCGTTGCGGCGTACCATTCAGGATATGCTGGAGGACCCGCTTTCAGAGGCGCTTCTGCGCGGGGACTTCCAAGCCGGGGACACAGTGCTTGTTGATTGCGAGGATGACAAGATCGTCATTCGCACCCTAGCGATGGCACAATCCCCTGCATAAATGGTAAGGGTGGTGCTAAACACTTTCAAAAAGAGCTTAATAGCTCATATTCAGAACTCAAAGAGAGCAACTAAGCTCTTTTTTTATTTCACTTTAGCGGAGTGAACAATGGAAACTAAATTTGATCCTCAGAAAACTGCCCTCTTGGTTTTCGATATTTTGCAATACCGACCTCGACCTCTTTCTGCGCACTCGTGGCATCGATACCTTAATAGTGGGCGGCGTGGTTACCAACGGCTGCGTGGAGAATACCATTCGGGGTGACCGTGAAAGGGATTACCATGTTATTGTGCCAAGTGGTTGCTGCGCTGCCGTAGTAGCTCAGGCCCACGATCATGCCATTAACAACGTTTTCCCTGGCCTTGGGAGGGTGAGAGCCTCAGACGAGGTTCTGGAAGTAATGAGGTAAACCAATAAGGTCGACTGCTGCACCACTGCTGAATGTAAGGTGCGAGGCATTCTCGGCCTCGCACCTTCTTATCGCTTGTGGTATCTTCGTCGCCTGCTCTTTTGTGCCTCATGCCCTTGACACACCTTTACCGCAATCTCCCTCATGTACTCAGTATACCCGTAGTTTAAAAACTGTATAGTATGTCTTGGACACCGCACACCCCCTGATTGAGTCGCCTGTGTAGCTCATGTATAATACGGTAAACCGCTTGAGGAAAGAGAGGCCACTTTGGAAAAGGGTCGCCGCACGGTCTTCATCTGCCAGCAATGTGGCCGCGAGAGCATAAAATGGTTGGGCCGCTGCCCTGACTGCGAGGGCTGGAATACCTTTGTGGAGACTGTGGTTCGCCCACCAAATAGCCGTCGCAGCACCTCACGCGTCCTATCAACTGCCCCTCAAGAGCTCTCTCAGGTCTCCGGTGAGCAGACCCCCCGCCTGACTCTATCCTTCGCTGAATGCAATCGCGTCCTAGGAGGAGGAGTCGTGCCTGGTTCACTGGTGCTTATCGGCGGTGACCCGGGAATCGGAAAATCAACGCTCCTTCTTCAGGTGTCCGCCGCGGTCGCCCAAGGTGGTAGGAAGGTGCTCTATGTTACCGGCGAGGAGTCGCCTACGCAGGTAAAGCTGAGGGCGAATCGCCTGGGACTGGGAGGCGAGTGGCTCTTCATCCTGCCCGAGACGAACATGGAGGTCATCCTAGAGCAGCTCGAGGAAGCATCCCCTGACATGGTTGTCATCGATTCTATTCAAACGGTCTACCTTGACCAGTTAGACTCAGCGCCAGGGAGTGTGGGGCAAATCCGTGAGTGCACCATGAAGCTGATGCAATGGGCAAAAAACGCTAATGTGCCTGTTCTGCTTTCAGGGCATGTCACCAAGGATGGAGCCATCGCCGGGCCAAGGGTCCTGGAGCACATCGTCGACGCCGTGCTCTATTTGGAGGGCGAGCAATTTAGTGCCTACAGGCTGCTTAGAAGTGTGAAGAACCGTTTCGGTTCCACCAACGAGGTGGGAATCTTTGAGATGAGGGGGAACGGTCTGGTGGAGGTGCCTAACCCATCCGAGGCTTTCCTCTCACAGCGGCCTAAAGAAACGGTGGGCTCCGCTGTAGTGCCCACACTGGAGGGAACTAGGCCACTTCTGGTGGAAATTCAAGCGCTCACCAGCACTACCAGCTTCGGCTTTCCCCGACGCACCGCTAACGGCGTGGACTTCAATCGCCTACTTCTAATCACCGCGGTGCTTACCAAGCGAGCCGGCCTCGCTCTGGGAAATCAGGATATTATGGTCAATGTGGTTGGCGGGCTCAGGGTGAATGAGCCTGCCGCCGATCTTGGCATCGCGCTTGCCATCGCTTCCAGCCTGCGTGGCGCCGCTATAGACCCCAATCTGGTTGCCATCGGGGAGTTGGGACTCAGCGGTGAGCTGCGAGCGGTGCCCCACATAGATAGGAGACTCAGCGAGGCAGCGAAATTGGGGTTTAAGCGCTGCCTCGTCCCAAAGGCTACCAAGGAAATCGCCCCCCAACAAATGCAGCTCATCGGCGCAGAGTCGGTTAGAGAAGCGTTACGAAAGGCGCTAACTAAGGGTGGAGACAAAGCTGATTCAACTTAAGTCCTTATTAAACGGGCTGGGCTCGGTGGTCATTGCCTACTCTGGAGGCGTCGACAGTACCCTGCTTGCTTCGGTTGCCAATGAAATCCTCGGCGAGAGAGCGCTGGCGGTTACCGCTTCCTCACCCATTCACCCCACTTCTGAGACCGCTAAGGCCTGGTCTTTAGCTCGCCAACTGGGAATTCGCCATATCACAATTGAGACCAGTGAGATGGACAACCCATTGTTTGTAGCTAATGACCCACAGCGCTGTTACTACTGTAAGCGAGGACTTTTCGCGCAATTAAACCACATCGCTGACAAGGATGGCGCATCCTTCGTGATCGATGGCACAAACTACGATGACCTGCAAGACTTTCGCCCGGGGAGAAAGGCGGCTGAGGAGTTCGGGGTCATAAGTCCCCTTTCCGAGGTAGTCCTCACCAAGGCAGATATTCGCTCTATTTCCCAAAATAGGGGGATTCCCAATTGGGATAAACCCTCCTTGCCCTGCCTAGCCACCCGCTTTCCACATGGCACCCCGATCACAGTTGAACTTTTGGCTCGTATCGCCAACGCTGAGCAATCCCTTACCAAGCTAGGGCTTTCTCAGTTTCGGGTGCGCCATCACGGCCCCATTGCCCGCATCGAGGTCAGCAATGGAGACTTGGCACTTTTTGCCGACGACAAAATGCGGCTTCTTGCAGTGGAGGAGCTCCGTGCCCTGGGCTACAGTTATGTTACTCTTGATCTTGCGGGCTACCGCCCTGGGGGAAGAGCCTCTTGAAGATTGGCTATTTCGATTGTTACTCCGGATTGAGCGGCGATATGATCCTGGGCGCCATCCTGGATTGCGGGTTATCCCTTGATTTGCTTACTGCCGAGCTGGCCAAGCTCCCCTTACAGGGCTACCGAATATTGGCTCAGCCAGCGACACGCGGGATCATCACCGGAACCCAAGTAACGGTCGCTGTCGAGGATAGTGTCAAACAGCACCGCGATCTGAAAGATATTCTTGACCTGATCGAAAAGAGCAGCCTGTCTCAGGAGACGAAACGCAAGAGCGCCCTTATCTTCAGTCGCCTCGCCGAAGCAGAGTCAAAGGTTCATCGCATTCCTGTAGACGAGGTCCATTTTCACGAGGTTGGGGCCATCGATGCCATCGTTGACATAGTAGGGGCAGTAATTGGGCTTGAGCTCTTGGGGATCGATGCCCTCTTTTCCTCTCCTCTGCCTACGGGAAGCGGCACAGTGAAAACCGAGCATGGCATCATTCCCATTCCTGCACCAGCGACCTTAGAGCTTATCGCCTCATCGGGGGCGACTGTTCGGCCTAGCGCCTCCCCTGACATGGGGGAGCTGGTTACCCCTACCGGAGCGGCCATTACTACCACCCTGGCTTCCTTTGACAGCCCGACATTTTCCCTGGAGCGCATCGGCTATGGTGTGGGAACGCGGGAGATTGAAGCTATCCCTAACGTGCTTCCTCTCTGGCTCGGGGAAAGAACTCACAAAGAGCACCCCCTAGTGCTACTTGAGACCAATATCGACGACATGAGCGCTGAGCTTTACGGCCACGTCATGGACCGTCTGTTTACACAGGGTGCACTGGATGTTTGGTTCACCCCGATCCAGATGAAAAAGAACCGCCCGGCGGTGATGCTTAGCGTCCTTTCTCCATCTGAAGCGGAGGGGCAGATGATGGAGACGATACTCCGTGAGACATCCACATTGGGGGTTCGAGTGCAGCGGATGGAGCGCCACGAATGTGAGCGCGATATGATCCCGTTCGATTCCAGCCTGGGCAGGGTTATGGTGAAGGTGAAGCGTTTTCATGGTAAGCGGATTGGCCTATCGCCTGAGTTTGAGGATTGCCGTCGTCTTGCTCAGGAACATGGGCTTCCCCTCCAAGATGTTTATCGAATCGTCACCGCTGAGGCCTGCGCCCAACTTCTTAAGAAGTGAGATCTCTTGGGCAGCTGCCCACCAACGAATCATGGAAAAGCGCTGTGCCAAATGCCGCTCGTGGTGAGCCCTTCGGCTACGCTCAGGACAGGCTTGTCGAACCGTTCGTGGTGAGCTTGTCGAACCATGAACGGCCCTTCGAGGCCCAGGTTCAGGGCGAACGGAACAAACCTATTTGGGGAGTGAGCGTGCTTATGTTGCATGAGAGAGACCAACGACCCGAGGTTAAGCTGCCTCCTCCGAGAGAGCGAGGTGAGATGTCTGTGGAGGAGGCCATCGCCAGAAGAAGGTCGGTGAGAAGCTATAGGGGGGATACTTTGTCACTCCCCGTAATCTCCCAAATATTATGGGTAGCACAAGGGTTGACAGGTACTGGAACATATAGGGCAGCACCGAGCGCCGGCGCTACATATCCATTGGAGGTTTACGTTTTTGTCGGCCGGGAGGGCATTGAGGGACTTGAGGAGGGAATCTATCACTACAATATAGAAAGCCATTCCTTGAGCTTGCACAAAGCGGGAGACCTGAGGGGAGAGCTTTCACAGGCAGCTTTGTATCAGGACTTCATTGCCCAGGCACCGGTGGATATTGTGCTCTGTGCCATCTACGAACGAACCTCCCGACGCTATGGAAGGAGAGCAGAAAGATACGTTCACATGGAGGCAGGCCATGTGGGTGAGAACGTTCATCTTCAGGCAGTGGCACTGGGTCTGGCGGCGGTAATGGTGGGCGCTTATGACGATGAGAAGGTGAGACAAGTGATGGGCTTGGCGGAAGAGTTAAACCCCCTCTATATAATCCCCGTGGGAAAACCGAGGTAACCCGCAGGCAGCACTATGCCTTTTCGGCACTCTTCAGCAGCCAGTACTCAAGGCTATCGGCCAGCGCCAGCCAGCTCGCCTCGATAATGTTGGTGGAGCTACCCACCGTCCGCCACTCATGCTCCCCATCGCTAGATTCAATGAGCACGCGTACCCGCGATTCCGTGCCTGCCGTTTCTTCTATCACGCGAACTTTGTAGTCAACCAGCCTCACCGCTGCCAATCGAGGATAGAACACTAGAAGCGCCTTGCGTAACGCGGCATCCAGGGCATTCACTGGGCCGTTCCCCTCGGCGGCAGTGTGAATTATGTCGTTGCCCACTTTCACCTTGACTGTCGCTTCGGATAACAGCTCCTCCTCGTTCTCCAAAGTCGGAGGGCGTCGCCTCTTTTCCACCACTACCATGAAATCGACCAGCTCAAACGGTGGACGATAATCAGGCTGAGAACGATGGATAAGCAGTTCAAAGGAGGCCTCAGCACCGTCATACTGGAAGCCACGGCTCTCCATAAATTTGACCCGTTCCAATATAGCATGTGCCTGTTCACTCTGATGGGTCAGATCTAATCCCGTCTCCCTGGCCTTCCGTATGATAACTCCCTTGCCCGACATCTCAGATACCAATGTTCGCCATTCGTTTCCCACCGATTTGGGGTTGACATGGTGATAGCTTTCCTCCCACTTCATCATGGCAGCGATATGGAGGCCAGCCTTATGGCTGAAGGCACTGGCCCCCACGTAGGGAAGGTGGCTATCAAGGGTCAGATTAGCCACCTCGCTTACAAAATGAGCGGCTTCAGTCAGCCTGGCAAGCTGCTTGTAGGGGATACAATCAATGCCCATCTTTAGCTTCAGAGCAGGGATGACGGAGCACAGGTTGGCATTTCCACAGCGCTCCCCGTAGCCGTTAATGGTGCCTTGAACCTGAATTGCTCCCGCCTGGACCGCGGCTAAGGTGTTGGCCACGGCAAGTTCAGCATCGTTATGGGCGTGGATACCTAGCTTGGCTTTGGTTGCCTTTCGCGCCGCCTTGACAGCGACAGTCACATCCGCCGGCAATGCCCCTCCATTTGTATCGCACAAGATGACACATTCAGCGCCCGCCTCAGCAGCAGCATTGACCGTCTTTAGAGCATATTTAGGATTCGATTTGTAGCCATCAAAGAAGTGCTCCGCATCGAAGAAGACCCTTCGCCCATTTGATATTAGATAGGCTACAGAGTCAGCGATCATGCTGATGTTTCCATCTAAAGTGGTCTCCAGAACTTCGGTTACATGATGGTCCCAACTCTTGCCTACCAGTGTTATCACACTTGCTCCAGCGTCCAACAGGGCACGAAGTGTGGGGTCTTTTTCAGCTTTTTCATCGGGCCTTCTGGTGCTGCCAAAGGCAACGAGTACCGCTTTG
This sequence comes from Dehalococcoidia bacterium, assembly GCA_030610655.1. Classification (GTDB taxonomy): domain Bacteria; phylum Chloroflexota; class Dehalococcoidia; order E44-bin15; family E44-bin15; genus DAOUVR01. The sequence goes on from JAUWRG010000005.1 coordinate 8,915, forward strand.
GAAAGAGCCAACTCAGAGGCCCTGGCGAAAAACTCCTCGTCTTTAGGGTTTGCCCCTGGCCAGCCCCCCTCGATAAAGTGTATGCCCAACTCATCAAGCTTTCTCGCAATCTTGAGCTTGTCCTCAACGCTGAAGGATATACCCTCCCGCCCTGCTCCATCGCGTAATGTGGTGTCATAAAGCTGGACTCGCTTCATCGACTAGCTCCTCTTGCTATTCCCGAACATCAGACTATCTGCCCCGCCACTAAATCACCCATCTCTTTGGTGCCTACCTTAGTCTTGCCTTCGTCCATTATATCATAGGTGCGGTAGCCCTGTTCCAAAACGTCGCTAACCGCCTTTTCCACCGCTTCGGCTTCCTGCACCATCCCCAGTGAATAACGAAGCATCATAGCAAGTGAGAGTATGGTGGCGATTGGGTTGGCCATGTTCAGCCCTGTCCTGCTCGGGGCGCTGCCATGAATCGGCTCATACATACCAAAGGTCCGCTCGCCATCCTTAGGTATTCCCGCCAAGCTCGCCGACGGCAACATGCCCATAGAACCAGCGAGCATAGAAGCCTCATCGGTCAGGATGTCGCCGAACATGTTCTCAGTTACGATGACATCAAGATCAGCGGGGCGCTGGATTAACCTCATAGCGCAGGCATCGACCAGCATATGTTGTAACTCTACATCGGGATAATCTGACGATAGCTCTATAGCGATCTGCCGCCACAACCGCGATGATTCCAGCACATTGGCCTTATCCACTGATGTCAGTTTTTTGCGCCGCGTTCTGGCAAGCTCAAAGCCAACCCTAAGAATGCGCTCGACCTCCTTTTCGGAGTATACAAGGCTATCGACCGCCTTTCGGCCTGCGGCGGTCTGCCACTGCTTCTTCGGCTTACCGAAGTAAAGCCCGCCGGTAAGCTCTCGAACTACGATAAGGTCGACACCCTTAACAACAGCCGGCTTCAAGTTGGTGGAATCGACCAGCATGGGGAGCACCTTCACCGGGCGCAGGTTGGCGAAAAGCTTAAGTTGCTTTCTCAGACCGAGAAGCCCGTCTTCGGGACGTACCTTCGCCCTAGGGTCATCCCACTTAGGGCCGCCAACCGCTGCCAGGAAAACCGCATCGCTTCTCTTGCACTTGTTGAGCGTCTCTCCAGGGAGGGCTACCCCGAACTCATCTATAGCCACACCCCCGATAGGGGCATAATCCAGATGGAAAGAATGTCCAAATCTCTTACCCACTGCCTCAAGAACTTTTACCCCTTCGGCAGCGACCTCTGGGCCGACCCCATCGCCAGGAAGCACTGCGATATTGAATCTCACTTAGACCTCCTCGCTTCTTTGTTTGAAAATACTTCTATTCCTTTGCTAGGGTAGGTTGGAGCATCCGCTCCAACAACGCCTAGAGCCGATGTTCTAGGCCTGTCCTGAGCTTGTCGAAGGGCTACCCAGTATTCTCACGTTTCGTTCGTCAGCGCTTACCCATGAGGGCCTTCCTGGTATGCTCGACGAGCCCTCCTGCCGAGATAAGCTCCAGCATGAAATCCGGGTAGGGCTCAGCCGTATATATCTTGTCCCTGGTGATGTCCCTGATCTCGCCTTTTTCCAGTTCCACCTCAAGCTCATCGCCCTGCTCTATCTCATTGGCCTGGGCGCATTCAAGTAAAGGCAGGCCGATGTTGATGGCATTTCTGAAGAAGATGCGGGCGAAGCTCCGGGCGATGACGCACGATATGCCCACTGCCTTGATGGCGATGGGGGCGTGCTCCCGCGATGAGCCGCAGCCGAAATTGGTGGTGGCCACTATTATGTCACCCGGCTGTACTCGGCTCAAGAACTCGCTATCGATGTCCTCCATGCAATGCGCTGCCAGTTCCTCCGGCTCAGAGAGGTTCAGATAGCGAGCCGGGATGATGACATCGGTATCCACATTGGCCCCATACTTATGAACTTTGCCTTTAAGCTTCAAGCTTATATCTCCCCTTTCAGACCTCCAAGCAACCGAGATAATAGAAGCCTGGAAAATCTGCAGGAATGGTTAAGCTCTTGATATGAAGAGGAGAAAACTTCCTATTAAACCTATTAACTCCATCTGTCCAGTCATCCATGCCACCATTTGCCGTGGTTAGAATTAAAAGGAATTTATTGCCTTCTACGATTTCGTTCAATTTTTCAACATCTGGTTTAATCCCTACCGAGCTTGGGTCCCCAAAATAGAATTGCGCATTATATTTATATCCTTTTTGATACCCTATTAGCCAATGTTTCAATTCGATCCATGCTGTTAATGCACCGGACCCCGTTGGCACTTCAACCTTGAAATCAACCTTCCTTTTTCCCACGCCAAATGAGACTTCTCGGTCAAAGTTAGCTAAACTGCCCGCGGCTTTTTCATCGTCTAACAAGGATAGAAACTCTCCCTTCATCCAGCCTTCCACTTGCACTCCATACTTGCAAAAACAATTTAGATGTTTTTCCCTGGAGTCCAAAACCGCTTTAAATCGAGAAACCAAGTCCAAGATAGCGTGATCGGTCATTTCTCACCTCCCCCAGCCCCGCGAGGCGTCCCAGTATGGCGCTGGCGGCGGCCACCAAGCTGCAAAGTCCTTGTGGGACAAAATGGCTTTTTCATTTGAGAATGACAGAGAGCGGTTTTTGTTCCTCTAATGCGCTCACCTTTAGGATGGAAAAGCCAATGATGTTTCCTTCCTCGTCAACCTTTTCCATTACCGCATCGTTTCCTGTCTCTCTAAAGTAACCTGTTTTTCGCTCAAACATGACTTCAAGATAGTCTCCTTCTTTGTCGAACCAAACCTTTATTTCCTTTCCCATAGTATTTCGCCTCCCTTTATTGTGTCTGTAAAATACGCCGTAATAATGAACAAATCATCATCCAATAATTTAACTACCACACATAGATATTTCTCAGCTATAAGCGTGGCACTGTAATACCGATAAAACAGTTCAACTTGCGGGTCTATTCTAGATCTAACAATTATATCAGGATTCAATAAGGTATTCTCTATTTTATCGATCTGCCCGAACATTTCTGGATGGTCAGCCTCAATATGCTCTCGTCTTTCATTTGTTAATCGAATTCGGCGGCCATGGATGTCTTTAAACCATTTCATTTATCTCTCCGCCTCCTCCTCCGGCCCCCCCCGATCCGCCCCAAGATGGCGCTGGCCATAACTATAACAATTTCTCGAAATCTTCTGGAGAGAGTCCTGCTTGCCTCAGGATGTTACTAAGTGTGCCAAGCGGTATTATTCTACGACCATGAAAAGGGACAACAACTCGCCTTCCCTCCTTGATATAGGAGCGATGACCCCCTTTAGCATGTGAAAACTGAAATCCTACTCTTAATAATGCGCTCTCCATCTCCCGAGCTGCGACTCTGGGCAGCCTTTTCATAGAGCTATGCCCACCTTCTCTAAAGAAGGAGGCATGTCCTCAGGTATAGGCTCATTGTGAATTTTTAGGTCCTCCAAGTAGCAAAGGATAGCCTCCTTAATGTTCTCTAATGCTTCTTCCTTAGTAGCTCCATAGCTGAAACACCCAGGGAGTGCGGGAACAGAAGCATTATAATAACCCTCGAACTCTGGATCGGTTTCCTGCTCCAAGACAACAGTATAGCTATATTCTTTGACCATAACACCTCCCCTTTATATCTATATCATATATCTCCTCATGAACCACTTCCTCCGCCCCAATATTGCGCTGCCAGCGATCACCTGCTCTGTGAGGTAGACACTTGGTTGAGGCTGTCCTTCAGGACTTAAAAACGTCTCTGATTCTGCGATTCAGACCACCACCAATCTTCTCAATGGCTTCACACCTAATTCGGGTAAGTTCTTTCTGTTTCTCCTCAAATTCGGCTGTCGAATAGAGCTTCTCTGGATGCATGTAGACTTCATCCACCGTCCTAATTGCCTTGGGCACTTTGAAGCCGGTAGGCGAATCCACCCAATCCTCGAGACCCCCTCTCAACAAAGAGTCCAATATCCCCATCGTATGTTCTAACCTTATATCCTTGTATTGAGCCTCTTCACCCACGCCTCCTGTATTGAGTAGGTAGTATTTCACATGAGGAAGGCCCCTCAAGATTTCAATAAACCTGTTGGCGTGCTGTGCTTTATTGCCAGCTATAAATGGATCATAGAAAAACTCGCTCCTTATCCTCCCTGCCTGGGTTGGGTCACCCGCTGACGACTCCACTGCCTGTCCCAGAACCATCAAGGCTGCTGCTTGACTGCGAGTCAACTTAGATATCGCTGGGATCAATGGCCCTCTGGTTATGAGGATGAGGTTATCAATCCGATCAACATCGATGTACGGGCTGGCATGCAGGAAATCCCTTCGCCGTATGGTCGCTCTCCCATTCGACGTCCTGGTGAAGTTATAGAAATCGTAGTCACCGTCGTCGGTGACAAAAACGTTTTCGCACAGCGTATCTGGTTTCAACAAACCGTAGAACACCGCGGTTTGCTCTCCTGGATTCACGCCCTCTGTTTTCGCATAGATCCCTCCCAACTCAAAGCCGTGGAAAGAACCATCTGGCATGAGCGCTCCACCATCGTCCTGAATAAGCCAGGACCTTTCCCTTTCCTTCTTTGCCATGATGCGACAGGTTGTGGTTGTCTTGCCGTTGGCGCTCAACGCGACAAGCAGCGTTCTGACAGTTCGATAGTCGCCGTGGACTGATTGAAGGTAGTCCTCCCTACAACCGGCATGCAAGAAGATCCCACCTCTCCTGGTTTTGACGTTCCAATCCTCCGCTGCGAAAACCCCCTTCTTGTATTCACCTACGTAGTTACTGTTCCTGACGATCTTGATCACCCTTCCATCGTCCAGCATTGCCAATCTTATGGTGATATCCTTTTGGGAAAGCGGCTTTGCCCGGTTGGCTTCAAAGGCCTCGTCGGTGAAGAATATGATCTGATATATTGGTGACTTGACTTTCCTATTCACTGGCAGATAAAGATTCCCGCCACCGTAGGCGAGATGAGCAAATCTCACTGGAACAATCATTCTAACCACTGTTTCACTGCTTTCGTTGCCCACGATCCTATCAACGGAAATCAACTTCTCCCTGGCAAGCGCCTTTTCACACCGGGAAAGCAGTCGCCTTCCCTCCTCGCCGAAAGTATGGTCAACGCTGTTCTTGGTAAACATCGCCGCTCTCGATGTGGGCTCGCTTTCAGCAGCAAAATTGCCATATATCGTCTTTCTGATACCAGGCTCGATCTCCGTCAATGTCCTAAGCTCCGCATCAGAGGGATTGTCGACTAACCTGTTCTCTTCTATAGCCTTTTTCCTGATTCTATCAACAGTTCTGGCGTATTCTTCTAGGTCAAACCCGTTTGGCATCACAGCCTCCCCTTTCTCTCCATTCCCCCACAGAGTTCCTTAAGCAGTGGCATATCAAATCTTCCCTGCACGACGCAATACTTTCAACCCTCACGTACTACTCCTTCTGGACTACCAATCCTCCCCAATATTGCGCTGGCGGCGGCAACTGCTGGATTTGCCAGGTAGACTTCTGACTGAGGACTGCCCATGCGGCCAACGAAGTTGCGGTTGGTGGTTGAGATGCATCTTTCACCCGCTGCGAGGACCCCCATATGTCCACCGAGGCAGGGACCACAAGTGGGCGTGCTCACCGCTGCCCCCGCCCGGATGAAGGTTTCGATCAGGCCGCGGCGCATAGCCTCCAGATACACCTCTTGAGAGCCAGGGATGATGATCAAGCGCACCTCAGGGTGAACCTTTCTCCATTTAAGCACCTCGGCGGCCATCTCCAGGTCCTCGATGCGGCCGTTGGTGCAACTGCCGATCACCACCTGGTCGATCTTCACCTCACCAACCTCGGTTATGGGCCTGGTATTCGATGGCAGGTGGGGAAAGGCAACCTGAGGCTCGATCTTGGAGACATCATATTCGATGACTTTTTCATAATAGGCATCTTCATCGGGTTCGTACACCGTGTAGGGACGCCCGGCACGAGCCTGAATATAAGCCAATGTCTTCTTATCGACCCTAAAGATGCCTGCCTTGGCGCCAGCCTCGATAGCCATGTTTGCCATAGTGAAGCGACTACTCATAGGCAGAGACTCGATGGCCTCTCCGCAAAGCTCCATTGCGGCATACAGTGCTCCGTCGACGCCGATGTCGCCGATAGTATAAAGAATAAGGTCTTTGCCGCTGACCCACTTTTTCGTCCTGCCGTGATAGATGAACTTGATAGTAGGAGGAACTTTCATCCAAGTCTCGCCTGTTGCCATGGCGCAGGCGATATCGGTCGAGCCCATTCCTGTGGCGAAGGCTCCCAGAGCGCCATAGGTGCAGGTATGGGAATCAGCAGCCACGACCACATCGCCAGGTAACACCAGCCCCTGCTCCGGCAGAAGCACATGCTCGATGCCGCCTCTACCTACCTCAAAGTAGACCAATCCCTGCTCCCTGGCGAACTCCTTCATCATCTTCGCCTGCTCCGCTGAGGGGATGTCCTTATTAGGGACAAAATGATCGGCGACCATCACCACCCTCTGGGGGTCAAAGACTTCAGAGACACCGATACGCTCAAACTCGTTGATGGCGATGGGGGCGGTAACATCATTTGCCATAACGAGGTCAACCCTGACATTTAGGAACTCGCCAGGGCTGACCTTCTTTTTCCCACAATGAGCAGCAAGTATCTTCTCAGCTATCGTTGATCCTGTCACTCTCCTCCTATCTTCCTGGGAAGCCTGAGCACGATCAGCACAATCAGAGTAGCCACTGGAGCCAAGATATACAGGCCTGCGCCAGCAACAAGCCCTATGGCGGCAACCGCCCAGACGCTGGAAGCGGATGTCAAACCGACCACGATTCCCTCCTGTGTCCGTATGATCATCCCCGCGCCCAAGAACCCAACACCCACGACTATCCCTGCAGCTATTCGTGCCGGGTCAGCCCCCTCACCGAAGCCGTACATTGAGGCGATGGTGAACAGGGCGGCGCCGATACAGATCAGCACATGGGTGCGAAGCCCAGCCGGCTTCCTTGCATGCTGTCGCTCAAACCCTATGAGCGTCCCCAGTGCCACCGCCAGTAAAAGGCGCAGCACCATCTCTAATTCAGGGGACAAGAATCACCTCCTATCCATGTCGGCTAGGCTATGGCCTTCTTGAGTTTCCTCAAGTTCCTCAGGTGTTCATCCTTGTGGCCCGGTTCAAGGAAGGTTAGCTTCTCGCAGGACTCGAACTCATCGCACTGGGCGCAGCTTTCATAGCCCCGTTTCCGGGCGCAGGTCCTGATTTTGCACCAAGGGTTGCCACCACCCTCGCGGCATCCCTTGCATCTGAGGCTAGCAAGGGCATCAAGGCTCCTCTTAAAAGAGTCATAGTCTCCCAGGAAGGGAATCGAGGGCCATACCTGCTTTATTTTCTCGGCCCGCATCGTCCGCCGCAACCCCTTGGCCGCCTCGCTTATCGTCTTGGTGTACCCAAAGCACTGGCTGCAATCAAGGCCGCAATAGGCCATAACGCTACCGGTTTTTATTTCCGCCATTTTTTCTTCTCTATGTTACTCCGAAAATAGATTTATGAGGGCTGAGGGAGTCCTCTCCCTCAGCTTTTCCGTGAAGGAAGGATTCCTTCACGCCTCAGACTATTTTCATGATTCGTTGGTGGGCTGCCGCCTATGAGGATATGCTATCTGCTACTAGATGATAAGCACCACCAGGACCAATATCAAGGCGATGAAGCTGATACTCAAGCTCATTATGATCAACACCAGCAGCAACTTGCCAGTGCGCTCCATGCCAGTAAGCCGCTGCTCAATCTTCTCCTCGTCCATTCAAACCCCCTACTCTTTGCCTTTCGCCGCCAAGAGCCGGTTGAGGGCGTTCATATAGGCTTTGGCGCTGGCGACCAGGATGTCAGTGGATGCACCCCGACCAATGTAGGTTCGGCCCTCGCTCTCGATCTTTATGGTCACCTCGCCGATGGCATCGATACCCTCGGTAATCGATTTGACGCTGAACTCAGTGAGTGTATTGGGCACCTGCACCAAGCGGTTGATCGCTTTGTAGACGGCGTCCACTGGTCCCGCTCCCAGGGCGGCATCAGCGATAACCTGCCCATCGGGAGCAACGAGCTTGACCGTGGCCGTAGACACGGTGTGATCGCCACAGGAAACCTGCACCTGCTCCAGGTGGTAGGTCTCCGACACGGTGCGCAACTCCTCGGCAACTAGGGCCTCCAAGTCAGGATCGGTGACTTCCTTCTTCTTATCGGCCAGCTCCTTGAAAGCGGCGAAGGCGCGGGCAAAATCCTCTTCGCTAAGAGTGCAACCCAGTTCCTCCAGTTTCTGGCGAAATGCATGACGCCCCGAGGTCTTCCCTAATACGATCCTGCTTTCGCCGACCCCGATGCTCTTAGGAGTCATAATTTCGTAGGTGGTTCTCTCCTTGAGCATACCATCTTGGTGCAAGCCCGAAGCATGAGCGAAGGCATTGGCCCCCACAATCGCCTTATTGGGCGGCACCTCCATGCCCATATAGTGGCTCACCAGTCGACTAGTCCTATAGATCTGGGCGGTGTCAACCTTGGTAGCCAGGTGGAAGAAATCGCTACGGGTTTTGAGAGCCATCACGATCTCTTCTAGGGCAGCATTGCCGGCTCGCTCACCCACACCGTTGATAGTGCATTCCACCTGGCGCGCTCCGCACTGGATAGCACGCAGCGAATTGGCCACCGCCTGACCCAGATCATCGTGGCAGTGTACAGATAGGGTGACCTTCTCAATCCCGGGCACATTGTTGCGTACATACTCAATTAAGGCACCGAATTCGTCGGGTTGGACATAGCCCACGGTGTCGGGAATATTAACCACGGTGGCTCCGGCTTCTATCGTCGCCGCCAGCACCTGGCAAAGGTAATCCCAGTCGCTGCGAGTAGCATCCATCGCTGAGAACTCGACCGCACTACAATAACGCTTAGCATACCTCACCGCCTCAACAGCTAACTCGAGTGCCTGTTCACGGCTGATGTGCAACTGGTGTTCGAGGTGAATATCGGAGGTGGACAGGACAACATGGAGAAGGGGAGCCTCTGCCTCCTTTAGTGCATTCCATGTTGAGTCGATCTGCTCCTGCTTTATGCCGGAGAGCGCCGCAATCTGGCAGTCCCGCAGTTCCCGCGCCAGAAGCTGCACCGCAGCAAAGTCCCCCGGTGAGGTGTGGGGAAAACCAGCCTCGATGATATCCACCCCCAACCTCTGGAGCTGATGACCGATCTCGTGCTTCTCTTCAAGGGTCAATGCTCCCCCAGCAGCCTGCTCTCCGTCTCTCAGTGTGGTGTCGAAGATAATCACACGTTCCATTTTTCGCCCTCCTGGCGGTCGGGTGTTGCCCCCTCAATAAGACTAAGGAGCTCACCCACTGCTTTCCTTATGTCCTCGGCGTAAATGTTAATCTCCTCCATACTCAGTCCAGCCTCATAGAAGTTACTACGTAAATAACTGGCATGTCCATAGGCATCGAAGATGCTTTTGTTTCCAAGCTCCTTTGCTAGCTCTTTGGCAAATTCTGTAATTTCCCAGTGCGCTGCAAGCTTTATACCTCTGCTCGCAGCCACTGCTTTCAACGCCTCAGCCATGCTTCCCCAGAGGAACTCTCCTGCCTTCTCAGGGTCGCCTGCTTCTACGTAATTGAAGGCATTATCCAGATAGTGAATGCTTTGGGCTTTATACTTCTCAGCGCTCTCGTTTGTCACCGTGTTACATACTCCAAAATGGCCTCTGTGTTTGCGTCTATTTTTACTTGGGCTATCTTAGTTTCGAACAATCCGACATCGATTTCCACGAGCCAAACATCACCCTCCCTGACAACCTTAATCGGCCTCAAAGTGAAAAGTGTCGGAGAGAAATACTTGCAAAGATAGGACCGAGCTATCTCGGTAGCTTCTTCGGCGGATTTTACTTCTGCTGGCATATTTCCCACCTCCTATTAAAGCATTCTACTTCAAGCCTTCAGCCAGGGCATCATCTCCCTGAGCCCTTTGCCCCTTAATTTCACCCTTCAGTGTCTTCCATATTTAAGCTTTGCGTATAGAAGCATGGCGACAAAGGTCGCCCCCACCGCATTCCACAGGATGACAGGGAACAACTGGAATACTATCCCACAGCCTAACCAGCAAAGCACACCAGTAAGGAGTAAAAGGGTAAATGGCAGGCTTATCTCACGGGCGCTCTTAAGCCTGAATAGCTTGACCACCTGTGGCACATAGGCCACTGTCACCAATGCTCCTCCGATAAAGCCAAAGCGAATACCCTTCCTCATCACTTCTTGAGCCAGGGCATCATCTCCCTGAGCTTCTTGCCCACCTCCTCAATCTCATGCGCCGCTTCTCTTCGCCGGTAGGCGTTGAAGCTGGGGCGGCCCGCCTGGTTCTCCAGAATCCACTCACGGGCGAAGGTGCCGTCCTGAATCTCTGACAGGATCTGCTCCATCTCTTCCCTCACAAACGCATCAATGACCCTCGGCCCCCTGGAGTAATCACCGTATTCCGCAGTATCGCTCACCGAATAGCGCATATAGGCAAAACCACCCTGGTATATGAGGTCAACGATGAGCTTTAGCTCATGGCACACCTCGAAATAGGCGATCTCAGGCTGATACCCAGCCTCTACCAGGGTTTCAAAAGCCGTCTTTATCAGGGAAGTGATGCCGCCGCAGAGCACCACCTGCTCCCCGAAGAGGTCAGTCTCGGTCTCCTCCTCGAAGGTAGTCTCCAGAACTCCTGCTCTGGTGCAGCCGATACCCTTTGCATAGGCCAGGGCCTTTTCCTTAGCCTTGCCCGAAGCGTCCTGATGCACGGCGACAAGCGCCGGAGCGCAAGAGCCCTCGGTATAAAGTTGGCGCAGCATATGGCCAGGGCACTTAGGCGCTATCATGGTCACATCAATATCAGGCGGTGGCAGTATCTGATTGTAGTGGATGTTGAATCCGTGAGCAAACATCAGCATATTACCCTTAGTGAGCCCCTTCTCAATAGAGCTATAGTATACCTGGCGGTGGAGCTGGTCTGGGACAAGCATCACGATAACATCGGAGGCCTTCGCCACCTCATCGGCGGTCATCACCTTAAGCCCAGCCTCGACGGCTGCCGCCCAGGGCTCGCTACCCTCAAGCTCGCCAACCATGACCTGGCAGCCGCTCTCCTTCAGGTTCAAGGCATGGGCATGCCCCTGGCTACCGAAGCCGATTATGCCGATGGTCTTGCCCTCGAGTAAACTTATGTCCACGTCACTATCATAATAGATCTTAGCCATAGCTCTCTCCTTCGATTATTTGCCGATTTTCCCTTTTGCCAACAAGGCTTCTGGGTTATAAAGGTCTTTATTGCCCGCATTAAACTCGTGCTTGACCTGCACAAGGAGCTTATCAAGAGTGTATATCTCCCAAGCTAGGGGAACAAATGCCATCCCCCCTTTTCTAATTTCTTGGGCAAGTTGAAAGCTCACTACAAGATGATAAGCATTAGCTGTTATTTTAGGATCGAGGGAAGGGGAGAAATAGAAACTTCTGAAAGTTGTTTCTTTTACCTCTATATTATAAGTTTTGCAATCTAGATATACTATTCGCCCCTCATCGTCAATTTTGATGTCTGGATAGCCTACTGCCTTTCTCTTTCCGTTTTTTGTTTCGGGTTTCTCTGCCCTTAATCCAACTTCATTAAGAGCCTCGATAACAAAGGGCTCTATGCGGTTCCCCGCTTCGTTTGGCCTCCTTGCAAATATACCCTCTATGTATGCGCTCTCACCAGCTATTTGTGCAGCCCTTATGAGTTTCTTAAGAAGCTCTTCAGTCTCTGGCGCTTCTTTATCAAAAGCAATGACTTCATAGCCTGTTAGCGCCTTTATTGCAATTGGGAATGGTATGCCTTTTATTGGCTCGAGAAACTTAGCAATTGTTGTCTCTAGGCTCTTGATGTAGTCTTCATTTTCCACTTTCGTAGCCACCCTTGGTCAACTTTTCAATAAGGCCATTTATAGCATCTTCGCTCTCCCGAATTAGAGAACTCAAAAGGCTACATCGCTCGGATATGTCTTTAGGAAGATATTTGTCTGGGAAAGTTTGAAGCAGTTCGCCAGTCTCTAGGTCACATAGGTTTACCCAACCATCTTCAACTCTCAGTATATGACCTTCTAATTTCATTATTCGCTCCTTTCTGGAAAATCAGGATATTTTCCCTTCGCATTACGTTGTAAAGCCCGAAGATAATCTTGTCGATGTTCCTAACAAGGTGGAAGCCTAGCTTTTGGCAATGGTCAATAGTGAATCCAACAGTGTCTAACTCTTCACCGTAAAGTGTGGCATTTCCTATTACAATAACGCAAAATTTCCTTGGTTTAAGCACACGGTGCATCTCTTTAAGACTTTCTCTCAAGTCTTCATTATACAATCGAACTTTGGTTGAGCCCGTTCCGCGAACACCTATAAATTTCTCCCTCAATTCTGGTAGATCGTAACCTAGTGCCTTCAAAGCATGAGCATCATTTGAAATATAGTCCAAAGCGATGGAGTATGGGGGGGAGGTTATGATCCCGTCAACGCTTTTGTCTCCGATAGTCAACTGCCTTGCGTCACCGAGTTTGATGTCGACCCTTCCCAAATCAAGGTTAAGCTTTTGTGAAACGTCTTGGTAGTCCTTGATAGAAGCGAGCATAAGCTCACTATTCTTCAGAAAAGAGCCAAAAAACTCCTTCCTTCTTCTAGCTTTGTCGCTGTGCGCTATAAGTTCGGCCATTTTATAGAAGTTCCTGACTTTTTCATTAGGGATAGAATCAATCGTCTCGGAAAGATTGTAACCTTCAGGGTTAAACAAGCCGGGACGCATTTTGTTAAATACATCCTCTTTACACCCTTCTATTTCTTGAATAGCTTCTATTGCCTCTGTTTTAACCCTGCTCTGCAAAACACAAAGTGGAGAGACCTCTATTCCTATGCAATTGATGCCCAGAAGCTGAGCCTCTACCGCAGCAGTCCCACTGCCTATGAATGGGTCAAGCATTGTATCACCCTTCTTGAGACCTATGATATTCAAAAGAGCCCTTATCATCTGAGGGTGGAACTTGCCTTTGTAGGGATATATCCAATGGGTCAAGTATTGATTCACAGAGCGAGTCCTGTTCTCTTGAATAAGGTTAAAGTAGTCGGTATAGTAAGCGTTCACCACCCTGAAATAGGCAAGCCTCTTTATTAACGTATCAACATCAGGTGCGTCCAGAAGTTTGAATTCCCGCAAGCTATTGGTGATCTCACATTTTGCACCAAGAGCCTCCAACTCGAACTGAGCCAATGCTAATTCATAAATGAATTGGACATTGTTTAGCAGCACAAGTTGAGAGCTATCGCTAGGGACGCTTTTCTCATAGGCCCACAAGGTTTTTTGTTCCTTGATTTTCGCCATTAAGCTCCTTATAAATTAGATATTTCTTCAGCGCCTTTGACCCTTTTGGGGCGGGCTCTCTTGGGCTTCTCCTCCACCACAATGGGACCCCCTGCTCCCCTCGCCATGGCTATTCTCCCGGTGCGGGCGACCTCCCGGATACCAAAGCCCTTAAGCAAGCGAAACAGGGAATCGACTTTATCCTCATCTCCAGTGACCTCGACCATCATAGAATCGGAGGCAACATCCACGATGTTTGCCCTGAAGATGTCCACAATTTGCAGGATCTCGCTCCTTGTGGCTGAGGTGCTCTTCACCTTGAATAAGGCAAGCTCCCGAGCCACTAGACCGTCTTCGGTGATGTCGGTAACCTTGACCACATCGATGAGTTTATCGAGCTGCTTTCTGACCTGCTCCACTGAGGTAGCAGTGCCATCAACTACGATGGTCATCCTCGATAGCCCCGGAGTCTCGCTATGCCCCACGGCGATGCTCTCGATATTAAAACCCCTTCTACGGAAAAGGCTAGCTACCCGGTTCAACACTCCAGGTCTGTCTTCCACTAATGCTATTAGGCTGTGCTTGGCCATTATACTACCCTAGCCTCCTTCCTAGGCTCCTCCAGGATCTCGTGAATGGCAGCGCCCGGGGGCACCATAGGGTAAACGTTCTCCTCAGGCTCGACCTGAAAGTCGATGAGGAATGGACCCTGGTGTTCCATAGCCGTCTCAATAGCGCTGGTCACCATCACCTTATCTGTCACCCTCAAGCCGGCAATTCCGTAGGCATCGGCGACCTTGACGAAGTCGGGGCCGCTGAGAGGGGTGGCAACATAGCGACGCTCATAGAAAAGTTCCTGCCACTGCCTTACCATACCCAGGAAGCGGTTATTGATAATCGCTATCTTCACCGCCAATTTCTCCTGCTCTATAGTAGCAAGCTCCTGTATAGTCATCTGAAATCCGCCGTCGCCAGCGATACACCACACGGTTTCCTCGGGACACGCCACCTTAGCCCCCATGGCTGCAGGGAGTTCAAAACCCATTGGTCCCAGGCCACCGGAGGAAATCCAGGTATTGGGCCTATTATATTCGAAGTATTGGGCGGCCCACATCTGATTCTGCCCCACACCACTGACAATGATGGCATCACCTTTGGTGACCTCGTATATCTGGCGCACCACATACTGAGGTATGAGATCATCCGTCTCCCTGATCACCGTTGAAGGGTGGTCACGCCGCCACTCATCGAGTTGGGAGACCCACTCCACATGGTTTTTGGGAGTGATGTCTCTATTAAGCACCTGTAAAACTGCCCCCACATCGCCCACTATGGGTACATCTACCTTCACATTCTTCCCAATCTCCGCTGGGTCAACGTCGATATGAATGACCTTGGCGTGAGCGGCAAAGCTTGATACCTTTGCCGTAGCTCGGTCATCGAACCTCATCCCAATGGCGATAATGAGATCGGCGGCGTTTACCGCCATGTTAGCATATGCCATACCATGCATCCCCAACATACCAAGGCTTAGGATGTGCGATTCGGGGAAGGAACCAATTCCAAGGAGGGTGGTAATCACCGGTATTTGAGCCTTCTCCGCTAGCTCCTTGAGATGAGCGGAGGCCCTAGAGATCAGCACTCCCCTGCCAGCGATGATGAGGGGGCGACATGCTTCGTTAATCAGGTTTGCTGCCTTCTTTATCTGCGCCGGATGACCCTGAATCGTTGGCTTGTAACCCCGCAGGTTGACCTTGTCCGGATAGCGGAACTCCGCCTCTTCGATGAAGACATCGCGCGGTATGTCGATGAGAACAGGGCCCGGTCTCCCCGTGCGCGCGATGTGGAAGGCCTCTCGAACTACTCCAGCCATGTCCGCAGCCGCCGTCACCAGATAGTTATGCTTGGTGATGGGCAGGGTAATGCCGGTGATGTCGATCTCCTGAAAGGCGTCTTTGCCAATGGAAGGTCTTGCCACCTGTCCTGTTAGTGCAACCATAGGAGAGGAATCGAGATAGGCTGAGGCGATCCCGGTAACCAGGTTGGTGGCTCCAGGACCTGAGGTGGCAACACATACACCAACCTTTCCCAAGGCTCGCGCATAACCTTCGGCGGCATGGACTGCCCCCTGCTCATGGCGGGTCAGAATATGGCGCAGCTTGGGATATTCAGGCAGTACATCATAAAAGGGGATAACCGCCCCACCAGGAATCCCAAACATGACCTCAACCCCTTCTTTCAAAAGGCTTTCACACAGTATCTGCGCTCCATTTAGCTTCATATATCCCCCTATCTCTCGAAAACTGCTCCCCTACTTGCCGAACTCACCCTTTCAGCATAGCGCCTAAGGTAACCTGTCTTTATCTTGGGCTCAAATTCAGGGAGTTGAGAAAGTCGCCTCCTTATCTCCTCCTCGGTTAGCTCCACATCTATCTTGTTACCTGGGATGTCTATAACTATCTTATCACCATCTCTCAGGGCAGCGATTGGCCCTCCCGAGGCTGCCTCCGGCGAGACGTGGCCGATGGCAGCACCCTTTGTTGCCCCTGAAAATCGACCGTCGGTGATCAGGGCCACACTTTCATCGAGCCCCATCCCGCTTAGCAGCGATGTCGGTCCAAGCATCTCCCTCATCCCCGGACCCCCCTTTGGTCCCTCATAGCGGATGACCACCACTTGGCCGGGCTTGATGGCGCCACCGAGAATGGCTTGGGTCGCCTTATCTTCAGAGTCGAACACCCTTGCCGCTCCTTCATGAGTCAGCATCTGGGGAGACACAGCAGCGCTCTTCACCACTCCCCCCTCCGGTGCCAGATTGCCGAAAAGGACGGTGAGTCCGCCGGTTGGGGAGTGGGGTTGGGAAATGGAGCGAATAACCTCCTTATTCCGCACCTTTGCTGCGGAAAGCTCATCATCCAGAGACTTACCTGACACCCGTTTCAGCCCCATGTTCAAAATACTCTTGGCCTCCTTCATCACTGCAGGTATGCCACCAGCAAGGTCCAGGTCCTCTATATGGTAGTCGCCAGCCGGGCTCAACTTGGACAGATGTGGGGTCTTCTCGCTTATCTTGTTTATCTCTGATAGGGTAAACTCGATTCCCGCTTCATAGGCAATAGCCATGAGATGCAAAACCGAGTTGGTGCTCCCCCCCAGCGCCATGTCCACGACAAAGGCATTCTCAACTGCCTCCTGGGTGATGATATCGCAAGGGCAAATACCCTTGGCCAGCAGCTCCATAACCTGTCTCCCCGCCTCTCTGGCTAAGCCGATGCGTCGGGCATCAACAGCGGGGATGGTTCCGCTTCCAGGAAGGGACATCCCCAGTGCCTCAGTGAGGCAGTTCATGGTGTTGGCGGTGAACATACCGGAACAGCTACCACAGCCAGGGCAAGCCACCCGCTCCAGCTCGTCGAGTTCCTCCTCGCTCATCTCGCCTGCGGCCACCTTGCCGACGGCGGTAAAGATACTGTTCACGTCGAGACTTCTACCCTGCCAGCGTCCTGCCAGCATCGGGCCGCCACTGATGAAGATGGCAGGTATATTGAGCCTCACCGCCGCCATCAGCATTCCTGGCACGATCTTATCGCAGTTTGGGATGAAAACGAGGGCGTCGAAGGCGTGAGCTTGGGCCACGATCTCCACCGAATCGGCGATGAGTTCGCGACTGGGAAGGCTGTACTTCATCCCCTCATGCCCCATGGCAATGCCATCGCACACGCCAATGGTGTTCACCTCAAAGGGTGTTCCCCCAGCGCTTCTCACCCCACCTTTCACCGCGTCGGCAATAACATTTAGATGAATGTGTCCCGGGACTATCTCGCTGAAGCTGTTCACGATGCCGATAAAAGGCTGGTCCAGGTCCCTGTCGGTACACCCCAGAGAGCGTAGCAAGGAACGGTGAGGTGCACGCTCCACGCCCCGCTTTACGATATCGCTTCTCAATTCATCCCTCCCGATTCGCTCGAAACACGTATTATAGCAGTTGCCTATCTGTTAAGGAAGCCTTGCCACCCCAACTAGCTCGGCGATGTCATTTATCCCCTCACTATCCATGAAACGCTCCAAACCCTCGACAACCTCAAGTGGAGCATTAGGGTTAACCATAGTTGCCGTGCCCATCTGGATTGCGGTTGCTCCAGCCATGATGAACTCCAGGGCGTCGTCAGCAGACGCAATGCCTCCACAGCCGATTATCGGCACATCTACCGCCTGAGAAACCTGATAGACCATGTAGAGGGCGATGGGCTTGATCGCAGGCCCCGATAGTCCCCCGCTGACGCTGCCGAGTAAGGGCTTTCGAGTGCTTACATCGATAATCATGCCGGTCAATGTATTGATCAGGGAGATGGCATCGGCTCCTGCTTCCACAACAGCCCGCGCAATCTCGGTGATATCGGTTACATTGGGGGTCAGCTTCACCATAACAGGGAGAGTAGTTCTGGATTTCACCGCCTCGGTCACCGCAGCGGCTATTTCAGGGCTTTTACCAAACTCCATCCCTCCCATGGCGACATTGGGGCAGCTAACATTTATTTCGATGCCGCTGACCCCTGCAACCCCTTCCAGCCTGTGAGCAAGTTCACCATATTCGGCGATGCTTTCCCCGGCGATGTTCACGATCACCGGGACACCCCAGGTGCTCCAGATAGGCGCTTTCTCCTTGATTAGGGTATCGACGCCAACATTTTGAAGCCCTATCGAATTGAGGAGCCCTGATGCCGTCTCGGCAAGGCGTATTTGGGGGTTACCACAACGAGGCTTCAGTGTGATCGCCTTCGAGACGATGGCACCCAGCCTCTCGATGTCAACCAACTCAGCATACTCCATGCCATAGCCTGCAGTCCCTGACGCCGTCATCACCGGGTTTTTCAGTTGCAACCCTCGCTT
Source organism: Dehalococcoidia bacterium (assembly GCA_030610655.1). Taxonomy (GTDB): domain Bacteria; phylum Chloroflexota; class Dehalococcoidia; order E44-bin15; family E44-bin15; genus DAOUVR01. The sequence continues at coordinate 27,236 of JAUWRG010000005.1, forward strand.
ATTATAGGGAGCAAGCTCGACAGAAAGGTTCAATTAGAGGCCTCCAATCGCGTTGTCTACATAATACTCTTTACTTGCTATAGCTTCAACCAACTCCATAGCATATTGATGGAAGGGTAGTTAGAATGGCTTAGAGTAAAAGATGAAATAGCGCTCACCTCCGTCTCCAAAGCCCAACCTGCTCATGGTTCTGTTGTACGAGCTTCTTGCTTTCGATGTTTTGACCCCGGCTTCCCCTTCATCTGCCTTGCTTTATTCACCCATATATTTTACACTGATATAGCTTGATAAGTGCGTCCCAGTCTTGCAGCGAAGCAGAATGGCATCCTTATCAATTCTGTTCACTGCTAATGCTTCCAGCCATGTTTAATCCCATAGCTTCCAAAGCACTTGTTTTGCAGTCGGTTTTTTGATATGGTATACACTTAAAAAAGGAAGGGAGGGTTCATTGTACGATTTTGACTTACAAGACTCGCGTTTCACAGCTTGGTTCCTTCTTGGTCAGACTTGGCCTGCAATGTACCGGGTACTTGAACTGGAGCTTGCCAAGGTCGGATTGACTCCTGAAAAGCTCAATGTCCTGTGGCTCTGCGCAGACTATCCCCCACCACTGATCCCAGCTGAAATCGCCCGCTTCCTCTTTCGCAAAAGTCACTCTGTTGCTGGACTGCTCAATCGCATGGAGAGAGACGGCCTGGTGAAGCGCGTGCCGAAGAAGAAGGGCCACCCATTCACCGAGATTCAACTGACTACCAAAGGCAAGGAACTTGTCGCCCCCGGTAAAGATGTAGCGTTCTCTTTAATCAGCAAGCTGATGTCCCCCTTAGCAGAAGAGGAACTCAAGCAGCTTCAAAAGCTACTACGAAAGCTGCGGAAACAAGCGCTCGACGAGTTGGACATGGAGCTAAAGCCATGGTCGGGGGTAGGCTGGGGCCCAAGTCCAAATATTCCTGGTAAATCAGCGTAGCAAAGAAACATTGCTTCGGTCAGCCTCATAGTAAGCCAAAGGATGGTTTTTGAGGCCCATTCGGGCCGACATAGTCAGTTTGTGTCCCCGTCATTCGTTGACTCTTGGTAAATGGTTTGCACCCCAAGGGGAAGACGCTCAGCACGAGGCCACTCAAGGTACGGCAGGGCAACCTGCTTGGTGGCTCCCTCTGAGGATAGACCTCGATTAAAGCAGTCCTTCACCTGGCATCGCAGCTCGATAAGGCACCGCTTCAGCCCGCCGAGTTCCTTCTTCGTTGCAATAGACCCATGACCCGGAACTATAGTGTCGATATCCATTACTTCAATCTGTTCAATAGCTGTGATCCACCCAGTACTGCTGCCAAAGATGGGTGGGAAAATATGGTTGAACAGTATGTCGCCTGCATAGAGTAGTTTGTCGTCGGGGAGGTATACCATGGTATCTCCATCGGTATGGGCTACACCGGGGTGAATGAGTTCGACAGTTCGGCCATCAAGGTGTAGTGTCATGTGGCGGCGATAGGTTATATGGGGCGCTATAACATTGGTATCCTGGATGTCTGGAACTAGACCCGAGAGCCGCTCGGCAAATGACTTGACCATCACCTCCCCCTGTGACAGAAGCGTCTCACGCACCTTCTCATGAGCTATGATAGTAGCTGGGGGCGAAAATACCTGGTTACCGAAGACGTGGTCACCATGACTGTGGGTATTGATAAGATAAGTTGGCGACTTGTCAGTCACCTGGCGGAGGTACCCAAAAAGCTGCTGGCTGAACCCAGAGCTGATAAGGGAGTCAATGACCAGCACTTGGTCGCCAGCCAAGACAAAACCGGCGTTCGGGCCTCCACCCTCTGGAGGGATGACCGACATAATCACCGCCCAAGCGTGGGGTGCTACCTCTATAAGCCCTGTTCGCGAATGAGAAGTCATGGTGAACCCTCCTTGGTCATATGGATCACGGAATCTACGACATGCTTGTTATGTTTCATAAGGAAAGTGAAAACTCAACCATGCTCACCCGCATGGCTAGCACGGATTTCTCCTCCAAATGTACTATTAAGGGCAAGCGGCCAAGCCATCTTGGTAGCCCTGGTTGTATCGCGGCCAGAAGTAAGCGTCTCTAGCGTCGTCGTAGCCCTCATCGTATCGCGACCAGTAGAAGTAGGCCTTAGCCTCATCGTAGCCATCGGCTTTGCCGTCAGCGTAGCCCTCATCCACGCCGTCGGAGTGGCCCAAGTCATAGCCAGTGACGTTTCCGGCTGTGTAGCCCAAGTCGTAACCAGTAATGTTACCAGCGGCATAGCCGGCATCATAACCGGTAGTGTTGCCATCAGCAAAGCCAGAATCGTAGGCATCCGAATAAGATTGGTAGTAGCTGATGAAATAGCCCCCGGCACCACACCCCACCAAGAGGATGATAGCCACCAGAATGCCCAGTAAAAACTGCCACAGCTTGATACGGCGCCAGACGTTCAGCCCCATCCAACGTTTGATACCCTTCGGCTCGGTATCAACCTCCTCTAAGAACTCGTCCTCAGTCATATTCTCGTCATCCATTTCGTCCTCGTTCATCTCATATCTCCTCTCGTTTTATTTTCGACCATCCCTCACAATAACTTCAGCGACCTATGGCTATGCTTTCACCGTTTTTGAGCGTAGAATCGACGGAGGCAACCGCGTCCATTGCTTCTCTTGCTTCAACTGGAAGTGCATTGGCACGTTTTTGGCAAACATCAGCATTAGCCCAAGAACGAATTCACCGATGGGGGTGGCATGAATACCGCTTACGTTGGTCAGTATTACCGGGCTTTGCACCATCTGGGTATCCAGAAACCTGTCTACCCCAGCCGACATGGTCTGAATCCATTTCAGATTAGGGGCTCGACTAGTGACGTTTTGGGGAAGCCACAGGCCAAAGATCACCTCAACCTCGGATAGCAGGGCATCGAGCTTCTCTTTGGAGGCGGAATCTCCCCTGTTTTCAGCACGGAGTAATCCTGAAGCATCCGTCAGCTTTATCTTGGATCTGACTTCAGCAATCTGCTGCAAACATTCGTCGCCTATCACACTAGTAACGAGCACATTAACCGATTCCACAGTAGCCAATACCACCCTTCATTGAGCTGTGAATTAACAGCAAGTTTAAGAGCACCTGACCCAACAGTCAAGCTAGCGAGTTGACACTGTTTCTGCGCAACGCTAGTATGTTGCTACTCCCGCAGGGGATTCGAAACCTACGCAAGAACTCAATGGCGCCTTCGGGAGCAGGATGAGGGGCCGGTTTCCAGGCTTGCTACCGTTCCCCAGGCTTCGATGAAAAAATCTCTAGAAAGAGCAAGGTAATGTCTGGAGCTTATATAGGTAAGATTCTATTTGTGGACCTTTCTAAGGGCGAATTGAAAGCTGAGACGCCAGGGGAAGGGATTTACCGCGATTTCTTGGGAGGGTATGGCATTGGAGCCAGGGTGCTCTTCGATCGACAAAGACCCAAGATAGACCCGCTAGGGCCTGAGGCACATTTGGGGTTTGTTGCAGGGCTGCTCACCGGCACCCCCGCTCTCTTCGGCTCTCGCTACACTGTTGTGGGCAAATCGCCGCTTACCGCCACCTGGGGTGATGCCAACTCTGGAGGCGATTTCGGTCCATACCTCAAGTTCAGCGGCTACGATGCAGTGTTCTTTTACGGTATCTCCCCGCAGCCCGTCTATCTCTTTATCAATGACGGAACCGCTGAACTCCGAAAGGCAAAGCAACTGTGGGGCAAAGACGTCCGTGACACCGAGGCTCTACTCAAGGCTGAGCATGGCCCAGATGCCAGAATTGCCTGCATTGGCCCCTCTGCGGAGAAGCTATGCCTCATTTCATGCATCATCAACAACGAGGCAAGGGCTGCCGGTCGTTCTGGCCTAGGGGCAGTGATGGGAGCCAAGAGGCTTAAAGCTGTAGTGGTGAAGGGGAGCCAGCCTGTCCCTCTGGCAGACAAAGCCAAGCTGGATGATGCGAGAAGAAGGCATCAGCGCCAACTGGGAGGCCAAGCGCAAATTTTCCGCCAATATGGCACCTGCGCAGGTACCGCTCCATTGACACAAATCGGGGACACTCCAGTGAAGAACTGGGCTGTCGCTGGCGGTGAGGATTTCCCCAATGCCGCTGCCATTAGCGATGAAAGCGTCATCAGCCAGCAACAAAAGAGGTACGGGTGCTGGCGCTGCCCTATCGCCTGCGGGGGGGTTATGAAGGCAGGCAAGGGTAGATATAAATATCCCGCCGGGGTGCACAAACCGGAGTATGAAACACTGGCCGCCTTCGGCGCCATGTGTCTCAACGACAACCTGGAGTCCATAATCAAGGCAAACGATATATGCAACAGCTACGGAATGGATACCATATCCGCTGGCGCCACCATCGCCTTCGCCATCGAATGCTATGAAAACGGCCTTATCACCAGCAAGGACACCGAGGGAATCGAACTCACATGGGGGAACCACGAGGCCATAGTAGCCATGACCGAGAAGCTGGTGAGAAGGGAAGGCTTCGGAGATGTCCTCGCCGACGGGGTCAAGGTGGCGGCGGAGAAGATCGGCAAGGGGGCGGATGAGTTTGCCATCCATATCCACGGCCAGGAACTGCCAATGCACGACCCCAAGGCCCGCCTGCACTACGCCACCCCTTATCAAGCCGACCCGACCCCCGCTCGTCACACCCAGGGCAGCTATGGCTACAGGCCACTCGGCGGCGTGGAGTTCCCTCCGATGGAGAGCGGTTCACAGGCTGGCCGAGGTGAGGCAAACAAGATGGGCAGCCTCCTGATGCATGTGGTCAACTGCGCCGGGCTGTGCAGTTTCGGCTACATGTCTATGGACATGAGCGCCATCACTGAATTCCTCAGCCTGGCCACTGGGTGGGACTACAGTCTAGAAAACGTGTTAAAGGCAGGGGAAAGAATCGCCAACATACGTCAGGCGTTTAACGTCCGCGAAGGGCTAAAGCCTGCCGATTTCAAGATGCCCAATAGGGTGCTGGGGCGCCCTCCTCTTGGCAAGGGGCCCACAGCCGGCAAGAGCGTGGAAATCGAGACGCTGGTCAAGGACTATCTGGTAGCCATGGATTGGGACCCTGATAGCGGCAAGCCCAGCAAAAGCAAGCTACAGGAGCTGGGACTGGGGGACGTGGCTGAAGTCCTCTGGCCATAGCTAAAAAGAAAAACCAGGTTGGCTATTTGCGAGCGCACCAATCCAGCACAACTTTCAGGGTATCCTCGCAATACCCGAAGGTCGGTGTATCTCTCATAACCCTGATTTGGGTGTCCATGCGGGGGCCAGAAAAGGAGAGTCATCATGGTGGGCAAACAATCAATAGAGGAGGCCTTGGGCAGAAGATTGCTTTTGGGAGAAATGATCGCTCGTAACGCCAGCAAGTTTCCCCACAAGGAGGCTCTGGTATTCGGAGAAACCCGCTTGACCTACAAGCAGTTTAATGCACGCATAAATCAACTGGCCCATGCTTTGTTAGAACTGGGCGTCACGAAAGGGGCTAAGGTGGCCATACTGGCCTTTAATTGCAACCAGTTTATGGAGGCCTATTTTGCCCTGGCGAAGATCGCAGCGGTGGCTGTGCCCCGCGAATTGACTCATAATTATTGTTACCGAATATGGTATTGTTGCCTCAGAAATAATGTTACCCAAGGCAGGGGAGCATGACGAGAGACAGCAATCCTTCCACAGAAGGACACCGAGGCGGTACGAGGTCGCTACCTTGGAGCGGCGAAGAAAGAGAAGGGGCTGATTCTGGACGAGTTCACCCATGTTACAGGCTGCCATCGTAAGGCAGCAGTCCGCTTGATGCGTCGAGGCAAGTCACCCCGGCCGGTCAACCATCGGGGACGCCCTAAACTTTATGGTCCTGAGGTAGCTGGGCTGCTTCTGCCTCTATGTCAACTGCAAAATGGATATTTAGGCCTTGCCACCTAGCCATCACCATCTCTTCTTCTATCGAGAGAGCTCGGTTACTGCATGCCTGATCATTTGCTAAGGACCGACACAGGCAAGGATTGCCCCACAGGCGTCATTAGCCAGCCTTTGGGCGTTTTGGTTTGAGGACAATAGCCGGTTTGGTCCTGTTGGAATAGACAAAGCCGTCAGCTTGTTGGATGTCACCGTACTTGGCCTTAAGTTCATCTAAGGGGCCAGCATCAAGAGCCCTGGTGGGGCATGCCTCCACACAAATGGGCAGCTTATTGTCTGACCACCTGTCCAGGCAGAAGTTGCATTTGCGCATTTTGGCGCCAACCTCTGGCCCAAACTGGGGGGTATCATAGGGGCAGGCTTTCAGGCATTTGATGCCACACTTCTCGTTGCGCGAGCACGTTTTTCATGTCCCTCAGGAGTTGAATCGTCCCGGCTGGCATCATCACAAGCCCAAGCGGCGTGAATGGTGGGCCATGCCGCATTTGCGTAATGACTACTCATTTCCTCAAGTATCGAATGACAAAGGAAGGCGTTCGCCAGCTTTGGAAACTCTGGATCCTGAAGTCGATGTCGGTAGGCATCACTTCGCATTATGTCTGAAGCTCTTGGTGTCTGCTCAGATATGTCTGGAGCGCAGTAGCCACATGACGGACACATCTGGATCCACATATCGATACTGTAGCCGTGTGGGGGAGGTGGGCGGGCGTCCAGACCAGGGGAGCCAAATGCGCTTGTCGACGTGATCTCCCTATGTGTGCTTGAAGCACCGCACACTGTGCATGTCTTCACCACTTCCATAAACGTCGTCATGGCTGTCCTCTCCGCTGCGTTGAGACCTTCCCTTGCCTCAGGGTCTCAAACAGGCGGACCATCGCCTCGGTGTCGCGCTTGCAGTATGCAAGCAAGGCCTTGCGAAGCGAGTCTCGGCGATCAGTAGATGTCTCTGGTAATATCATTTCTGCGTAAGCAGCCGAGGCCTGATCCCCCTCGTAGATTTCCAGATCGCTGTAGTCCAAATCGGGCACCACAGCAGGAAGTACCGACTTGAGCGAGAACGAGCCGTGAAACTCTGGGTGATAGCAGTACTTTCGGATAAGCTGCAAAAGATCGACAATACGTCCATCCAGCAGGGCTAGGAGGTCGCTAGAAAGCTCGGGCAGTGCTTGGGCAAGCTCACGGATGCGCGTCGCTTCAAAGTTGGAATAGGTGATAATTGTCCCAGTGATTCCGAGTGCCTCGAGGAGACTCTTAGCAAATGGCTCACGTGGGTCGCCGAACCCTTCGTTTAGAAACTCCTGATGTGTAAGCTGGCCATCTCGGTCTAGAATATGATTTGACCACTGAAATGGTATTACCTGATATGGACGTGTACCCACATAGACCGGCAGCGCAGGATTGAACGTCTCAAAATCCAGAAAGTGGATGGGATATTCGAGTTGTGCGAGCGCCCTGGCGAGCTCAGGGTTCATGTGGACACGGCTGTTGACCACACAGTCGCGGACACGCTGTTGGGTTGCGTTCAGACCCGGGAAATCTGCGGGAATGTCTCGTATATCCTCAATGCCTTCTTCCTCCAGCAAATCCAACAGCTTCTGGCTGGCTCGTGGAAGCTGGGTGATGGAATGCTCTGGCTCATCAGCATGGCAGTGGCTATGGAACGGGCATGTGTATGGCCGGGAGCACTGCTTCCTTGCCTTAATGTCTGGGGGCTCCGGATTCGATAAATGGAGCCTCATTTCGTCTAAGCTTGACGGAATGTCTACCAAAAGCGGTTGCACCTTATCGGTGATGTCTTCCACAGAGAACAACTGGCCCAGGTCGTAGTCTCCTCCTTGGTAAACGTACTCTTTGTTCAGATGGGCGAGGCACGCTCGTCTTACCGATATGCCACACCCCCTGAGTACGTAGATCTGTACTCCCAGATCTGGCAGATGCTCCCCCTTGACCGATGTGCCAGATTTGACCTCAATAAGGTCAAACAGATCATCGCTGGCGCGGGCGAGAATATCAACACGAATCCTTATGTCATCATACAAAAACGCCGCCTCGTAGACCGATGGTATGGACTTGTCGGGGAGCGCTGCCTGTGTCGATATCACAGCATCTTCATGTTGGAAGTAAGGCTCGCTAATGTGGAGCCCGTCGGCATAGAGGTTCCTGGCAAGCTCACCGACCCTGGTCCCAGCATCCAGGATTGCCTGCCGTCCTACATTGACCGGGTCGGCAAGGTCGCGGTGGAAGCACTCTAGATAGAGGCGCTTGTGACATTGCAGTCCCGCTAGAAAGCGCGACTTGGACAGCTTGGGTATCTGTTCTCTAGCCATCTCTTATGAAAGCCTTTGTCCACACATCATAGGATACTTGAATTTCGCACGTGGTAATGAGCCATATTATGGACATTACCAGCGAGCGAGCCCTCGTCCAACGTCCCGCTTGATTCTGTCTCAGTAGCAAAGCTTGTACTTCAGCGGACATTGCTCATACATGCTCAGTTGTGAGTGTGAATAGATAGACATAGTTATTGATGGCTATCAATTTCTGCTTAGTACACTTTTATGAGTATTCCTTCAATGGAATTATGTGCCAAACCGGCTTTTTGCATTTCTCGATAAGCCTGCTTACGATTAAAACCACTTTTCTTCATAGCCTGGGCAGATCCAAAAGGATCTGTCATGATGAGTTGTTTAATAATCTGCCGCCCAACGGGTTTTGGTCCGTATACATGATCCAGAACCTTTTCAAGTTGAGCATCAGATAAGCCAACTTTTTTCATTTTCTTTTGAGTCTCACTTCTAATCAGCGCACATTCCTTCATTCTCTGTGCGGCTGCCAAGGGGTTACTGTTTATTGCTATCCTGTTGGGAAATCCTAGACAAAGCTGTGGTTCTTGAATTTTCAGCTGACACAAGTCACATTTTGGATCGTCTTCAGTACATATCTCGCCTTCTCCTTCAGCGCAGAAACACCAGATGTGGCCATCAACATACTTGCGTGGTTTACCCAAGGTTTCTGAGATCGTAATTCCCACTTTTCTAATCAAGTCTGGCCTTCGCGATATCCTCACCGAGCTTCTGTTAAGGTCAATCCTATTCAAGAAGCTAACTGTATGGGTGTCAGGTTTGAACTCATCAATACCGATATTGTTGAAGAACTCGCAACAGGTAGCGAGACCAACTCCAGATAGTTTGAAGTCGCTATTGGGGTCAATAAAACACCCTATCAGCTTGTCATCATGAGGCTGGATATAGAACTTCATTGAAGTATCATAATTTTTCCCACTTAAATAGCTTGTTATGAAGCCTCGTACAGACCCATGTTTTGCTATGATGCTCTGGAATAGTTTTGCGTTATCCCTAATAGAAAACAACTCAGCTTTAAGAAACCTTGTCCTAACTCTGCTCTTGTATTTAAGATATAGAGCGTTAATATCTGTGTCAGACAAACTAGCAACGTAGTTAATATTATAGTTAGACAAATCGCTTTTAAGGCAGGGTAGGATCTTTTTTACAGATGCCCAAACTGCTTGTATTGCTAAAATCGCCTTAGATAATCCCTCTAATATGCTATCATCATTGCTAGGAAACACACCTGGTCCTACTGGAATACTACTTATGGAATACCCATTAGATGACAAAGTCTGACGAATCCTATTTATCAACTCTTCACAGTCGGATTTACATACAACATTGATAACCATCAATAACCTCCTATCATTTTTATAATTATCCTCTCCCTCAGAGTCTTCAGATTCACCACATCTTCCTTATTATACTCCAGCAACAAAGCCAGTGCATCCTCGTCACCATGATTCCGATACCTCCCCCACAGTATTACTGCCTGCAACCCATCAATGCCCTTTAGCTGCCTGGGAATACCCAGTTGCCGCTCCACTGCCTTGAAACCGCCATAAAGACCCTTTCGCCAGCAGTCATACATTAGGTCGTGGTGATGAAACAAGTTGGCCAGGTCTACTTCGAGGCAGGTATGTATGAAGGGAAGGTCGAATCGGCTCCCACTATAGGTAAAGATCGTGTCCACGCCAGTTAGAGCCCCAAGAAGATAATCTTTGGTTACAGCGTCTCCCACGAACTGCAACAACCAGCTATCCGTGCCATCGACACGATATATACCCACTACGGTTATATCATGATAGAACCGCGATAGCCCAGTAGTCTCGATATCCAGGTACGCTTCAAACATTATGGTGTGCTATATAGTATCCTATCAAATCATTCTCTTGAAGGGCTTATCATCACTCACAAATAAAATCCCCCTAACCCCCTTTACAAAGGGGGGATAGATGTGGGCAATGATAATCCTGAAGGATATTATCCTTGGTCACGGCGTCGCCAACAAACTGGATCAGCCGGCTACCTCTGCCATCGACAAGATAGGTGCCTACTACGGTTATCTCGTGATAAAACCGCGATAGCCCCATAGTCTCGATATCCAGGTAAGCATCAAACATTATGGTGTGCTGTACAATGACTTACACAGTCCCCCTTTGAAAAGGGGGATTTAGGGGGATTCTAACTCTTCATTTATCCGCTCAATAACTCCATTGAGATTCTCAAATACCTCTCTATCTGAAAACCTCAAGACTGTTAATCTCTGTTCTCTCATATAATCATCCCTGATGTTATCTTTCTTAACCTCCTCATCGTCATAGTGCTGACCACCATCAATTTCAATAACTAGATTCGCTTTAGGGCAGTAGAAATCAATTATGTAGTTGCCGATAATCTTCTGCCTATAGAACTGATAGCCATGCAACTGTTTTCTCTTTACTTTCGACCAGAGCAGTCTTTCTGCGTTGGTCATGTTCGTTCTCAGTTGCCTGGAGTATCCTTTTAGGTTTTTATTATAGAACAGCATAATCCCCCTTGCCCCCTTTACAAAAGGGGGGATAGAGGTGGGTAATAACGAGCTTCTAGGCTCTCATTGTAGAGCAACATAATCCCCCTTGCCCCCTTTACGAAAGGGGGGAAAGATGTGGGCAATGATAATCCTGAAGGATATTATGTTTGGTCACGGCGTCTCCCACGAACTGCACCAGCCGGCTACCTCTGCCATCGATGAGATAGATGCCGATTACGGTTATCTCGTTATAAAACCGCGATAGCCCAGTAGTCTCGATATCCAGGTAAGCATCAAACATCATGGTGTGCTGTATAGTATCTTGTCAAACCTTTCTCTTGAAGGGCTTATCATCACGCATACACAAAGTCCCGATATCAGAAGAGTTATCATTACCAGCAAACACAGTCCCCCTTTTAAAAAGGGGGATTTAGGGGGATTCTAACTCTTCATTTACACGCTCAATAACTCCATTGAGATTCTCAAATACCTCTCTATCTGAAAACCTCAAGACTGTTAATCTCTGTTCTCCCATATAATCATCCCTGACGTTATCTTTCTTGATTTCCTCATCGTCATAATGCTGACCACCATCAATTTCAATAACTAGATTCGCTTTTGGGCAGTAGAAATCAACTATGTAGTTGCCGATAATCTTCTGCCTATAGAACTGATAGCCCTGCAACTGTTTTCTCTTTACTTTCGACCAGAGCAGTCTTTCTGCGTTGGTCATGTCTTTTCTAAGTTGTCTGGAGTATCCTTTTAGGTTTTTATTATAGAACAGCATAATCCCCCTTGCCCCCTTTACAAAAGGGGGGATAGATGTTGGTAGTCATGAGCTTTCAGTTTTCTATTGAAGAACCGCGACAGGCCAGTGGTTTCGATATCAAGGTATGCATCCACTGAGTGGTTCATCAATCAGCTGCTGCACTTTCGATGGATTTCACAGAATCCTCGACGCCTTCCGTGCGATCCGTGGTCAACACCCTGGCGGCGTTGCCGGGGGTGCTGTTCGATGCAGTCCGATATCCTTAAGCGCTTGCTTCAACGTAGGCACGGCAACTTCTGCGAAATAGTACTGAAACGGGTTGCTTGACCAGTTATTTCGGTTACCAACCGAAGGATGATAGAAATCGCACGCAACGAAATCGAGGTCATCCTTTGTGAAGCGGCCTAAGGTATCTGGGAATTGTTTTGACCTTTGCCAGTACCCGGTCCAGCCTCGGTTTTTCAGACACCTGCCAAACCACCCCTTGGCCTCGAATACCACCAAGTGGGGCTCCAGTATCCTGAGCGTCTCTAAGTAGTGCTCAAAGCATTTGAATGCCACGGGCTTTTGCGACCCCTCTCGATCCGTCGCCCGGCCGTTCTTATCGAGGAACGGTGCTGAGCACAGCTGGAAGTTGATCCAGGCACACATGTTGAAGATGTGGTCGTTCGCCACACCGACCATGCCTATGAACTCGTCGTTCCAGTTGCCCCACTTGTTCGTTGCGAGACTCGCGGGACCGAGCAAAATGTGCTTGAGAACGAGCGTTGTGCCGGTCGCATGGGCTGTGCGGGTGCGCGGCTTGACCCGATCTTTGAGCCCGCTATTCAGGACAACGTCCTTCCACCTTGCCCCCATGTTTACCGGCCCCATTGGGCCATAGGTTATACCACTTACGATGAGACGTAGTGGCTTGCAGTCTTCGCCGTCTTTATGTAAATCGTATTTTGTTCCAACATGCTGGAGCTGCCCCTCGTCGAAATTAAGCTTTGCACTGACACAGTCTCTCTTACAAGACTCATAGTGTTGACAGTTATAGTTGATGCCATCGGGCACATGCTTCTCGTAGTACTCCTCCAGATCCTCGATCCTTTTGGCGGTCTTGGCCGCATTTGGTGTCCACATTGCACCTATCTCCCTTCTATATAATTTCGCTTGCTTCCTTGTAATGTATAGCCATTTCTTTTTGCCACCCGATACGCTTATTATCCTATCTGGCTTTGACAACTGTACTGTCACAAATCTTTATTTTTCATGATACACCTCCAGCATGGCTTTTGCCGTTTCAGTGATGTCCTGACGGAGGCTCTCCGGCTCCAGGACCTCTACCTTCTCGCCCCAACCCATAATCCAGGAATAGAGTTCAACGGTATCGGTAACGGTGAAAGTCACAATCACAGAGCCGTCGCGCTGCGGTTCCAATCTCTGTGAGGAGTGCCATACCGTTTCTTTCATAATCCTTACCAGCTCCGGTCTGAACCTCAGCCTGATGGTTTCGGCCTCACCTCCGGCCACAATGCCCCATGACGAAGCCAGGTAGGTGTTGGCGTCGAAATCAGCGGGAATGCTGTAGGTCTCGGATGTCATCTCTATGGCCATTATGCGCTCGATCTTGAAGGTGCGCATCTCATTGGTTCGGTGACAGTACCCAATCACATAGCTGGAGTGGCCAGCCGCCGCGGGCTCGATGAAATAGGGGTCGATACTCCGTTCCGTCGCCTCTTCATCAACCAGCGCGTGGTACCATATCCTGACGGTACGCTGGTTCACCCAAGCTTCAGCCAGTATTGCCATGGTGCGAATAAATTGCCTGTCCAGCGCCTGTTTTTGCAGCCAGTCCATGGTCTTCTGAATCTGGTCTCTCAGCGGAAGTTCAACAGCCGAGTTCAGCTTGAGAAAGGTTGAGGCGATATTAGAATCATACCTTCGCGAGTAGTTGAGCAATAGCCTGGCAGCAAGGAAAATGGTCATGGCCTCCGGAACACTGAAGCGGATCGGGGGTAAATGATGCCCCTCGACGAGGAAGCGCTTTGGGCCCTCCTCACCAATAGGGACGCCAAGCTCATTTTGGAGGGCATTGAGGTCGCGGTATATAGTCCTCCTGTCGACCTTAAAACGGTTAGCGATTCCCCGCACATTTAAGGCACGGGGAAGCGGATTCTGGGAAAGGATTATCCATAGACTGATAAGCCGCGTTGTGCGGTCCATCGCGTCTTCTCTCCTGCGTTTTTTCATATACGACCTACCTTAAAGTGAAAGCATTATAGCACAGATGTCAAATAATCGGACTGCTCAATCTTGAAAAACTCGCAAAGTGCCGAATTTTGTGACAGAACGTGGTCACACCCATATGTTAGAATTTTTATCCTTTGATAAAAAGTAAAAAATTGCAGGAGGTAAAGAGAAGCAATGGGCAACAACGGGAAGTTTGAGGAACTGGTGGAAGAGGGCGAAATTGAGATACCGGAGCCGTTCATTTCGAGGCGCCATGAGCGCCAGCAAAAACGCCGGGCTACCGTTGGCCGTTTCCTCGATGAAGAAGAAACCGTAACTGTCTCGGTTATCGAACCCAGGTACTACGGTGAGCTTCTGGCCTGGGCCGTCCAGCGCCACATCGAGGTGGAAGAGTGGAAAGTTCTCAAAGCTCTCGGATACCAATACCCGGAACCACTGTATATAGATGTAAATACGGGCAGCGGTGAGTGCCAGAATGTCCTTCGCGACGGCACGTTATTTGTGGAGAAGCAAGGCCAACGATTCGCGGTAACCGTAGATGCCAACCTGAGAGCCTACAACTCGGTAATAGTGACCGGCACAGCCAACAGCCGAGAGAAAGTTTACGAATTCGCCAGCAGCATCCAGAGCGTTGTCAGGGAACAGAACTTCTATCGTGGTAAAAATCTTGAGCTCACCGGCCGTATTCGCTTTTTGGATGTCCCGGCCAAGACGTGGGACGGCATAATCCTGGATCCAGAGGCAAAGGATGAAATCCAGGCCAACACCATCGGTTTCCTGGCAAACAGGGAACGACTCGCCGGCTACGGGATCCCGGCAAAAAGAGGAGTGCTGCTAGTAGGTAAACCCGGAACGGGCAAGACTCTGGTATGCAAGGCGCTCATGGCGGGGAGCCCGGGGATAACATGCATAATGGCCCATAACTACGCCTTGGCTGAAGAAGAATACATCACACAGCTTTACGCACTGGCACAGGACCTCTCTCCATGCATCGTCTTCATCGAAGACATCGACCTCATTGCGCAGGATAGGATTGAGTGGGGGTACACCAGAGGGCCGTCTCTCCTCTCCCTGCTTTCAGTGCTAGACGGCGTCGAGGAACATAATGAGATAGTCACCGTTGCCACGACGAACCACCTGGAGACGCTGGACAAGGCTATCGGGCAGCGTCCTTCACGGTTTGACCGGATCATCGAGATTCCCTGTCCTTCATTGGAGCAACGGAAGGAGTTCATCTCGTCCCTCTGCTACAAGATACCGCTGGATGATGATATCCAGGCCTGTATGGCTCGTAAAACAGACGGCCTTACACCCGCCCAGATACAGGAGGTGATCTTTAGCCTGGCCATAAGATACGGTCAAACCGACCAAAGTGATGAATCAGGCTGCCTGAAAGTGAGCGCGGAGCAGGTAAATGGAGCCATCTCGCGGATAAACGGCAGAAGCAAGCACCAGATGGGCTTTCCGATTCGGGACAACCATAAGAGTGAATACCATGGAGCGAGGATGGAAACCCGGTAAGGAATTTGGCGCAGATGTTTAGAAGACTGGTAAAGGGAATGCTACTACTGCCATTTTCAATTGCTCTGGCGGTGCTGGTCATTATCGGACTGCTGGACTTTGACCTGCTGATGACAATAATCCCGAAGCTGATAGCGGTAGCCGTCATCGTCGGAGTCTTTGCCATGATCGTGAAGGCGATGTTTTTCCCCAGATAAGTGAACGGAAGGAGGTGAGAAGGATGAAGCGTCCGGTAAAGTGCCCGAAGTGTAAGGGTACCGGTCGGGTCCCCAGGAAGGATCTGCCGCCGATGTTCAGGGGGCCTATGGCCTTTGGAGTGCGGCAGGATGACGAATGCCCCGTTTGCGACGGGACAGGCTATGTTGAAGGCTAGGCGGCGCCTGGCTCACAACTGAGGCCAGAAATATTGGATTCTGGGTGTTACTAATGTGGAACGGGTGTGGGTGGGTGGCACCGTTTTGCGTGTGCCTGCTTGCTCGGCGTAGTGCTAGGGCAGGCTGACGGTGTCATCCCACCCTCCTGACCATGAAAAGGCATCATCGACTTGCTTAAAGCAAGCGTACGGAGGTGTGCAGGATGATTATGACGTGCATCATACTTTACTTTGTGCTGCTGGGTGTCCTGTTGATAGCCGCCTTCCTGAGGCGAATTGGGTGGAGGTGGTTGTTAATAGCAGCGATACCGCTTTTCGTAGCAATAGGTATTGTGTGCCTGAGTTTCCTCCTTCTCTCGCTGATGGCGGCAGGTGATAGGAGGACAAGGGTTGAACCAAGGCAAATCAAGCTGACAGGCCTTCCGTGGAGGTCCTATCTTGCGAATCCGAAGCTAGGCGACTTCTCGGTGGATCCCAAGCTGCATGATTTCACCAGCAGGTTGAAGAGGCTATGGTGAGATACAAACATGGTGTCTCTGCGTGTTTCCCCCATGTTGAGCCCTAAGCCCGCGTGATAGTGGCACATCGGCAGAGAGTTGGGCGCCGTGGGCAGCATAGCCGTGTGGCTACCTGATACTGGCCACGATCGATGAATACCGTCGTCAACTCGGTTCCTTGTTGTGCACCTTCTCTTT
Organism: Dehalococcoidia bacterium; assembly: GCA_030610655.1. GTDB lineage: Bacteria > Chloroflexota > Dehalococcoidia > E44-bin15 > E44-bin15 > DAOUVR01. Next base: position 43,625 of record JAUWRG010000005.1, read on the forward strand.
GACGGGCACATGATGCCTGGGGTGCGTTTCATCGCAGCACAATGAACCGCCTCTTTCGCCAGCAGAGGTGAGGCAGAGGTACAGCCACCATCAAACATCACAACCTGAAGTGTCCCGTGTAGCTAAGATACAGCGCTTGGACTCCCAAGCATTGGCGAGCGAGATTATTGGTTATATACTCTATACCTATACGCATTTCGAGTTCTTATCAAATGTTGTGGAAATTCCTTCCAGCATCTTTTTTATTAGCTCCTCGCACCTACCAGCTCAGGCATCCGTTGTCGCTGGAGAATCCCGTCTTTGAACGTATAGCCCTCAAGGACCAGGGTCATCAGATTGGCCCCAGTCCCACAGTCAATTCCCGCAGCGGGTGGTAGCCATTCCGATAGCCGCGAAATTCATTACCACGCTGATAGCGGCCTCTCTCCAGGAAGGCGTTAACTTCCTCCTCTAATGCTGCGGCTAGCATCTTCCTGGCTCCTTCCCGGACATATGCCTCCAAAGCATCTTGTACCTCGTCCCTCTGCTCTTTCTCTGGTGTGATGTTGCCAAGGCGTGTCCCTCCTTTTTTCCCTTTAAGTGGATATTTTCTCTTACTGGAAGGATACGCCTTTTTCTATCCCCGCGTCATCAATTTCCACAACTTTTTATATTAGCTCCTGCCTCTCCTCTTTACCTGAACAACCTCAACAAGATGTTGATCAGAATGGTAAGCACAAAGCTGATAATGATGCAAGTTACCACAGGGATAAGTAACCTGAAGCTGCCTCTCTGGATCATCAGGTCACCAGGAAGCTTCCCCAGAAAAGGGATACGTTCCCAGAAGATGAAGAGTAATCCAAACAGGATAAGAAAAACCCCGGCAAGGATTAGAAACTTCCCCACTCCACCAAAGGCAGACATCATATGTCCTAACGTATATCGAAATCCGAGTTTGTGCTATTTGTACGGCTTCATCACGTCTTCACAGCAACCACCGCCCTGCTCTCGAAGCCAAAACAAACATCATACAACTCTACTTTGCCCCCATTTTCAGCCCTTCTATTATTCTGGCGAATTCCTGTCTACATCTTTCCTCGTGCTGAGAAAGGAACTCTCGCCACTGGGGATTGCGTTTCACCGCCTCATCTACACTCAATTGCACCATCGCCGTATTCTGACCCTGTTTGACCTGCTCCATCCTTAATCGGGGATCCTTTTCTACCTGTGCTCTTAGCTCATTATAGGCACGTTGCACTTCCTCGCCATATCTTCTTTGTAACTGTTCAATCGAATTCAAACCCGCCTCAAGCACTGGCGTATTCTGGTGCTCCTTTAGAGTCTCTACAGCTAAAATGCCCTCTTTTCGTTTCTGAATCTCCGCCGACCCACTACCAAAACTGAGGGAATCAATCAGCTTCAACTGAACCTCTTTCAATAGCTGTCCTTTCCCGTGGTCTCTATATTCTTTCAGTGCGGTCCACAAGCCCTCAGAGGTAAGCGCCTCTGTATGGAATTCTGAAAGCAATGAATCCAACCTCTCGGAATCTTTCATCCGTTCCTTTTCTTCACTGGTCAAGTCGCCTGCTTTCGCCAGCCTCTCTCTCACTATTGGGGGCAGTTTTTCTTCCCAGTCTGTCATCTTTTTACCTCCCATTGCCATTCTGGTATGACTCCATCTACGTTGAAAGGGATACATTCACCACCCAGTACACGGCTCAACTCACTAGCTATCAGTTTCGGCCTGGGTTTCTTTTTCGGTTTCAGTCTCTGCTTTGGCCTCAGATTCGGTTTCGCGTTCGGTTTGAATCTCCGTCTCACGCGCCCTAATCCAGCGCTTAATCTCATCTAAGGCAGGCGGGGCAATGTAGAAAACCTGCATATCAGAAGGAAACTGAACCTGATGCCCTTCTCTCATCAATAGTACCCCAGTCTCGCCACCCTTTAATGTTTCATCAATCTTCTTGGCGATATGCTCGTTTCTTCTCTTCTGCACGTCTATGAAGGATTCGTACACCTTATTAAACACCATTTGGTTCTGCAGACCAACTGCTAAACACTTAGTCCAATCCATAAGCTCCGTTAGCAACTCGCTGTCCTCGATTGGCTGAAGCTCAGCCCCTTTGTCCAGTCCACTCTTAACAACTTGATAGCTTTCGGCACTGAGCTCCTCAACGGCTTTGGCCGCCTCCTCGCCGTCTTCGGATACCAACTCATGATATACCCTCTTAACTTCACCGAGCTTCATTTCTAGGTTCCTTATGTGAGCCTGGACTTGATCCCAGTACCGGCTAACTATCTCCTGCAAATCGGCTTGAGGTTCTCTAGGAGTCAGAATAAGAGGCACGAAAAACAGTTTTCTTTCCGCCTTAAACCCCTCAGCCGCAGGTTTCCCTATTTCACCCAGTTGCTCTGACATGATTCTGCTCTTGACCTCCTCCTTCTCAAGCTTACAATCCCCTCAGGAACTCAGGACGAAGCAAAGAGGGATCACCACTCGCCATAACATGCCCCAGCTCTCCTACCATCTTTTCCTTGTCTCGGGGCAATTTGCCGCGAACTGAAAGATAATTCGAGGCGTGCATTGAACTAAAGAAACAATCGCTAAAGCTGGTATTCTCTATGATCTTCTTTAGTTCTTCAAGAGATTGAAACGGAGAAATGGGATTGAAATTGCCCTGTTTCCATTGCTCATAAAGCGGAGTGCCTGGGATCAAAGTTAAAGTCAGGGCGCCAACATAATCCGGGTCAATCGCAGTGAGAACTGTCGCTGTCTCAAGTGCGTGTTTTTCACTGCCATCAACTCCACCGAGCCCCAGAATCACCGTTACAGAAAGCGTAATGCCAGCTTCCCTCGCTTTCCCTCCCGCTTCAACAATCTGGTAGCGATTTACCCCTTTGCCAACCTTCTGGAGCACTTCATCATCACCGCTTTCCATTCCCATATAAAAGATGCCCAATTTAAGCCTTCTCAGCTCATCGAGCTCGTTTGGGCTCTTGCGCAGAATATCCTGAGGCGTAGCGTAGGTTCCAACCCTTTCGACGTATGGCAATTTTTCGTTCAAATAGTGGAGAACTTCTCCCAATTTCGCGAAGGGATAAACCAGGGCATCGCCATCCTGAAGAAACACCCTCTTGCCATCCCAACCGTGCGCTACAGCATACACCACTGGGGAAATAGCAGCAAGGCAAATCCCAGATTGGCGATAAAGGGCTACCGCATCTATTTCTCTCTTGATATCGTCCACCCCTATTGTGTTAAGTTTCGAACCATAGTACCCACAGAAGGTGCAGGTATTATTAGAGCAACCGCTGGTTAGAGGTAGAAAGTAGCTCTTCCATTCACTTGGGGGACGAATAATATCAGGTCTATTGAATTGCACACTCATGATAATCCTCCAGAAGCGTAGACCAGGATTTGGATTTACTCCACGGCTCCCATTCTACACTGCCATTTTACACCGATGGCATGCTTAACCTCAAGGAGCGGCTAAAAGTCGGCTTGCGCTAAGCAATCCATCATCTTATTAGTTCCACGATTTTTTCATGTAGTCTGGCAACTTTGTAGACTCCAATGTTACTGCGTGAAGGCACATATAGTACTATCCCTTGCACCAGCCCCGACCTGAGGGGTAACAACACCGTAAGCCTGTATGGAGTTAGGAAGGAGGATGTTATTAAGGATGTCTATCCAGAGGGGAAGGTGCTTGTCATGAGGAGAAGATAATCTCGTATAGAGTTCGCTACATCCAAATTTCCAGCGTTTTTCAGTCGGCGATTGACAGGAGTTGCCAATAGATGTTCAATATACCAGGTCAGAGATGCCTGAAGTAGTCGATGGGTGGGTAATTGCTTCATTCCTTCACGGATTTAGGTCAATGAAAACTACCCGGTTAAGCTATGCGACCTTCCCTCCAAGTATGTCAGCCCAAATACGATTACCATAGGCAATAATATCTTCGGGATTGATTAACAGAGCCATATCGAAATTTATTATCGCCTTCTCATAATCGCCTACACTGGCAAAAGCCTCACCGCAATATCTGTGGGTTTCGGAATCAACAGGATTCAATTCAATCGCTTTGTTGTAATCAAAAATTGCTTTATCAAATTCATCTCTATTGTAATGCGCTAAACCGCGGTTAGAGTAGAATAAGGCTACATCAGGAGCCAACCTTATCGCTTCATTATAATCGTCTATGGCTTCGTTAAATCGGTATAGTTTATAAAAAGACAAGCCGCGGTTGCAATAAGCTCCGGCAAAGGTATTATCAATCTGAATCGCCATTCCGCAGTCAGCAATAGCCTTTTCATATTCATATTGACGCCCGTGTGCTATACCCCGGAGGTCATAAGCTAACGCATTTTCTGGATCTAATTCGATGGCTTTGGCAAGCGCATTAACGGCCAAATCATAGCTACCCTCATGCAGGAAATAGCGACCAAGTTTCACAAAAATATCTGCCTGTCTCATCAGTGCACCTTATTTAAACCTCCAACTATATTATAGATGATGGTTGAGATAACCACTTTGGTACAATTTGCTGAGTGGAAAATGTGAACTATTGAGTCTTCTAATGTTATGTTATAATACCCTTAGTAAAAAACAAGGAAGGCAGGGTATATTAATGAGTCAAACTAGAGATGAAATCATTCAATGTCGTCTGAGTAAAATGACAGAATGGGCTAAAAAACGGCGATGCTTCCTAGCAGGCCCTCCTAATGGATGGGGAGAGGATTGGTATATTAGAATCGGTGGTAATGGTTATACAGCGGTATCCCTCGACTGTGAACGTCCTCTCCTAGGCTTTGCTTCAAGACCCACCACTGATATAGAAACGGTAATTAGCCATTTTAAGAAAGGCACTGTAAAGGAATTAGGGAGACCCACACCCGAAAAGCGTGCGCAGGCTTGGCTGATTAAGCAAGCCATCAATGATAAACTGAATCTCAAGACCTACCTAGGTCTGGACGGAAGCATCTATGAGGAGTTACTTTTCGCACTGGATGAGGTGTCTTTTGGTGACAAGGATCACAAACCAATTGGGCGGCTTGATATCTTGGCAGTCGGTATATGCGATGCCGGCGCATTTCCTGTGTTCATTGAACTTAAATCAAGACGGCTCTTAGGACGATTGCTGTGTCAATTACAGGAGTACCAATGCCACATGAAACGGTATGAACACGAGTTTGCAATGCTAATTAATGCCTGTACAAACGTAGAGGTCAATTTATCTAAATATGGCCGAATCATCGTATGGCCCAAATCTCAAAGCGGCAACGTATCTGATAGGGTTGAAGTCGAGTGCGGCCAACATAAGGTGACTATTATTGAAAGTGACACTGATAATTGGACAGATATTAAAGATTTTTCGTTCCACCCCTACAATCAAGTGTATCCGCCTACTCCTTATATTTGAGAATCCTAAGTAATGAAACTAATCATCCACCGTGGTACTAAAGAAATCGGCGGTAGCTGTGTAGAACTCCGCTCAGAAAAGACACGGATTATTATTGACCTGGGCATGCCTCTGGTTAATGCGCAAAACGAACCCTTTGATAGCAAGCTACTTGAAGGTAAGAGCATTCCAGAATTAATCGATAGTCGTGTATTACCGAAAGTCAGCGGATTATATGCTGGCGAAGAAAAGGGTGTTGATGCTGTTCTTATTTCTCATCCTCACCAGGACCACTACGGTCTTCTGCGATATATTAACCCCGAAATACCAGTGTATATGAGCAGAGGCGCCCGAGCGCTAATCGAGGCATCTGACATCTTCATCCCAACAAAGGCAAACTTGCGGAATGTGATTACTTTTAAAATGTGGGAACTTTTTATAATTAATGACCTGGTTATTACCCCATGGTTGGTTGACCACTCAGGTTTTGACGCAGCAGCCTTTCTTATTGAGGGCGAGGGCAAGAGGATACTCTACTCCGGTGACTTTCGCGGTCATGGCCGAAAACGAATTCTCTTTGAGAATATGATTTCTCATCCAATAAAGGGTATAGATTACCTCCTGCTTGAGGGCTCGATGCTGGGTAGAGGAGAGAATCAATACCAGGATGAGAGAGCGGTGGAGGACAAAATGGTTAGCATGTTCGGGGATAAGCAGAATATAGCCTTTGTGTTCTGCTCTTCTCAGAATATCGACAGGATTGTCTCAGTTTACCGAGCGGTAAAACGCACTCGCCAAACGCTTGTAATAGACCTTTATACTGCCTACATCTTGGATAGGCTAAAAGATATATCAGATAAATTGCCTCAATACTGGTGGCCTGATATCCGCGTATTCTACTTCTGGGGTCACCGAAAGATACTGAAGGACAACGGATTGGGTAGCTTTGTGGGAAAGTGCGTATCCTCCAGGATTTATAAGGAAGAAATCAGTAGATGCAAAAGGAACGTGGTTATGATAAGTAAATACAATCCTGCTTTTATGAAGCTCATCGGTTATCTGGGGGATCTTACCGGAGCATTAGGCATCTATTCAATGTGGGAGGGTTATCTTGAGCAGAGTGATTTTCGTAAGCCTTTGCAGCGCCAAGGGATTGAATTCGAAACAATTCACACCAGTGGTCACGCACCAGAACGGGACTTGGAACGGTTGGTAAAAGCCTTTAATCCCAAATGCGTCGTGCCGATTCACACATTCCAGCCACAGACATATCCATCGCTTTTTCCCAATGTTCACATACTTAACGATGGTGAAGAATTCGTCCTATAGGTGGAAATACCATGCGAAAATATCGTCCTTTGGGTAACTATTTGGTAAAGCAACACGAAGTCACCGTATCCCTCACCTTTCAACAGATTGAGCAGATTCTTGGATTTGCTCTGCCGCCTTCGGCTTATACTCATCGGGCTTGGTGGGCAAACAGCCTATCGCATCCCCAGGCTGGTTCATGGCTAAATGTGGGCTGGAAAGTCAGTAAAGTCAACATAGAAAAGAAGACAGTCCTCTTAATACGTCCATTGATTCTTTCTATCTACAAAGTAATTGACAATGGGGAGACATTATCTCTGATAGCAACAATGGATACCGAAAACCTGGCGCTGATACTTTCTGGTCCGAATGCCTCAGCAACTACTGCATATTCATGGAAGCAAATAATTCAAATATTGATAGATGTAAATCCCCACATGTTTGGAAATCTCACACGTCAACCTGACCATAGCATTTTCCCGGAAATGCTTGCCAAACTAGGCTATACCGTAGTCAACTGGGAAACGAACGAATCCTGGAAAGCGTAGTGATTGAAAGATGTTGTGCTCACTGATGGTTTAATAAGGCGTGAAAGTAACCAAAAGTAAAGTTGGGAGATATTCCCTTGAAGGTTCTACTTATTGACGTCCCTGCTCTTAGCTAAAAGAAACCTGACATTCCCAGTTTCATCATTACCCTTTGCTACATCTTCAGATATCACAATCTGAATATTTGTTAATAAAACCGATGAATGTTCACCAGAACTTTTGACGCCTATCGTGAAGCCTTGATGCCAGAAGCCTTCGTGCCCTCAATAATAGAGATAGTCTTCCTCGACAGGTGCGGCGACGATCATGCGCAGCAGCAAGTATAATCTCAATGGCGTGGGACACTCTATTCTAGAGTCTATTCTAATTGAATAATGAGCCTGAGTAAAAGGGCTTCAGGCAACCCGGTTAGCCCTTCTTAGGAAGGGTTGAAAGAGATTGGAACGAGCTTTCACCATCCTTTCCGCAAATTGATTATCGCTCATTTGATCTCGAGTTCTTCAAAGGTTACGCCGGGGCGCAGGTAACTCTGAGCCTGGGGCAGTGATTTCAGCTTTTCACATGGCATCATCACCTCCTCGTAGGGATAAGTCTTCTTCACCTCGAAGAGTCTTCGACTTGCCTTTGGGGTCGATCACCGTCACCGGAAAGAAACAAGGCCTGTGGAAATTGATCCTTCCGCGGAAGGACGGATTGAAGAAGTCTCTATCGAACTCATTACTCAGTTCAGCGCACCTCTGGGGGACCCAACTGCTTGCGCACCACGGAGCCATTCTTAGACTCCACCAGTCCATCCTTCTTGGAAGGATTGGTGTGTCTGGGCCTGGATTTAGTGAAACGAATCAGCATCTTATTCAGCAACCGGGCAACGGTGCGATTCACAAACTCAGAGCCATTATCGGAATGAAAACCCCCGGTAATGAAAGGGAATTGCAGCAACATGGTTTCCAGTGCCGGCACCAGGTAATCCTTCCCACAGAGGCTACGGTTTCCCACTGTGTAACCTCATCCACGGCCCTTTCTGACCGTTGAGGTCTCCCTGGTGAACTGTATCTATCCGGATATGACCAGGCTGCCCCTTCGGCTCCGGTCTGGCCCGCTCTCCAATTCTGGATACAACGGGTTTCGCTTTGGTATATCGTCTGGTTATGCCTCGATAGGTGTTACTCCTTCGCAGGTCGAAGACTCTTTGAGTTGTATAGATGTGCAATGGATATCCGGGAGATGTTACCGAACTCAGCATATCCGCAAACCTCATATTCCCGCTTCATAACCCTCCTGGTGGCTGGCCCGCTTAACCACCCGTGCAATTCATCTGTCCCGGCCAATCCTTCACAAGTGAAGGATCACTTCTGATGGGGTATACTTGGTGGGAAAGCGGTGTCTTCTGTATCGAAGATTCTTTGAATTGCCTCTTCTTCAATCGCCCTGTCTGCTGGTACTCCCTTATGAGCCTTGATACCTGTGACCTGGAATACCCTGTAACCTTCCCTATGTACCGCCGTATCACTCCTTTCTCAGATCTCCTGAGACGATGATACCCGAACCTTGTCAGCACCTCCTCTATCCAGCAGTATTTCTCTTTGGCCGTTAGGCCCCTGAACTCTACCGCCTCACTCCCCTCCAGAAATCCTCCCACCTGCTCTACTGTTTGTAGACTTTTATCGTTCATGATTAGCAGCATGTCCCAATCATAAACGAGCTGCCTTAGTCCTTCAGGCTTATCTTGTGTTAGAAATCGATACCCTCTCCAGGCTCATCTTGTGTTGGAAGAGACT
>JAUWRG010000082.1 GCA_030610655.1 Dehalococcoidia bacterium
TCCAAGATTTGCCGGAGTGTCAGAAGATGGTAGAATTGTTCCTGGAACGTTATCACTACCACCGACCCCACATGGGATTAAGAATGAACACACCACTCAGGAAGGAGGATGAGTGTCGGATTTCTACGGAGAACTAAGCGGTGGCTTGCCAACACCTCTTCTTTAGTGTATACTCATTGGTTGATTCTAGAGATGGGAGGTGGTTCTTGGAGAACAACTCATTGCCAAAATGCCAGAAGTGTAGCGTCGGTGACCTGGTTCCATTGTCCGATTTTGGCAGTCAAGGAGCGCCAATACACTATAAGGCCTGGGTTTGCACCAATCCAGATTGTGGTTTCAACTTAAAGATCAGAAACGGCGACATATATGTGAACGAGCCGATTCTAAGTGGTGTGGGGCACAACCCCAGACAGCGCTAATTAAAAAGACTTTCGTTTATAACAATCTCTAGGCGATAGGCTCATTAGCCCAACTGTTTCATTGAAACAACTCAAAGAGGTGGCTGTTGACCTCCTCTTTCCTCCTTGTTGTGTTGGTTGTGGAGTGAGGGGGGATTTCATTTGTGCTTCTTGTCAAGCAGCGCTTCCCCGTCTGAAATTGCCGCTATGTACTAAGTGTGGCAAGTCCATTTCCTCTGGCATCCTCTGCTCAGACTGCGCGAGTCGCTTTCTGGATATCGATGGCATCCGCTCGGTTTTCCGCTTTGAGGGAACAGTGCGCCAATCGATCCTCCAATTCAAGTACAAAAATGTGAAGGCAATGGCTACTCCGCTAGCTCAACTAATGGGGCAATACTTACGTGCCCACCCTTTGCCCGCCGACGCCCTGGTTCCTGTGCCGCTTCACCCCCGTCGGCTGCGGGAGCGTGGCTATAACCAGTCTTTTCTCCTAGCCGGGGAACTAAGCAAGCTTACCTCATTGCCTATAGCCGAGAAGTCGCTCGTTCGCCTCAAGAACACCCCTCCTCAAACGAGAACAAAAAGTGCCGCGGAACGACACAGAAACATTGCCCGCGCCTTTATCTGCCGAGACCGTCGACTGCGTGGAAAGCGCATTCTCCTTATCGATGATGTATGCACCTCCGGCGCTACCCTCAATGCTTGTGCCGTAGCCCTGAAAGCGGCAGGCGCCGCCTCGGTATGGGGCGTAACGCTAGCAAGGGAGGTATGGTGAGCAGTTGAGATGCTCGCCTGCCGGGGGTCTTACATAGGTTGTTGACGGGAAAAGAGGGGTGAAGTAAACTAACCGTTAAAACAAGATGTGAAATGATCGAATCGGGATTGGTAGAATTTATTATGGGGGAGGGTTAGTAGATTCAGAGAGCCACGCTAGGGAATTGCGTGGTTTTGTTTTTGAAGGAGTGCTATGGATGCCGTAGGGAAGAGTGACCCTGAGGTTTGGGAGGCGATTCGCCGCGAGCAAGAGCGCCAGAGACAGCATATCGAGCTTATCGCCTCAGAGAACTACGCCTCGAAGGCGGTCCTTGAGGCTCAAGGCTCGGTGCTCACCAATAAGTATGCCGAAGGCTACCCAAAGCGCCGCTACTATGGTGGATGTCAAGAGGTTGACGTGGTGGAGGAGCTGGCTAAGGAGCGGGCGGAGAGGCTATTCGGAGCCGAGCATGCCAATGTCCAGCCTCATAGCGGAGCCCAGGCGAACATGGCAGCATACTTCACCCTGATCAATTATGGCGATAGTGTCATGGCGTCGAGGTTAGATCATGGTGGGCATCTAACCCATGGCAGCGCAGTCAATTTCTCTGGCAGGTTTTATCACTTTATTCCCTACGGGGTTAATCGTGAGACAGAGCGCCTGGACTATGATGAAATCGAGCGGCTTGCCCTAGAGCATAGGCCCAAACTCATTGTTGCCGGAGCCAGTGCCTATCCCAGGATCATCGACTTCAAGCGGTTTGGTGAAATCGCCGACCTTGTCGGGGCTCGCCTCATGGTGGACATGGCCCACATAGCAGGGTTGGTGGCTGTAGGGGTACATCCATCCCCTGTTCCTTTCGCTGACATCATCACCTCCACCACGCATAAGACACTAAGGGGACCTAGAGGTGGCTTCGCCTTGTCGAAGGTGGAGTTTGCCTCTCGCCTGGATCAGGCAGTTTTCCCTGAGACGCAGGGGGGGCCCTTGATGCACACCATCGCAGCTAAAGCGATAGCCTTTGGCGAGGCAATGAAGCCGGAGTTCCTTAGCTATCAGCGCGCCGTGGTAGAAAATGCCCAGATACTGGCGAGCGAGCTTCAAAAAGGGGGGCTTCACATCGTCTCCGGGGGTACAGACACCCATCTTCTTCTCATCGACCTCTCCAATACTGGGATCACCGGAAAGAAAGCTGAGGATGTCCTGGACTCTGTGGGTATCACAGTCAACAAGAACAACATCCCGTTCGATACTAGCCCTCCTCAAGTTGCCGGTGGCATCAGGCTAGGAACACCAGCGGTAACCACTCGCGGATTTGGTCCCGACGAGATGGGGCGGATTGCTGGTCTCATTGTGAAGATGCTGGCAAATATAGGTGATGAGAAAATCTATAATGAGGTGCGCCAGGAAGTGGCAGACATTACCAGACGTTTCCCTGTGCCTGGTCTGGATTAGTTGTTGCTACGTTCTTTTCATGCTATAATAGCCAACATGGAATTGGCGAATCGGGAGGTAATCAATTGCGGGACTACGAGCTGGTAGTTATCATCAGCCCAGAGGTAACCGACGAGGAAGTTCCTATCACCTTGGAGAAAATGAATCAATTCATCACCGACAGGGGTGGTTCCATTACAGATGTGAATCAATGGGGTAGAAGGAAGCTCGCCTATCCGATAGAGAACTTTATGGAAGGCAATTATGTGTTGACGCAGTTTAAAATGGAGCCAAAGCAGACTGCAGAGCTTGAAGCAAGCTTGAGGCTCACAGAGGAGATCCTGCGTCACCTGCTGGTCAGATTGAGTGATTAGAGAAAAGGAGTCAAGAGAGATGGCAAGCTTGAATAAGGTGATGGTTATTGGCAATCTTGGCACCGACCCTGAGATGCGTTTCACCGCCGACGGGAACCCGGTAACCACTTTTTCTATTGCTACCTCGTGGACATCCACCAGCCCTGAGGGGGAAAGAAAGCAAGAGACAGAGTGGTTCACTGTGGTTACATGGAGAAAGCTGGCGGAAACTTGCAATCAGTTCCTCGCCAAGGGGAGGCGGGCGTACGTTGAGGGAAGAATAAGGACCCACACCTGGGAGGCGCCGGATGGGCAGAGACGCTTCCGCAATGAGATTGTGGCCAATAGGGTGATTTTCCTCGACCGTCCCGGGGTTGCTCCCCTGCCTGAGGATGTTGGTAAGGAGGAACTTCAGCCAGATGAACTCCCCTTTTGAGGAAGAATTGCTAACAAAGATAGGCGGCCAACCAAATGCGTAGAAAGCCTACAAAGTCTAAACGTGGTGCTAAAGGGCGCAAGAGGTTTATCCCGAAGCGCAAGGTCTGTTCCTTCTGCGTTGCTCATACTGAAACTATCGATTACAAGGATCCAACGAAGCTCCATCGCTACATCTCGGATCGAGGAAAGATTGAGCCTCGGCGTAGAACCGGTACCTGTGCCAAGCACCAGAGAGCGTTAGCGATGGCAGTAAAGCGAGCTCGGCATCTTGCTCTACTCCCTTTTACCCCATCCCATATCCGTAAGACCGGTGGCGTTGGTATACGAGACTAGACAATCTCTCCAGCTCAATGCCCCATATGGATAGGTTCTGAAGCCGGCACGGTTGCTTGCGCTCAGTACGAGAAAATGGCGAGGAAAACGAAGACGCCCCTGCCCCGAGAGGTCACCAAGCGTCGTCTCGCCCGCTGGCAACAGGAGAGGCGCAGGCGGCGGATCACCATCGGCATTGGCACTCTGGTTATTGTAGCCACCCTGGCGATTATCATCTGGGGAGTCTATGCCACCATCATCGCGCCGGGTAAGGAGCGAGTAGCGACGGTGGGCGACAGGCATCTTACCGTGGCCAACTATGAGACAACGCTTCGCCTATCGCCTACTTTACAGACCTCCGCTGAAGATACCTTAATGGCATTGGTGAACTTCGAACTTATAAGGCAGGGGGCCGAAGAGCTTGGTCTCGAGGTCACCGACGATGAGATCGTCCAGGAGATGAGAGAGAGCTTCACCGGTGAAGACGAGGAGGAACTGACTGACGAGGAGCTTCTACGGCGCTACAACGAGACCCTGAAGTATCTACGGGTTTCATCGGAGCAGTTTAAGGAGGCCTTGGCCACCCAGGTTCTGGCGCAGAAGATCGAGGAACACGTTAAAGGGGAGGTTCCTGAAGCTGGGGAGCTTATCCCCCACGTCCACTTGCAGGCGATCGCAGTGACCACAGAGGAAGAGGCGGGGAACATAACTGAGAGGCTAGAGGGCGGTGAGGATTTCGCCTCGCTTGCTGCGGAGTATGAAGGTGGCGACATGGGCTGGGTACCTCAGGGGATAATGAGCCTGGAGATTGAAAAGTTTGCCTTCAGCCCAGAAAGCGGCAATGTGACCAAGTACTTCGCCACGGCTGAGGGCTACTCCGTAGTCCAGGTCGTGGATACCATGGAAGAGAGAGCGCTTGAAGAGGGGGTAAGGGAACAGCTTGAAATTAGCGCATATGGTTATTGGCTTGAGGTGCAATTGGAGAAGAAGCTGAAGTGGAGGGTCGCTGAGGAGAAGCTTGAGCAAATACACATGGAGGCCATGAACCGGATAATGGGGGGCTAAATGGGGAAAAAGGGGAGCATCGGGATTGGATTGATGGGGCTAGGGGTAATCGGCGGCGCTGTAGCCAAGGTCCTTACTGAGAAGGCTGATGCCCTCGCCGCTGAGGCGGGCTGCCCCCTGCTCCTAAGGAAGGTGCTGGAGGAAGACCCCGCCAAGACACGCGCTTCGAAGATGGACCCCGACCTCTTTACCACCGATGCAACAGAGCTACTGGGTGACCCGGAGATAGATATTGTAATCGAGGCTCTCGGTGGCGATCGCCCCGCATTTGATTTCATTAAGGAGGCCATCGCGAAGGGGAAGTGTGTCGTTACCTCCAACAAGGAGGTAATGGCAAAGCACGGCCCCGAATTCCTCTCTCTGGCAAAAGAGAAGGGTGTGGACATCTTGTACGAGGCCAGCGTTGGTGGGGGTATCCCCTTAATCGCCCCCTTTAAGCAGGACCTTTTGGCCAATGAGATCTCAGCAATCCACGCCATCATCAATGGCACTACAAACTATATCCTCACCAGAATGGCATCAGAGGGGCTGGATTTCGCCACAGCCCTAGAGGAAGCACAAAAG
>JAUWRG010000007.1 GCA_030610655.1 Dehalococcoidia bacterium
ATGGGCAACAAGATAAATCGTGGTTATATAAAATTCATGGTAGGATTCGACCCGATTTTGCGATTCGTAACAGCCTTGCATCTTTCCCTGGTAACCCCTGAGGAAATGTGCCGCATCAAAGTGTTCCCGAACCGATACCTCGAACATCAAAAGCCCCGCAAAGAAAACTGCCTACATCTCTTAGTGGCCTTGTTATTCTAATCCCTCGACCTCCATTCAGCTATATTTCGGGAAGCCGACCTTTGGTCTTCCCTCCGATTTTTCAAGTATCTGACCGAACCCTATGGACGATTGTGCAACTAGGTAACAAAACAAGCAATTGTGCAGGCTTTTCAGATCGTCTAGCGTTCCGGGGCTTTGCGAAGTGTCCCAAAGGGTATTTGGGTGAGCGCACCGAACCGCAAACACGCTGTTGACCGATGCGGCAGCATTAGCTTGGTCTATTATTATGACTGTACAACCACTGACCTTAAGCATGCGATGTCGAACTTTGCTTCTTGTTTATCTCCTCTTTTAATAATCTGCTGGTAACAAATTGTGCTTTGCCTTTACTAGCAGATAAAATCTGGTTGCCAAATTCTTTGACTATTGACGGGAAGACCTTGTTTATGTCATCCTCCAGCGGCAAAATTCTGCGAGTACTGAACCTGCCGAGGCGAACAGCACCCGATTTGATATTCTTGCTTGAGGCTATGAACCAATCAGATAATAGACTAACCTTTAAAATTGCATAACCAGTTACTCCTCCATG
Organism: Dehalococcoidia bacterium; assembly: GCA_030610655.1. GTDB lineage: Bacteria > Chloroflexota > Dehalococcoidia > E44-bin15 > E44-bin15 > DAOUVR01. The sequence goes on from JAUWRG010000007.1 coordinate 752, forward strand.
TAGTAGCTCGCATTGTTTCAAACCACTAACATCTTTTCCCCCTATGATGACTTCGTCTTGGTCAGTTGTTTTAACCTCGAGCCAATATTTCAAATCATTCTTCACTGCCTCTATATCCACGTCTTGGACACTGCGTTCCTTTACTTCAAAGCACAGTCGACAAAACGCGATGGCAAGAAGCTTTTGTGCAACTTTGCCAAATTCACCGGGGCCATGCTTGTCCCTTATTTGTCTCAGAGTTTCAAAAACGATCGGTTCCATGCCCTACTACTAAATCTCCTTGGGTTGAGCACCCCTATCATTAGACCGTAGATCAAACCGATAGCACTTCTTTTTCCTAACTACATTTGTTAGAATCAAATGACTAAAGTCGGCTTCGGAAGTCGAAATCAAAATTTGTTTATCATCGGGTATAGAGTTCAAGATGCCAACCAGATTTTCCTTATGCAAACTATCTAGGCTTTGTGAAGGATCGTCCAAAATAATGAACCCAAGGTTATGCGATAAATCTTGTGCTACCCCCAGACCAAGAAAAATACTTAATCCGGCACAATTCAAATCACCTTGGTTAAAAATCGACAGAGCTGGAATTTTTTCACTGCCTTTGACTGCAAAAATCTCAAAGTTATCGGGGTCAATTTCTAGTTCCGAAAAATCAGCCCGGTTTGCCAAGTTCTTAAATATACTAGCAATACTATCTTTTGCAGCTTCTAATTTTGCCTCAGCGCTTGTCTGAAGGACGTTCTCTATAGCTTGACCGATTAACTCAACGCCTTCAGCAAACTTCTCAAGCTTGAATTTGTAATTTTCCACCTCTTCATATTCATCTGTTTCTTTTATCTTCACTAAATTGTAGCTCTCGGCTTCTAAGGTCAACACCCTTAATATCTGCTCCAACTTAGAAATATCATCTTCAATAGCATTCAGCGTCTGATTGCTTTCTTTTACTACACTTTCGAGTTTTTTAAGTTCCTCTTGGATATTTTCGAGTTCCTTTCTCACAACAACAATAGGATCCTCTGTCTCTTTTATTTCATATCCAAGTGCGGTCTCTGTATCTGATTTGTGTTTTATAAGCAGTTCAGTTTTACTGTTTATCTTTTTGTCCAAACCGTTTAGGCTTTCTATTAAATCTTCCAAACGCTTAATTTCTAGCCCATATTTCTCGATCTCTTCCCTAATTGGGGCTAAATCGTCATCCAAATTTGCCCTCAATTCTTTTAGATGTGTCTGTAAGTGCATTATATCATCAATAGGTTTATCGCAGACGGGACAAGGCTGCTTTTTGGTGGGAGGTTTGAGAGCCTCGAAGTATTTGATAGCCTCTTCAATCGTGCCGGCTCGCTTATCGATCTCATTCCGCCTGTCTTTTGCGTCATCAAGTTTAGGATTCAATTCATTTGATATTCGGAGGCGCATTTTCTCCTGATCGCCGTCGGTTTCGTGGATATGCTTTCTCTCTCCATTAAGCTCCTGAAGTCCACCTAATAGATCTTTATAGGTTTGTTGTGCCTTTTGCAATTGACTCTGTTTTTCAAGCAACTCCTTTTGCCGTTGTAGGTCGGGCTGTTCATCACGAAGCCTTCTAAGCGATTGCTTAGCTGAATCGGCAAAGTTTTGTTGCTCATCTAATGTGCGCGCCAAAGGTAGATCCGGCATAGTTAGGCCAGTCTGATTCGCAAAGTTAACAAGCGCAGTTTTTACCGTCTCACACTTCTGACCGGCACCAGTTTCTGAGAAGTCACTAGATGTAAGACCTTTCAGGATTCCTGTCTCTTTCTCTCTTTGAATATCAGTCTGTTTGCTTGTTATAACAGCGTTTAGTTTGGTTTCGATTAGTCCAAATCTATAATCGACATCCTTCAGAGTCTCAGAAATCTTTGCCGATTTTATCCCCTCAATGATATTCCGCAATTCTGATAGTCCCAATAGTCGATCGAGTGAATCCCGTCGGCTCTTTGGTTCCTCAGTGAGAAACGCTCTTATGATTTCTTGGTGTAGGTGGACTGAACTGAAATAGTCCTCGGGTTGAATTCCGAGCATCGCTCGCAATTTCTTTTCATCTGTGTCCTGAATCCTATTCAGCTCAAAATAGAAATCTGAACCGCTCCTCCTTTTCTTATCTGAACGAACAATCTTAAGAATGTCTTGTTCCTTCTGTAAAACCATTTCGACCCGAGCTTCATCTGCGTTGGTATTCCGAATCTTCCAACCTCTACGCTCATCAATCCCAATGGCTTTCTTCGCAATCTCGTCGCCAAAGAGCCCCCACTCTATGGCAACTAATGCACTGCTTTTTCCTGAACTCTGGGGACCATCAAAAAGGATAAGAGGTTCCGAAGTCGAGAAAGTTTTTTCTTCAATAAAACCTCTAAACCCTTTAATAGTTATTTCTTTTAGTATCCAACGGTCTCCCATTATGTATCTCCTATGCTACAAGCCCATTTTCTTTAAGAGCTTGGTATGCGCATCATCAAACTTATCCTTTATAGGGTTAAGCTTTCCTTGCAGGAAGTCAGATACAGCTTGCTTAGTCCCCTCATCATATGCCGCAAAAATTGCGTCGCAGATACTGAGTAGACGGTTTTGCTCGTCTACTCCTGTAATGTTCTTTTCTAACTCCCCTATGATTTGTTCCCTATCAGTCATGAAATAAGCTCCCCTTTAATGCGTAATGGTTATATGATACCGTCGTTTCGCGAACTCCTATCGTCTTCCTCTCATCTACATAAAATGAAATAGGAAACACGACCCGCCTCCCCTACTACTTTACGGATAGATAGTCCTTTAACATCATTCTTGGCTCTCATTCTTTCCACATTTGATTTGAATAATCCCATTTCTGACAATTTAGCTCTTCCAACCCGTCGAGTCAAGGCAAGCAGGATAGGAGGATTTTCCCCAGTAAGTACTTAACATTCCGCCCAATTGTTCAGGCTTCTAGTATTACACGGCATGGAACCTGACCAGCAGCGCAGGGCATACTATCTGGGCTTGCTAGGAAGCTCAAAAAGTAATCCCGCCGTCTTTATGAACAGTAAGTCCACCACCATGTTTGAAGCAGCATGAAACTACATTATTCAGAGGGCCAGTAGTCTGCTTGGATGTCAGGTTCACCTGAATAGGCCAAACGAAAACCCCTTCGATTGTGCAAACTGCAACGGGCCATTCCGAAATGCACCCACGTATTGGTTCCCAGATGAAATACGTACATTTTTGTATTATTCTCTCACGCAACTTGACCTCTGTGAGGGAGCGAAATCTAAGGTTTAGCCTGATGCCTTTCTTGGGGACTCGGATAAGGAGCACATTCGCACTGGGTGGGCACTCCACGTCCTCCACTTCACCTAGAAGTACCCAATCATTCGCTTCCATCTTCAAGATAGAGTCGCCATTCGCTGTCCGTAAATTCAGGGAAACAGCCTGTAGTCCAAAGCTGTCATGACTTATCCATATGACATCCTTATCAGCAATGCGTAGTATGTGATTAGGGCTTATATAGTAATTGCTGCCCACCTCCAAGAGTATTAGTTGTCGTCGCCAGTTGAACTTCGCTGTTAGCTTCGCGTTTCTCAGATATGGATACCTCTTCAGGGCTTTAAGCTGCGGTATTGTGTAAGCACCGGCATCAGCTTCCTTGTGGTGCTGTAGGCATAACGCTACCATACCCTCTGGCCTATAATGAGGGGAAACCCGCTTCGGAGGATCGAAGTGATGCCAAGTCAGGAAAGGACTCCCGCATACCGGACAACCGAAGTTGACCTCCTGCCTAAGGATCTTTCTCACTTCTGCTGGGGGCGTTTGAGGAACCGCTCTATCCATGTCTCTTGTTACTCACTCAGAAGATTATGCCTCTTCCCTCCAAACCATGTCCTTCTTATCGTAGCTTTCTAATCTCCCTGTCTTTGGGCACTGGAAACTATTGCCAACCAGAGTGCTCGATTCAAAGGATTTCTTATCGCTAAACGCTATCGGGGACCGGTGTTCTTCACCACATATCTTACATTTATAGTGGACGGTCATCATCACTACCTCTTGCGGTGTAACGATTCGAATTTCTCCCTATGGCTCTCATTCTACGCTGGCGCTTCCTTGATGGCAATAGGGAAAGCAGTGAGGCTACCCAATTGAACGAAACGCTATTTTGTTAAATCCTCTCCTTTGATACTGGCACAGGCATTATAGCTTGCCCATCTTTTTCACATCCTCTTTACCGGGAACCCTGGCCGCCAGATCACTGATACTCTCACCGCTTACTGGATGGACTAGCTGGGGGGCGATCTCAAGGAGGGGGATAAGCACAAATGCACGTTCCTTGATCCGAGGATGTGGGATTGTTAACTCTGTTGTCTCCACAACCAGGTCGCCATAAAATAGTATGTCAACATCTATTGAGCGAGGGCTGTTAGCGAAGCCGGGCACCCTGCCCAAGGTGGCCTCGATGCCCTTTATCAATGAAAGCAACTGAAGAGGGCCGAGCTCTGTTTCAGCGCGGCAAACGGCATTGAAAAACATGGGCTGCTCCGCATGTCCCACAGGCTCAGTCTCATAAAAGGAAGAGACCTGCTCTATTTGGAGCCGCTCGCCAAGTAGTTGAAGTGCCTTTTTCAGATTTGCCTTACGGTCCCCCAAATTCGAGCCAAGACCAAGATAGACTTTCATCTAATGTTACCTTCTTCGGACGATGGCATCAGTCATTTTTGAGACGCGCACCATCTGGAGCACATCGTGCACCCGCACTATATCAGCGCCATTGGCAATGCCAACAGCGATAGTGGCTGCCGTCCCCTCCAAACGCTGGTCGGCAGGCAGGTCTAAGACGAGCCCAATCACAGATTTACGCGATGTGCCCAACAGGATTGGCCTACCCAGCACCTTGAGCTCACCCAACCGTCGAATAAGCTCCAGATTTCCCTCCATGGTTTTGCCAAAGCCGATGCCCGGGTCAATGATAATGTTCCCCCAAGCGACCCCAGCGTCAAGCGCCAGATTAATGCCCTTCCTCAAAGAAGCAATGACCTCGGGGACGATCTCCTCATAGGTGATTTCCCGTTGATTTGATGCAATTACCAATGGCACCCCCCACTCAGCGGCCACCTCGGCAAGTTTGGGATCGCGCCTTAGACCCCAGACATCGTTGACCATCACCGCCCCTGCCTCAAGGGCACACCTTGCCACCTCAGGCCTGTAGGTGTCGATGCTTATCGGCACAGTTGCCTCTTTCGCTAGCTTGTCGATCAGCGGTATTACTCTTTTTAGTTCCTCATCAGCCGAGGTGGGGGTTGACTCAGGACGGGTGGACTCGCCGCCCACATCGATGATATCGGCTCCCTCTTCAATGAAGCGCCTCGCCTGAGCCAGAGCAGCCTCGATATCGTTCCCCAGCCCATCGCCGGAGAAAGAGTCCGGGGTAAGGTTTACCACCCCCATGATGAAGGTGCGCTGTCCCCACCTGAACTCTTTATCTCCGCACCTTGTAATGCCAAGCTCGCCGTTCATCACCGTCACACTCAGATTCTAGCACAAGCCTGGGCAGTTGAGAATACTTGACACAAACTGGCTAAAAAAACATACTAGCTCGATGGAGGGAAAGGTGGAACCACTCAGAACACTATTATCTGTCCCTAGCAATCGACAAAATATGATAGAAAAGGCAGGCAGTCTGCCCACCGATGTTCTCGTCCTGGACCTGGAAGACTCAGTGCCTGCAGCAGAGAAAGCCAATGCCAGAGCCATGGTAAGAGATGCCATCGCCGGCCCATCTCTGAAGGGGCAAATGGTCTTTGTTCGCATTAACTCCATAGGTAGCGGGTTAGCGGAAGAGGATCTGGAGGCGGTGATTACGCCAGGTATCGATGGTATCAACATTCCCAAGCCCAAGTCAGCGGATGATATAAAGAAAGTTGAGGCGATCGTCGAGCGGTTGGAAAAAGAGAGAGGGATCGAAAAGGGCCATATTAAGCTCACTCCCTGGGTGGAGACCGCAAAGGGACTCATTAATGCCTTCGAGATCGCAAGCGCCTCGCCCAGGATTGTGGGCATCATCTTCGGCGCTGAGGATTTCACTCTGGACACAGGCATGCAGCGCACCGAAGGGGAAGATGAGCTTCTTTATCCCAGGACTATGGTGGTCGTCGCTGCCAAGGCTGCCGACGTAATAGCAATAGACACCCCCTATAACAATTTTAGAGATGATGAAGGGTTGATTAAGGAGGCAACGCTAGCACGAAGGCTTGGCTTTGAAGTCAAATACATAATTCACCCCAGCCAAATAGAGCCGGTAAACCAGGCTTTCCGCCCCACATTTGAGGAGGTGGAACAGGCCAGGAGAATTGTGGAAGCATTTGAGGCGGCCGAGGCCCAGAGCTTCGCCTCCACCTCCGTTGATGGCAGGATGATCGATATCCCCCAAGCAAACAGGGCGCGAAAGCTGCTCATGGTGGCGGATTCCATTGAACGCAGAGAAAGAACCACGAGATAATACTGCTGATCTGGGCCAACTGGATAAGGATGTTCAAAGATTGGTAGGGTGGGTGGAGCGAAGCGAAACCCACCATAAATGAAGGCGGTGGGTTTGCCCCTTTACGGTAGAACCCACCCTACAATAACTTATCCCGAACGAAGTTGCCCGTTCCGGTAGGGGCGTTCAATTGAATGCCCTTACTATTTCATAGGTTTCAGGGAAAGTCCAAAAGGGACACCTCTAGCGGGGGCCTGAGGGTGCCCACCAGGAATACACCTCGCAACGGGTGGGCAAACATGGGATTGCACCGCATAATCTCGGTTGCGTTTTGAGGGTCAGCATAATAAAATAGGCGTGATACAGTGTACAAAACATGGAGGGATAAATGGCAATTGAACACAAAATAGAGAATCTGGCCCAACTCAGAACGCAGTCAAAACTAGGCGGAGGCCAGAAGCGGATCGAGGCTCAACATGAGAAGGGAAAGCTTACCGCCAGGGAGCGCATCGCTCTTTTCCTTGATGAGGGGAGCTTTATGGAGCTCGACGCCTTTGTTACTCATCGTGCTACAGAGTTCGGCCTTGCCGATAAGAAATTCCTGGGTGACGCTATAGTTACCGGATATGGCAAGGTAAATGGGAGGCTCGTTTACCTCTTCGCTCAAGATTTCACCGTTTTTGGAGGATCGCTGTCGAAAGTGGTGGCAGAGAAGATATGTAAGGTCATGGATCTGGCAGCCAAGAACGGGGCCCCTTTTATCGGACTGTTAGATTCCGGTGGAGCAAGAATCCAGGAGGGAGACGACAGCCTCGCAGGATATGGGGACATATTCTACCGTAATACCATATATTCTGGAGTGATCCCACAGATCTCGGTGGTCATGGGACCTGCCGCTGGGGGGGCGGTATATTCACCAGCGATCACCGATTTCATCTTTATGGTGGAAGGAACAGGGCAGATGTATATCACCGGTCCTGATGTGATCAAAGCGACCACTGGCGAAGAGGTAACCCACGAAGACCTCGGAGGGGCGATGGTTCATGCCGAAACAAGCGGTAATTGCCACTTCGTCGCTGAGAATGATGAGGAATGCCTGAAGATGGTGCGCCAGCTTCTCAGCTACATTCCTCAGAGCAACAGGGAAACGACCCCCTTGGTACAACCAACAGATGACCCCAATAGAATGGATGAGGAACTCCTCCATATTATTCCAGATGATCCTACTAAACCCTACGATATGAAGGACATCATCCGGAGAGTGATAGACAATGGTGAATTTATGGAGGTTCATGAGAACTATGCCCCCAACATTATCACCGGCTTTGGCAGACTCAATGGTCAATCGGTGGGCATCATTGCCCAGCAGCCCTCGATGGCAGCAGGGTGTCTCGATATCGATGCCTCAGATAAAGCCGCCAGGTTTGTGCGTTTCCTAGATTGCTTCAATATCCCCATAATTACCTTCGTCGATGTCCCTGGATACATGCCCGGTGTTGAACAGGAATATGGGGGCATCATCAGGCATGGAGCGAAGGTGATCTTTGCCTACGCCGAGGCTACCGCTCCCAAAATTACCACCATTACCCGCAAAGCCTATGGCGGTGCTTATGTAGCGATGAGCAGCAAGCACCTCGGGACCGACATAAACTATGCCTGGCCCACAGCAGAGATTGCAGTGATGGGGCCAGACGGTGCGGTGAACATCATCTACAGAGATGCTATCAAAAATTCAGAGAACCCTGAGGAAACTCGCAAGAAACTCGTTGCCGAATACAAAGAGAAGTTCGCCAATCCCTATGTAGCCGCAGGCAAGGGATACATCGATGATGTCATCGACCCCAGGGAGACACGTCCCATGCTGATAAATGCCTTGGAAATGCTCCAAAACAAGCAGGACTCACTCCCTCCCAAGAAGCATTCGAACATCCCTCTCTAGAGGGCAATGAGCTAGCATTCGGTCTCGGCTCACGCAGGGAGCACACCGCTGTCGTCATCAAGATGGCCACGGGCAGCGTTGTCATAGCGAAATCAGCAGCGCACATCTTCTTTAGAAACGCCACCAACGTAGGGCTGCTTGTTCTCATCTATGACGGCGATAAGATATACAATTGAGATGAGCTTGAATTCGACCTAGAGTGCAGGACGATCAGGGACCTTACCAATGGAGCCAAGCTTTCCCTGAGCAAGCTGCCCGATACAATGCTGATATTTATTGACAAGGGTAGTCTTATTTTGTATACTAGAAAGTACGGAGGCAGCGATTTCTAAACTCGGATAAGGAAGTGTATCCACGTGTATAGTGTCGCTCTCAGGGGGCGATCAGCAACCCGGTACGGTCAGGCTTTCGCGGCGTTAATGAAGCGCTCAGAAAGAAGCTTGGCCTGTTTCTTTGTCCTCGTATTAGCAAGACGTATCCCGAAATACCTTCATAGCACATTGGTGTGTACATCATAGTAGTCAGAGAGAATACAAGAGACCTGTGCATCGGGACCCACCGCAGTGACCCCACAGCGGTGGGCACCTCCGAGCTAGCTGGTGTAGTAATCCAGAAAATGAACGATTAGAGCCATATCAACCTGCGATGTCACGCTCTCGGCATAAGGAGGCAGCACTTTAGATGAGAATAGAGATTTCAACTGAGACACTGTACAGTGATTTTGTCAAGAAGGTTGAGGCTATCAGCGAGCAAACGCTCATCTCTTGTTATCAATGCGGCAAGTGCTCAGCAGGGTGCCCCATGTGCTTCGCTATGGACCTACTTCCAAGTCAGATTATCCGATTGGCGCAATTAGGGTTGGAAGATGATATCGCCAAGGCAAACACCATCTGGATATGTGCTTCATGCATCACCTGCTCGGTTCGTTGCCCCAAGGGAGTGGACTTAGCTAGGGTGATGGAAGCCCTAAGGCTTATCACTTCGAGGAAGAATATCGATCAAGTACAAATACCAGAAATCCCTAAGGAAACCATCGCCCAACTTCCCCAGGTTGCCATGGTCGGAGGCTTCAGGAAGCTTACTGCTTGAGGAGAAAAAGATGAGTCTGAGCTATTATCCAGGATGCACCCTAAAGACAAAAGCCAAGAACGCGGAGGATTCTGCAATCGCCGCTATGGCAGCGCTGGGGATAGAGTTGGTGGAATTACCAAGGTGGAACTGCTGCGGGACGGTGTATTCCTTTGCCGGCGATGAAGAACTACACCAGTTGGCTCCAGTTCGTAATCTCATCAGGGTGAAGGAAACGGGTGGCGACAGAGTAGCAACCATCTGCTCCTTCTGTTATAACACGTTGAAGAGAGCCAACCTGCTGGTAACCAGCAATCCTGAGAAGATGCACACTATCAATACCTTCATGGAGGAAGAGATAGACTATGAAGGTGATGTTGAAGTGGTTCACCTTCTGGAGGTATTGAGGGACGATATAGGGTGGGAAACCATCGCTGAGAAGGTGCAGGTCCCCCTGACTGGACTGAAAGTGGCACCCTACTACGGATGCACCCTGCTCCGACCACAAGAAATAGCTATAGATGATGTGGAAAGACCCACCATAATGCACGATTTGCTCAAAGCTCTGGGCGCTGACGTTGTAGACTTCCCCTACGCCACCGAGTGCTGCGGCTCTTATCAAATTATAAGCAATCCAGATTATGTTTCGCAGCGTGTCTGGGATATTCTGAGTTCGGCAATGCGTAGGAAAGCCGATGCAATAGTCCTGAGCTGCCCGCTTTGCGATGCCAACCTCGGTCAAACGCAGAAGGAGCTGATGCAAACGCACAGCGAGTTCAAAGGAATACCGATACTCTATTTTACCCAGCTTCTCGCTCTGGCACTGGGACTGGATCCTGAGATTTGCCGGCTTGAGCTGAACTACGTAGACCCACGACCACTACTGGAAAGTAAGGAACTATTGAGGCAGTAACATGGAACGGATTGGTGTTTTCGTCTGCCATTGTAAACTTATGGCATATATGGACACTGGGACAGTTGTGGAGGCCATCAGTAAGAAACCAGACGTAGTTCATGCTGCAGCTTACGAAGATCTGTGCCTTGCGCCAGGGCTGGAGCAGGTCAAAGACACCATTAAGAACGAAAAGCTAGACGGAGTATTGATCACCAGTTGCTCCCCGGTTCTTCACCAAGAGGTCTTGCGCCAGGCTGTAACCGCCGCTGGCCTTGAGGCTCACCAGATGCAAGCTGTCGACATCAGAAGCCAGAATGGCGTCAAAGAGAATACAGAGAGAGCTATTGAGGCCATCTCGAGCGCCTTGGACAAGCTGAAGGCAAGCCTGCCCCCTGTGCGCACCAAGGTGCCTATCACCAAGAAGGTCCTGGTTATCGGCGGTGGCATTGCCGGGATCCGAGCATCTTTGGACATCGCTGATGGTGGCTACGAGGTTATTCTGGTGGAAAGGACCCACAGCATCGGAGGACACATGATCCAGTACTCGGAGACATTCCCCACACTGGACTGCCCCCAGTGTATTGAGACCCCGCTGATGACGGATACCGGCCAGCACGATAACATAACCATCTATGCCTATAGCGAGATTGAGGAAGTCACGGGAAGTATCGGAAAGTTCAAGGTTAAGATAAGAAGAAAGGCAGCCTATGTCGATTGGGACAAGTGCAATGGCTGTTTAATGTGCATAGAGAAGTGTCCACCCAGGGTCTTGTCCGAATACGAACGATATCTGGATATGCCAAAGAGACAGGCCCATCGCAGGGCAATTTGGGTCCCTCACGCTCAAGCCGTCCCCATGAGACCCATCATAGATAAGGATCATTGCCTTTACTTCACCAAAGGGAAATGTCGGGTATGTGAGCAGGCATGCCCCAGTAAGGCTATCGACTTCACTCAACAAGAGAGCTTCGTAGAAATAGAAGTTGGAGCAATCGTTGTAGCTTCAGGCTTTGACCTCATGCCCAAGAGTGCGATTAAAGAATATGAACTGGACAAAGACATCCTCGAGGGCATTGAGTTCGAGCGCATCCTTTGTCCGGCAGGCCCCACTGCAGGCAAAGTCATAAGGCCATCCGATGGCAGGGAGCCAAAGACAGTGGCATTCATCTCCTGCTGCGGCTCCCGCGACCCAGAGCATGGCGTCCCCTATTGCTCCAAGGTGTGCTGCATGTACTTGGTGAAGATGGCACTTCTATACATGCACGCTGTTCACGACGGTCAAACATTCATCTTCTATATAGATATTCGTACCACAGGTAAGGGGTATGAAGAGTTCGTTCAAAGAGCAGTGACGGAGGATAACGTCCTCTATCTCAGGGGCAAAGTATCCAAAATTTTTCGGGATGGCGATAAGATCAAGGTCTGGGGCGCAGATACATTGACCGGAAAAAGAATAGAGATGGCTGTTGACCTTGTTGTCCTGGGGATGGCGATGCTGCCCAGCGAGGGAGTAAAAGAGCTTGCCGATAAACTGGGTATCGCCACTGACGAACATGGATTTATGGTTGAGCTACATTCCAAGCTTCGTCCTATGGAGAGCTCAGTTCCCGGGATATACCTCGCTGGCTGCTGCCAGGGACCAAAAGATATCCAAGATACAGTGGCTCAGGGAGGAGGAGCAGCAAGCAAGGTTCTGGCACTATTCGCTCAAGATGAAGTTATATTGGAAGAGGCGGCAGTACGCTAATGGAGAAAAGGATTGGTGTTTTTGTCTGTCACTGCGGCTTGAACATCGCCGGCACCGTGGATGTGGAGCAGGTTGTGGAGGCGGTCAAGGATTATCCTGATGTGGTCTATGCTGGCAACTACATCTATATGTGCTCCGACCCCGGGCAGGAACTGGTGAGGACGACAATAAGAGAACAAAACCTAAACGGCGTTGTGATGTCGAATTGCTCCCCCCTAATGCACGAGAAGACCTTCCGCCGCGTGGCAACCAAAGCGGGTTTAAACCCCTATCTCCTTGAGATAGCCAATATCAGGGAGGATGTCAGTTGGCCTCACGAAAACGAGAAGGAGCTAGCCACTAAAAAGGCCATATCCATTGTCAAGATGGCAATTGAGAAGCTGAAGCGAAATGTAGAACTGACCCCCATGGTCGTCCCTCTTCATAAGAGAGCGCTAGTAGTCGGGGGAGGGATCGCTGGCATAACAGCAGCGCTTGAAATCGCTAGCGCTGGTTATGAGGTAATAGTGGTGGAAAAACTACCCTACGTAGGTGGACACGCCGCACAGCTAGCAGGAACTTTCCCCACCCTTGATCGCGTGCCGTGCCTTATGGCCCCCATGATAGCTAAAATGATCTCACATCCCAAAATAAAGGTCTATACCAATGCAGAGGTGGACGAGGTCTCAGGCTATGTGGGTAACTTCATAGTAAAGATCAAGACAAGCCCTTCCTACATAGACGAAGGAAAGTGCAATAATTGCGGGCTCTGTTTAGAAAAATGCCCTGTTACCTGCCCCTCCGAGTTTGACTGCGGGCTCGCTGAGAGGAAAGCTATCTATATCACACCACCGGAAACGATGTCCCAAAAGGTGCTTATCGACCCTGGAAACTGCCTTCATTTGAATGGTGATGAGTGCCGCGCTTGTGAGGAGATTTGCCCTACAAAAGCCATCGACTTCCTCCAGCAAGGAATCACTGTGGAGAAGACAGTGGGGGCCATCATCGTGGCTACGGGATATGGACTCTGGGACAAAAAGAATATCCCCGAATATGAATCAGACCCCGATGTCATCGATGGGCTCCAGTTCGAGAGGATACTCTCACCCTCGGGTCCCACTGGAGGCGATATCCGAAGGCCGTCGGATGGCAAGGTCCCCAAGCAGATAGTGTTTATCTCCTGTTGTGGCTCCCGCGACCCAGAGCATGGCTTCACCTATTGCTCCAGAGTTTGTTGCATGTATATAGCGAAGCAGGCGGTGCTTTATAGCAGGACTGTGCCCGGCGGACAGGCCTATGTCTTCTACATGGATATCAGGTCTGATTCAAAGGGATACGAAGAATTCGTCAAGAGCGCAATGGAGGAGGAACGGGTATTGTACCTCAGAGGGAGGGTATCCAAGCTCTTCAGAGATGGAGATAAGATCAAAGTCTGGGGATCCGATACCCTGAGTGGCAAGAGTGTTGAGATCTCCGCTGACCTTGTAATCATGGCCACAGCTATGACGCCAAGAGAGGGAGCTATCGCGCTGGCGAGGAAGCTGAATGTTACCGTCGATGCCATAGGCTTCTTGACCGAAGCACATCCCAAGCTCCAGCCAGTGGAAACACTAACAACCGGCATTTATCTAGCTGGTACTGTGCAATGGCCGAGGGATATCCCAGATTCAATTGCTTCAACCGGCGGCGCAGTCAGCAAAGTGCTCTCCATGTTCTCCAGGAAGGAGCTGCTTCATGAGCCTACGATAGCTTGGCCCGATGAAGAGGTTTGCAGCGGGTGTGGGATTTGCGCCTCCGTTTGCACCTATAATGCCATAGAGATCGACCCAATAAAGAGGGTAGCAAAGGTCAATGAGGCGGTCTGTGAGAGCTGTGGTGCTTGCATTGCATCCTGCCCCTCAGGGGCGATGCGGCACAAGAACTGGAATGCAAGGCAGTTTATGGACATGATAGACATAGCTACAGGAGCATATGTATAAATGGTAGGAGCAGTACTCGTTATAGGTGCTGGGATCGGTGGCATTAAATGCTCCTTAGATCTCGCCGAATCGGGATTCAAGGTCTATCTCGCCGACCAAAGCCCTTTTATAGGAGGAACGCTCGCCCAATTGGATAGATGGTTTCCCGACAATCACTGTGGGATGTGCAAGATACTGCCCATCTTCTCCAGGGATGAATCCTCCCAGTTTTGCCTCCGCCGAGGACTGTATCACCCCAATATCGAGCTTTTACCCCTTTCTACTGTGAGTCAGATAGATGGTAACACCGGCAATTTCCAGGCCACTTTAAGTATCAAGCCCCGAGGGGTGAGGAAGGAGCTTTGCGTAAGCTGTGATCTCTGCGCCCAGGTCTGTCCTGTGGAGGTACCCAGCGAGTTTAACGAAGGGCTGGAAAATCGCAAAGCAATCTACCTTCGTAACCCCCTGGCAATATCCAGTGGCTATGCTATTGATTGGGGCTCGTGCACCAAATGCGGTGCCTGTGTGGAGAAGTGCCCCACTGATGCCATAGACCTGTCACAGGAAGAGGAGACGAGGAAGCTTGACGTAGGCGCCATCGTCCTGAGCGCTGGCTTTGAGGAATTCAATCCTCGACCCTGGAGTCAGTACGGTTACAAACGCCATCCTAATGTGATAACCAGCATCCAGTTCGAGCGAATGCTTAGCGCCAGCGGACCCACGGCAGGAGAAATCCTCCGACCATCCGATAATCAGCCTCCTAAGTCCATAGCATTCCTGCAATGCGTCGGCTCCAGAACTAAGGAGAGAGATTATTGCTCTTCCGCCTGCTGTATGTATGCCCTCAAAGAAGCGGTACTGGCTAAGGAGAAAAACCCTGAGCTTGATACCGAGATCTTCTACATGGATTTGAGAGCCTTTGGCAAAGGCTATTACCGCTATTATGAGCAGGCAAAAGGGGAGTTTGGGGTCAAGTTTACCCGCTGCCGCATCCCCACCATAAAGCAAGACCCCGCCACTAAGAATCTGTTTTTCACCGCCATAGGTGAGGATGGTGGGTTGGTGAGACGAGAGTTCGACCTAGTGGTGCTATCTGTTGGCCAAACCCCATCGCCTCGTTTCCTTGAGTTAGGCGAAGTCTTGGGCATAGAACTCAATAAGTGGGGATTTTGTAAAACACAGGAGCTTTCTCCTACAGAAACCTCCCAAGATGGCGTATTCGTATGCGGCTCTGCCTCTGCTCCCAAAGACATCGCTGATACCCTGGTGGAAGCTAGCGCTGCGGCATGTCAGGTCTCCAAACTGCTTTCCTCCCAGCGTGGTCAATTGATAACCACGAAAGACTATCCTGAAGAGCTGGATCTTAGCGAGGCGGAGGCACGGGCTGCTATTTTCCTCTGCACTTGTGGTGAGGAGATCGCATCAATGCTAGATATGGAAGAGATGCTTGATTTCGCAAAAGGTCTCCCTGGTGTAGTTTATGTTGAACAAACTCCCTACCTTTGCCAAAAAGATGCCTTGGAGCAAGTGAAGGGGAAAATAAAGGAGCACGAAGTCAATCGTGTGGTCTTCGCCGCCTGTTCCGACATCACCTATGAGAAGCTTTTCATTGATGCAATGAGAGATGTGGGGCTAACCCCCTCCCTTCTAGAGTTGGTGAATTTTCGGGAGCAGCTTTGCTCGATTAATCCAGATCACAAAAAGCAGGCAATGGAAAAGGCAAAAATCCTGGTTGCTATCGCCTTAGAACGGGTTAGAACCCAAGAACCTTTGCACCTTGTCTCTCAGAATGTCGAACACCAAGCACTGGTTATTGGTGGTGGCCTGGCTGGATTGACCGCTGCTCTGTCACTGGCGGAGCAGGGTTTCGAGGTTCAGCTAGCCGAGAGAACGGCCGAATTAGGTGGTAACCTGAGGCATATTTTTTCTATCCTAGAGGGCGGCGATCCCCAAGCTCTACGCCAGAATCTAATCAAGAGGGTGGAGGAAAACCCGCTCATTCGCCTTCACACAGAAACTGAGGTCATCGAGGTCTCGGGCTATGCCGGGAACTTCGAGGCAGTCCTCAAAGACACGGACTCGACACATGAACCCATAAAGGTAGGGGCAATCATCATTGCCACCGGCGGCGAAGCCTATGAGCCCAATGAGTATTGCTATGACCAAAGCGAAAGTGTCATGACACAAGCCGAACTGGAACAGCAACTGGCCTCTGGCAAACTTGATGTCACGGAGCTCGGCTCAGTGGTGATGATTCAGTGCGTTGGTTCCAGAGACAAGGAGAGGCCATATTGCAGCCGAGTCTGCTGTTCTCAGGCAATCAAGAATTCCCTAAGTCTAAAAGAGAGAAACCCTGAGATCGACATATTTGTCCTTCATCGGGATGTTATGAGCTACGGGTTCAAAGAAGAATATTATTCTCAGGCCCGAGAAAAGGGTGTCCTTTTCGTTAATTATGACTTGGATCGCAAGCCAGAAGTGACAATCGAAGGAGAAAGGCTCATTGTCCAGACCATTGAGCCTACAACGGGCGGCGTCCTGAAAATAGAGCCCGATTTATTAATACTGAGTACAGGAATTGTCCCCAACGATAATAATATACTTGCCCAAATGCTCAATCTGGAACTGACTGAAGATGGATTCTTCAAAGAGGCAGAGGTAAAATTCCGCCCTGTGGATTTCGTGATTAATGGTATCTTTTTGTGCGGGCTTGCCCATTCGCCGAGAGGCATCACCGAGACTATAGCTCAGGCCCAGGCTGCAGCGCAGCGGGCAGCATCTATCCTTTCCCGAGAGCGATTGGAGTCGGGGAGAGTCGGCTCTGAGGTCAATGAGAGGCGCTGCAGCGGCTGTGAGCTTTGCGTCTCAGCTTGTCCCTATAATGCGCGGTTTAAAGATACCGATAAAGGAGTGGTTGTTGTAATTGAGGCGCTTTGTCAGGGCTGCGGCGCTTGCGTCGCCATCTGCCCTAGCGGTGCAGCAAAGCTAAGGGGATTCACCGATAAGCAGGTCTTCTCGGTGATGGATGCCGTGATCTAAAAGGAGGCCGCCTTGCAAGAAGACGAGTTTGAACCTAATATCGTGGGTTTGCTATGTCACTGGTGTACATATACCGCTGCCGACTTGGCTGGCACTACGAGAACGCAATATCCCACCAATATCCGCCCAATTCAAACCATGTGCAGTGGAATGGTGGACCCTGTTTACGTGCTATGGGCTCTCCTCGGTGGAGCCGACGGAGTTATGATCGGGGCATGTCACCCCGCCGACTGCCACTACGTATCGGGCAACTATAAGTGTAGAAGGAAGACCGCCGTCCTTAAAAGCATTCTCAATACCTTGGGGCTCGAGGATGATCGCGTTTGGCTCTGCTGGATTAGCGCCGCTGAAGGGCAAAAGTTCGCCAATACGGTGGCCAAGATGGTCGATGAACTGAAGAAAAAGGGGCCTAACCCCATAAATGCATATTGGTCTACTTAGGAAGATACAATGACGAGATCTGCAATATTAGAGGTTCAAAACGGAAATCTGATCGAGACCCTTAACAACCTTTGGCGTCAGCTATTGGAAAAAGGGCTTGTAGATGCCCTACTTATTCCCCAGGAGCTTCCTTCTGGAATCAATGTAGTGCAAACTCTAGTGAGCGACGTCCAGAAGCTTGAGTCCCCTAATCCCCTTTCTCCAGTTATGCCGGTAAACACGGCGAGGATCGTCTCCCAGATGACTAAGGTTACACCTAGCCCAAAGAAAGTGGGGGTGGTACTCAGATCATGCGAACTTAGGGCTCTCATCGAGTTGGTAAAACTGAAGCAGGCATCGCTGGAGAACATAGTTTTGATAGGGATAGATTGCTTCGGCACCTATTCTGTGAAGGACTATAAGAACCTTGCCCAAGACGGTTCCTCTCCCAAAGACGCTTTCATAAAGGCGGTAAGGGAGGGAAAGGAAGACCCATCCCTGAGGCAGGTTTGCCAGATGTGCGAATACCCCATCCCTATGAACGCCGACATAACAATTGGACTGATAGGTATTGACTTTGAGAAAAGCATCCTTATCCAGGCATCCAGTACAGAGGGAGAGGCAATCCTAGAAGCCCTGGAGCTTACGGACAGCCCAGAAGCAGAGGTTACCAAGCGAGACGAAGCCATCGCCAAACTTATCGAACAACGAACTAAAAAGAGAGACGAGATTCTGGAGCAGACCCAAAAAGATATATCTGGGATAGACAATCTCATGAGGACACTCGCCCCCTGCATCAATTGTCATAATTGCAGGGATGTCTGCCCCCTTTGCTTCTGCAAGGAATGCTTCTTTGATTCACCCACCTTCGAAATGGAATCAGAGAAGTATCTGGGCTGGTCGGAGAGGAAAGGAACAATAAGGATGCCCACCCATACCCTGCTATTCCATCTCACCAGGATGTCCCACATGGTCACCTCCTGTGTAGGATGTGGAATGTGTTATGAGGCTTGCCCTAATGAGGTACCTGTCGCCAATATCTTCCGCCTCGTTGGCCTAAATACACAGAAGATATTTGACTACGTCCCGGGTCGAAGCCTGGAGGATGAACTTCCTGTAACCACGTATCAAGAGCGCGAGCTCCTGGGCGTCCCGGAGAAATTGTGATGCAGCTTGTATGCGATCAATTCCAAGAGACAGGCGATCCCGCCTTCTCAAAGAGGGTAAAAGAGGTAAGTGAGTCTGGGCTTGAGCGCTGCTATCAATGCCTTACATGCACTCTGAGTTGCCCAGTTGCTTTCGCTATGGATTATCCCCCTCACCAGATAGTAAGGATGGTGCAACTTGGACTCAAGGAGCAGGTGCTTAGGAGTTCCACCATTTGGATTTGTGCTTCATGCCTGAGTTGTGTTACTAGGTGTCCTAACGAAATCGACATACCACACCTCATGGACACTTTGCACCAGATCGCGCTGCACGAGGGGGTGGCAGCCAAAGAGCCGGCGGTAGCAATGTTTCATGAGGCGTTCTTGGCTCCAATTAAGAAATATGGTCGGCAATATGAAGCGATGATGACGATTGGATATATGCTGAGGGCGAGGCAGTTCTCGCCAAAAGACCTCCTCAACAATGCCTTGCTGGGATTCAAGATGATTACAAAACGGAAGCTGAAGCTTCTGCCTCCCCATTCGATCAAGGGGGCTAAGGAGATAAGAGGCATTTTTGAGAAAACCGAGGAGCGGGGGAAATAGGCGTGCGGTATAGCTTCTACCCCGGGTGCACCCAGGAGTCAACGGCAAAGGAATTCGGAGATTCCAGCAGGGCGGTTTGCCGTGAGTTGGGAATAGAACTGAAGGAGATTCCCGACTGGAACTGCTGCGGTGCCTCCTCCGGCCATTTCTTAAACGATGACCTCTCTCATGCTCTGCCGGGAAGGAATCTAGCAATTGCAGAGAGAGAAGGGCTTGACACTGCTGTTGTCTGCGCTGCATGTTATTTGAGGCTGAGGACGACTCAGCACGAGGCGAAGAATTCGCCTGAGTTCAGAAAACGGCTGGAAGACCTGATCGGCATGCCCTATGAGGCAAAATATGACGTGAGGCATCTGCTGGATATTTCGGTCAACGAGCTTGGAATTGAAGAGATAGAGAAGAGAGTCAAGCACTCGCTTACAGGACTCAAAGTCGTGGCATATTATGGATGTTACCTGGTCCGCCCGCCCAAGATCGTGGCATTTGATGATCCCGAGAACCCCACCACAATGGACAGACTACTACAAGCCCTGGGAGCAGAAGTGCTCGATTGGGGAGCCAAGGTGGATTGTTGCGGGGGGAGCCTCACCCTCACAAAAACAGGAATTGTTGAAAACCTGGTTAAAGGCCTCGCTGCGAGCGCACAGGAGGTTGGAGCTGAAGCAATCGTCGTTGCCTGTCCCATGTGTCACGCTAACCTAGACGGAAGGCAGTCGGGGAAAGATAAGCTGCCAATCCTTTATTTCACCGAGCTTATGGGACTTGCTTTCGGCGTAAGCAAAGGGGAAACCAAGGGATGGTTTCAAAAGCACCTTGTAAGCCCGTTTGCTTTGTTAGCCTCGCATAGCTTATTATAGAATTGCAAGGAGGACTGTGGATGAGTAGCACAGAGACCAAAAATGAGACGGCAACTGAGGAGATAGCAGCAGAGATAAAGGGGAAACTTATCCCTATATATATCATGGGGCACAAGTATGAGGTTCCCGAGACACTTACCATCATGAAAGCAATGGAATATGCTGGCTATAAGTTCATTCGGGGCTGCGGCTGTCGTGATGGGAAATGCGGGGCATGCTCCACAGTCTATCGCAAACCAGGGGATTACCACATATATAACGCGCTAGCTTGCCAAACTCAGGTTGAACCCGAGATGTACCTGACACAGATCCCTTTCTATCCCGCCAATAGGGCTATCTATAACTACGAAGAGCTGACACCTGTTCCTGAGGAGATATTCAAATTATATCCTGAGTTATTCCGCTGCGTTGCCTGCAATGCCTGCACCAAGATTTGCCCTAAAGATATCCCAGTTATGGATGTTGTCTCTTATCTAAAGCAGGGCAATATTACCAAAGCTGCTGAACTTTCCTTCGACTGCATTCAATGTGGGTTGTGTGCCAGTAGATGTATGGGGGAATTGCCCCAGTATCACATTTTCCAACTTGCGAGAAGGATTTATGGAGGCAAAATTGCCCCCAAGGCGAAGCATTTAGCTGAAGCAGTAATAGTGATTAAAGATGGTAAATATGATGAAATGCTACATGAGTTGATGAACACGGATGAGAAGGAGCTTAGAAAGATATATGAGGAGCGAGAGCTAGAACCAGAGATAACCGGTGAGGATTGGAGACCGAAGGACAGAAAGTTTCTTCTCGAAGTGGAGAGTTAACTTTATAAGGGGGGATTATGGCTTATACAGAGGAGCTTAAAAATCTAATCAAGGTTGTGGAAAAGACCAGGCCAGAACGTGTGGAAACAAAGCGAATGGGTGGAGGTTTTCCTCCTATGTCGCTAGAGGAACGCGCTGATATTTTGAAATATCATCCTGATTTCAAGGAGGAAGGGCGGAGGGAGATTAAGATAGGACCAAGCAAGGGCTATAGAATACCCAATGAGATGGTTGATCTTCTAGAGGCTAGAAGCAGGGTTGACCCTGATGCAATCGATCTTTCTCAGATCGATTATGAGACAGATGTGCTGATAATTGGAGGAGGTGGGGCTGGCACCGCCGCTGCCCTCCTTGCTCAAGAGCATGGGGCTAAGGTCATCATAGCAAACAAGCTTCGCCATGGTGATTCCAATACCATAATGGCTGAGGGTGGGATTCAAGCAGCGAGCAAACTGGAGAAGGATTCCCCTGCCTATCACTATCTAGATACAATAGGAGGAGGACATTTCAAGAACGACCCTGAGCTACTTTTTACACTGGTTACTGAAGCCCCTGATGTTATCCAGTGGTTGGAAGACCTTGGAACTATGCTTTACAAGTTTCCCGATGGAAGACTGGAAACATTACCTCTCGCTGGGTTTTGTCGGAAACGAGGACACACCGCCGGTGATACTACTGGTATGGAAATTATGCGAACAATACGCGATGAGGCGAGAAACCGCCCCGATGATATCACCGTGCTCGAGTTTTCGCCGGCAGTGGAATTAATCCTCAACGAGCAAGGGCATTGCGCTGGCGTCGTGCTCTACAACATGGAGACCGAGGAGTATTTCATTGCTAAGGCGAAAGCAGTAATCATGGCCACCGGAGGATGTGGTAGACTCCATATTCAGGGGTTTATGACCACTAATCACTATGGCGCCACCGCTGATGGCTTGGTCTTGTGCTACAGAGTAGGAGTAGGGCTTCGCTTCCTTCATACGGTTCAATACCACCCCACAGGAATTATTTTCCCTGAGCAGATAGAAGGTGCCTTAGTTACTGAGAAATTCAGAGGCGCAGGAGCCAATGTGGTAAATATCGATGGGGAGCAGTTCGTTTATGAGCGTGAGCCCCGCGATGTAGAGTCATCAGCTATTATTCGGGAATGCATGGAAAGAGGTAAAGGGGTCCCTACTCCCATTGGTAGGCTTGGAGTTTGGCTTGATTCACCTATGATTGACATACTTCTCGGTGAGGGAACAGTGAAGAGACAATTCCCAGGGAAAGTCAATCAATTCGAGCGATATGGAATCGATATCTCAAAAGAGCCCATGTTGATCTATCCAACTCTTCATTATCAAAATGGCGGGCTGGAATATAAGTTCAGCGGCGAAACCTCAGTACCTGGACTCTTTGTGGCTGGGGAAGTGGGCGGAGGGGTTCATGGGGAGAATCGGCTCTTCGGCAATTCGCTGTTAGATGTCTTGGTCTTCGGCAGAATCGCCGGTACAAACGCCGCCACCTATGCCCAGGAGAAAGCCAAGGAGGGGAAGCTGACTCTGGAGCATGTTAAGGCCTATCATAAGCAGCTAGAGGAGGCGGGAATAGTTACTGACAGGGTAGCCCCCATGCTCCTCCCCGATTACACCGATCCCAAAGTTAGAGAGCGGCAGCTCACCGCCCACTATGTGGGGACCTTAAGGTAGAGGGTGAATTAGAGGGGAAAGCCAACGGATATTACTACACCGCCTGGGTAGAGTTGCATAACAACGCCTGGGCGGTAGGTATTTTGCGACATGGATTTGAAGGTTGACCTCGATTGGGACGACGAGGAGGTAGTATCGGGGGTTCACTACCTGGATACCGTCTTTCTCTTTAACAGGATGACCGAGGGAACTCAGTCGATGGTTGCCCCACGAAAGGGGGAATGGATTTTGGATATCGGTTGCGGCAAAGCTGCCGATGCACTACAGCTCGCCGAATGCGGAGGGAAGGTTGCGGGGCTTGATCCATCAGGGAGAATGCTTAGGGAGGCAAAAGACTATTTGACCAAGTGCGATAGCGCGGTTGCCTTGGTGCGCGGCATCGGTGAGGCTTTACCCTTTAAAAAGCATTCCCTAGATAAGGTTGTATGCAAAGGCGCTCTGGACCACTTTCCCGATCCTCAGAGGAGCATTAAGGAGATGTCTCAAGTTCTTAAGCCAGAGGGAGAGGCAGTAATCGCCATTGCCAATTTCGAAAGCCTTAGTTGCCGGTTCGGAAGAGCCTCGCATTCGATAATTAAGAAGTTCATCAAAGGAGACCACCCGAGAACCCCTTGGGAGATCCCTCTAGATCATACTTACAAGTTTGATTATCCGATGATCATTGGCTTGGTAGAACGTCATTTCGAGGTTAAAAAAATCCTGCCAATCTCGTTATTGTGGACCACTCCTTATTGGGGCAAGATTATTTCGATACCGCCCAGAAGGATTTCCCAGACCATCCTGGTTTTTCTTGATATGATCGCCCGCAGGGTCCCATCGCTGAGCGATGTAATCATCATCAAGGGCACACCTAGGTGTGATTAGAGCCCGATTGAACCTCTTCATAAACGCTGAGAGTCTGCTTTGCCGCCAGTTCCCAGGAAAAGCACTTCTCCACCCTCCTCCTTCCTTCACTGCCCATCCTGCGGCGCAAATGCTCATCCGCCTGCAGCAGTTTGATTGCCCTGGCAAGCGCAAAGGGGTCCCCCGGCGGCACCAAAATTCCCGTCTCTCCATCTTTCACCACCTCAGGGAGCGCCCCTGAACGAGTGGCGATCACTGGAACCTCACAGGCCATTGCTTCGGCAGCAGGCAGACCAAAACCTTCGTAGACAGACGCTGTGACCGCGATCTCTGCCCTTGAATACTCTCTCACCAACTCATCAGTGCTTACCCTACCGGTAAACTTGACCACATCCCCAAGTCCATACTCTTTGACCAGCTTAGGGGCAAAGTTTTCGGGGATCACGTTGTCCACCACGGTTAGATTTATGTCAACATTGTCACTCTTGAGTAGCCGCAATGCCTGAAGCAGGTAGAGAATGCCTTTCTTCCGGTCTTCAGTTCTACCCACCACTATCAAGCTATTAGCCCTCTTTCCATGCCCATCGATGCCCCTAAACGCATCCGTGTCAACACCCACATAAACCATCCTCATCTTGCTCTCAGGGACCTTGAATACCCCACCCACCTCTTCTGCCGAGCTCCAGGAGTCCACGATTACCCTATCCAACATTCTGGCCACAATGCCCTGCATCATTGGAGGGTAGAACAGACATTGCCTAATCGCCTCGAAAACGTGCCGGGCTTGGACAATGTCTGCCTTCAAGTCAATGGGCAAGGGGTGGTGAATAGTGCCCACAACGGGAATGTTCAAGGCCTTTATGAGAAGAAGGCCGTAAGCCAGGCATTGATTATCATGGACGACATCGAAGCGATGTCCAGGGAGGAGCTGGCGCACCCTCTGATAAGCCCTGAGGCTAAAGGTAAGCATCTCAGGGAACATGCCCATCTTCGTTGCCGCAAACTCAAAGAGATTAAAAGGACTGAAGATGCGATAGGGGTTCTCCAGTGGCAGCCAGCTTCTGCCCTCAATACTGCAATCGTACAGGTTCAAACTCTCCAGCTTGTGCACCCTGATGCCTTCAGCGATCTCGGGGTACGGCGGCCCCACCATGACATCCACTTCGTGCCCCATCCTCTGAAACTCGCGGGTCAGGTAATACATATAAATGCCCTGGCCGCCACAATACATATTCCCTCGATAGCAGAGGAAGCATATTTTCACCTGAGGTCCTCCTGAATCTTCCTCGTATAGACGACTATGCTCTTGGGGAAGAAGAAATTTAAGATTCGTTCCATCCAAGGAACAAACTTGGATCTGGTGGTTATTGGCAGCTCAAGGAACTTACGGTACAGCGCAGGAATCCTTGCCTGCTCATTCTTGAGCCCAAAGATGCAACGAAGAAGCCAATAGATAGAATGAAACGCATGCTCATAGCGGATGGCATAAACCGCCAGATTGTTCCTCCTTAGAGCAGCCGTTAACTCCTGGGCTGTAAAAATCCTGACATGGCCACCAGGATGGTGGTAGTAGTCCTCATCGAGTGCCCAGTATACCGTTTCTGTAAGATAGGTAGGAACAGTGACCGCCAGCGCCCCACCTGGCTTCAATACCCTCACGAACTCCCTGACCCCTTGCTCTTCATCGTTGACATGCTCCAGGACCTCAGAGCAGATAATCTTATCGAAGGAGGCGTCCTTGAATGGCAAATTCAAGGCATCACCAAAAAGCACATTCCAGTTACCATTGGCCTGCTGTTGGGAATCCATGTAGTGCAGTACATAGTGTGTCTTCCTCAAGCTCAAATCATCAAGGTCCATGGCACACACGATGCCACGATTGTTGCGGCGGCATGCCTCAAAGCTATGCCTTCCCTCGCCACAGCCTGCGTCTAAGAATATATCGCCATCTTCTACCTTGAACATGCTGAAGTTAACCGTGAGCACCTAGAGCACCTCCTGATACACCTCAAGCGTCTTCCTTGCCGCCTCCCTCCAGTCAAATTGCCTTTTCACCCGCCGCCTCCCCTCCTCACCCATCGCCGTACGCAAATGCTCATCGTTGAGCAAGCGTTTAATCGCACCCGCTAGGGCATACGAGTCCCGAGGAGGCACCAGAATGCCACCCTTGCCATCTTCTACAACCTCAGGAAGCGCCCCAGCAGTAGTAGAGACCACAGGAACGCCACAGGCCATCGCTTCAGCAGCCGGTAGACCGAACCCTTCATAAAGGGAGGGGACCACGGCAACCTCAGCCCTGGCATAATGCCTGACCAGATCCTCTAAACTCAATCTGCCGGTGAAAGAGACACTGCCATCAAGCCCGTACCTCTTTACCAAAGCCGGTGTATACTTATTTCCCGGGGCACCCTCGTCAACGATGGTGAGTTTTACATCCATCTCTTGTCTAAGCAATTGAACAGCTCGAAGCAAATAGACAACGCCCTTTTTCCGATCCGCGCTATTAGCCACTACTATAAGACGACCACGCTCCTTCTCCTCGCCGTTAAACCCCTGAAACATCTCAGTATCGATGCCATTATAAACCACCCTTATCTTTTCCCGCGGAACCTTAAAGGCACTCATGGTCTCCTTAGCGGCATCCTCTGAGACCGTGATTATCCGATCCATCCTTTTAGTAACTATGTGCTGCATCACAAAGGGGTAGAAAAGTATCCTGTGTATCCTGTCTCCAACCCTCTCCATGTAGGCCAGATCGGTCTTTTTATCTATGGGTAGTGGGTGATGCACTGTAGCCACAATGGGGATACCAAAAGACTTCATAAATAACATGCCATATCCCAGGGTCTGATTGTCATGAATAATATCGAAGTGCTGATTGCGGAGGAGCTGCCGCAACTTGTCATAGGCCCTTAAGCTGAAAGAGAACATCTCGGTAAACATGCCAATTTGCGTCAACCCAAGTTCATAGAGGTTGAGGGGGGTGAAGACTTTGAACGGGTCTTGTTTGGGAAACCCGAACTCAAGGAAGTTCAGGTTTTCCACCCTATGTTCCGTGACACCGTCGGGAATATCTGGATAGGGGGGGCCGACGATTACATGAACCTCATGCCCTAATCTTTGCAGTTCTCGGGCCAGGTAATAAAGGTAAACCCCCTGACCGCCACAGTACATATTGCCCCTATTACATAAGAGGCATATTCTCACTTCTTTACCTCTTCACAGCTGAAAGCAACGGTGAAGAGGCCGACGATGCTCTTTGCATCACAAACCTCGCCTGCTACGATAAGGCCTAGTATCTGCTCCCATGGGATGGATACCACCTCAATAATCTCATCCTCGTCGGGACGAGTGGACCCCCTTTGGAGATCGGTAGCCAAGAAGAGATGCAGAAACTCGGTTGAGTATCCCGGGCTACTATAGAACCCGCCAATCCTCTCCATCTTCCCGGCCATATATCCAGTCTCCTCTTCAAGCTCCCTGAGGGCACACTGCTGCGGCTCCTCACCAAGTTCAATTACACCGGCTGGGATCTCCAGAAGTACACCCTCTACTGGCTTACGAAACTGGCGCACCATAACTACATTATCCTCTGAATCTATAGCAACGATGGCTACGCAGTTGGGATGCTCCACCACCTCCCGCACCGTCTCCCGCCCGCTGGAAAGCACCACAGCATCTTGACGAAGATTCACCAGGCGTCCTTCATATATCCGTTCACTCTTTAAAGTCTTCTCCTCCATCGAACTCTATTTCTCCAACGGATAAACCAAGGCCACCTCGTCACAGTCGGGAAACTTGGGGCACTTCAGGCATTCCCCCCAAATCTTGTGTGGCAGCTCTTTCTTATCCACCTGGCGAAAGCCGAAGCGCTCAAAGAAATCGGGCTTATAGGTCAGACAGAAAATAGTATTAATACCGAGCTTTCTCGCCTCGTCAACGCAAGACTCTATAATCACAGCGCCGACCCCCTGATCTTGCATCTCATCAACCACAGCGAGCGCCCTTATCTCAGCCAAATCCGACCAGAATACATGAAGCGCAGCGCAACCAATGACATCCTCACCACTGCGGACGACATAGAAGTCCCTGACGTTCTCATAGAGCTCGCTCAAGGCACGGGGCAGCATCTCCCCTTTAGCAGCGAAGTGATTCACCAGCTTTTGAATTTGGGCAATATCGGCTATGCGCGCCTTTTCAGCCTTCACTTCTGCACCAATCTATTCATTAAAGTGCTGTAGAAAAAGGTGGGTGGCTGAGCCCTCAAGAATCGAGCAACGTGAGGGCTGAGCCTCACTTTAACAGAGTCCCCATCTTCTAAGTCGAGGTTGACCTGGCCATCAATGCTGAGCATCGCCTGCTGGCTAGTGTGCACCCTCAGTTCTACCGCAGCCGTGGATGGAAGCACCAGGGCATTGGCAAAGGTGAGGTGGGGGGAAATGGCGTTTAAAATAATTTCCTTAGCTTGAGGAT
The DNA here is from genome assembly GCA_030610655.1 of Dehalococcoidia bacterium. Taxonomy (GTDB): domain Bacteria; phylum Chloroflexota; class Dehalococcoidia; order E44-bin15; family E44-bin15; genus DAOUVR01. The sequence goes on from JAUWRG010000007.1 coordinate 28,681, forward strand.
AGAGAATAGGGCCACCGGCGGCAAGAGAATAGCCCGTGCTACCCGTCGCGGTGGACACAATCACACCATCGGCCTTGTAAGTGGTCAAATGAGCACCATCTATATAGGTGTCTACATACACCACTCGAGGTATAGCGCCACGCCCTATAAAGAGGTCGTTGAGGGCATGAAAGGGGCCCTTGCCATCAAGCTCTACCTCAAGCATAGCTCGTTCGTCAATCCAACCCTCCCCTTTCAGGTAAATGGGGAGCTTCTCGCGAGCCTCCGTAGGCCCAAGCTCGGTCATAAAACCGAGCCTCCCAAGATTTACTCCGACGATGGGAACAGAACACCCGAGGGCAGCGCGAACCGCCCTTAAAATGGTGCCATCACCGCCAACACTAAGCAGCAAATCTGTCCCCTCCATCTGAGCCCTTGCCCTCTCCTCTTCCCAAGCAGAACAAAGCCAAACAGTAGCTTCAAGTGAGGGCAAAAAATCTGCTAGCTCCTCGGCGAGAGCCCCCGCAGCAGCGACCTTTGGATGATAGAGGATGCCCACCTTCTTCAATGGACTAGCTCTCTCCCGATTTCCTCGATGAACTTATTATACTGGATAAGTCTGCTTACCGCTTTAGCTGCGGCCTCTATAGTAGGGTAGACAGGCAGCCGTGCCTCCAGGCACCTTTGCTGGGCTTGAGCTACGGCAGCGAGCGCATCTGGGCGAGCGCCAGGGTAGAGAACCACGACTACCGGCTTGGTCATGGTTTTCACCGTCTCAATCAGAATATCCATAGTCTGTTCCAGTTGCTCGGCCAGCGAAGAAAGACCAACGCCACCGTAAACATCCACCCCAATATGGATGAGGATAAAGTCGACCTGGGGGTCAGCACCGACCATCCTTAGACCCTCCTGGTAAAACTGGGAGGCACCGGCAAGCCCCAGAGCGGTCTCCACAGGATTTCTTACACTGGCCCCGGCCTCAGGGAGGACCTTCTCCAATTGACTCCTGGTCTCCTCGGTGAAGGAAGGAACGGCTAGGCCAACCTTCTCGCAACTATCAGTGCCGATAACCCCGAAACCACCACCACGGCACACAATACCCACCCTGGGCCCCCTGGGGCACGGGAAGTGCATCAGGGCAAGCACCACATCGATAATCTCCTCCAGGCTTTCCACCGATATTGCCCCTGTTTGCCTGAAAAAGGCCTCCCATACCCACTGGCTGCCGGCTAGGGCTGCGGTGTGAGATGCCGCTGCTGCCGCGCCCCCCTCAGTTACCCCAGCCTTCAATATCACTACCGGCTTCCGCTTCATGCATTTCTTGACTACTTCAAAGAATGCCCTCCCATCTCTAACCCCCTCGATGTAGCAGGCGATAACCTCAGTTTCCTCATCGTCAGCTAGGTAGTCAAGGAAGTCGGTGCCATCCAGGTCGCAGCCATTACCATAGCTAATCACCTTGCTAAAACGAATGCCCCGTTCATTGGCCAGGTTAACAAGGCGAACAGCGCCGGCCCCACTTTGAGTGACGAAAGCAACACTACCCGCCTCCTTGGAGAAGGTAGGAAAGAAGGTCAGGCCCTCTTTAGGGTAATAAATCCCCATGCAATTTGGACCGATAACGCGTATCCCACCCTCGCGAGCGATACTGCTGAGCTCTTCCTCTAGCCTTCTCCCCTCCTCCTTGCCTGTTTCGCTGAAGCCTGCGGTGAAAACATGAACCGCCTTCACCCCTTTAGCAGCGCAGTCGGCCATGATTTGAGGGGTGAGCCGCGCCGGGATGTTGAAAATAACGTAGTCCACAGGCTCTGGAATATCCCCGACACTGGGATAGACCTTGAGCCCCATGACCTCCGATGCCCGAGGATTAACTGGGTAAATCCGACCTTGGTAGCCAAAACTCAATAGCCTGGGTAACCACCCCATGCAGTTTTCCCTGAACTCATTGGCGGAGACCCCCACCACCGCTATAGAGCTGGGATGAAAGATGCCATCTAACGTGGCAAACAACGCTTTTATCTAAACCTAACCAAATCGACGAAATCTCTACAGTGATTTGCATTGCCAAGTCTATCACCGTAGATAAGCGCTGTCAAGGAAACATGCTAACAGCTGTCTCCGCAACCCTCAGGAGTACCCAGGGGTAAATCCCGAGCACCAAGACGCCGAGGCAGGCGAAGGAGAGAGCACCTCGGAGTGCCCCCGAGGAGGGCACCCGCTCCTCCGATAACGGAGCGCCCAGATACATCACGCGCACTACTAGGAGATAGTAATATGCGGAAATCACGGCAATGATCACCAGCCAGAGTAGCCCAAAGTCAATGCCGGCGCTGAAGATGTAGACCTTGGCCATGAACCCTGCGGTGAGCGGGATGACGGTAAGGGAGATGAGGCAAAGTGCCACGGCAAGGGCAAGTAACGGAGCCCGCCGCGCCATTCCAGAGTAGTCGGCGATCTGGTCGCTATCGATCTTATTGGAGATGGCGATAAATGCCCCCAGATTGGTGAGGGCGTAGCACACTAGGAAGAAGACTAAATCGCTGCTCCCCGTGTTGGTAACCAGGCACAATGAGCCCCGCAATGCTCACCACCCCCAGGAGCCACTTTCGCCCAATGAACAGGTCGAGGAGGATCACCACCAGAGCCAGGGCCAATAGGCTTACTTCAGGTGCTAATAGATAAAAGTCTAATGCTCGCTCCTTAAACCACCTCTGCTATCTCCATCAACCTTCGGGTGTCCTCATGGAGCTCCCCCCAAATCCTGGGGATGTCTCCTTTAGGCACCCAGATACCTTCGCCGACATCGCTGTCAAGGCGAATCTCTCCACCCACCAGTTTCGCCAAAAAGTCGATATAAATGACATGAAGCGTCGTTTTGCCCTCAGCTTTGACGATCCGCTCGAAGGGTATGAGCGGGGTGGTGAGGCTTATCTCAAGATTGGTTTCCTCCATAACCTCCCTTTCAATCCCATCCCTGATGCTCTCCCCCAGCTCCAACTTCCCCCCGGGACATATCCACTTCCCCTGCCAGAATCCCTCTCTTTCAGGCACATGCTTTACCAGTAGGATTCTCCCTTCATCGTCCTCAATCACCGCCCCCACAGCAACCATTATTTCCTCCATAAAAAGTCACCACCTCTCTAATCAAACCTAAACACGAATCAACACCCCATCCTCTTGATATGCCTTGTATTGAGCTTGCTTCCATTATAATCGATTATTGCAGAAAGTGAATCTATCTCATAAATGAGGGCATCTGCTTGAAGTAGCCATTGTGTCCATCACAGTTGCCCGCTCAAGCGAATCTATGATAACATATGCCTAGCTAGACAGAAAGGGCTATGCGCCTACCTTTTTGGGATGGCTATCGTTAAGAACATCAAATGCTCATTGACCTTCATACGCATACCACACCTGAGTCCGAGGATAGTTATCTGACCCCTGATGAACTCATCGTTAATGCCAAAAACACCGGCCTCGATGCCATCTGTTTCACCGAGCATGACAGGTTTTGGGATGATGAGGACATTGCAAAGCTGTGCAAGAGGCACAACTTCCTCATTTTCCCCGGTGTCGAAATAACCACTGAAGAGGCACACCTTCTGGTCTTTGGACTCAAAAAGTATGTCTTTGGCATGCACTGTGCCGCGTTTGTGAGGCGGTTGGTCGATGAGGCTGGTGGCGTCATCATCGTCGCTCATCCCTATCACCGCGGCTCCCGTGAGGATCTCGGAGGCGAGCTATACTATGCTGCACTCACTCGCGCATGTGAAAGCCCCGTTTTTAAACTGGCAGATGCTATCGAGGTATTCAATGGCAGAGGTTCGGAGAATGAAAATGCTTTCTCAAAGGAAATCTCTGAGAGATTAAACATACCGGGCATCGCCGCTAGCGATGCCCACGAGGTCAAAGACATCGGTCGCTGTGCCACCCTCTTCGAAAGAAGAGTCACCAACCTTCGGGAGTTGATCACCGAGCTAAAGGAGGGAAGGTTCAGGGTGGCAAACCTTGACAAGGCTTAAGCACATAGCTCGGCAACTAGGAGGTCAAGGGCAAGATCGCCCTTCCACACCCCCTTCTTTATAGAGAGGTCGGTCTCCAGTAGTTTATGGTATACCTGTTCTAGTCGTTTCATGGAATAACGATTACTCTGTTCAATCGCCTTCGTCAACACATAATCTGAGGTTAAACCCAGTCGACCCTTAATTTCGGCCATAGACGCCCCCCTTCGACTAAGCTCCTTTGCTTGAACCAGCATGCGAAGCTGCCTGGTAATCATCACTATCAAATAGGGTGCTGATGCGCCTTGCTGAAGCAATTGGTGCAACAATGACGCCGCTGTTGGAGATCTCCCCTCTATAAGCGCATCAACCATAGCAAAAACGCTCGCCTCCCGAGCGTAGCTAACCACCTCCCTCACATCCCCGACGTCGATGCGTCGCCCCAAGGTATATAGGAGCAGTTTTTCGATCTCGCTGGCCAAGACCCACAGATTCTCCCCAACAAGCGAGGCAATCAATCTTACCGCCTGGGGGGACATGTTACCCCCTTTTTCCTTTGCTCGCCGCTGGATCCACTCTTGCAACGCTGTCCCTTTGAGGAGAGGGAATTCTTTCACCGAAGCCACCGCTTCAAGCTTTCGGAGTAGTGCATTATCCCTCTTTATCGAACCATCGATTAAGATAAGCACCGTGGTCGGGGGCATGTCAACAACTCGTTCCTTGAGAGCCACCCATTCGGTATTGCCCCCCTTAAAGCGACCAAGCAGCCCCTCAGCAATTACGAGACGGTGAGAACCCAAGAAGGGCATCGCCATGCAGGCATCCATCAATTGGTTTAACCCCAACCGCTGCCCTTCAAAAACTGTAGTATTGTACGCTAAGGAATCCCTATCACCCAAACCCGCCTTGATCTTTTCCACCTCCTCCTTGATGGAGAAATCATCGGCACCAAAAAGTATGTAACGCATCCCTTCACTCTGTCCTTGATTCGAACATAGGATGTTTCCCATATCTCCTGTCATTCTGAGCCGCTTCGGCTTCCTGTCATTCTGAGCCGCTTCGGCTTCCTGTCATTCTGAGCCGCTTCGGCTTCCTGTCATTCTGAGCCGCTTCAGCTTCCCGTCATTCTGAGCCGCTTCAGCTTCCTGTCATTCTGAGCCGCTTTGGCTTCCTATCATTCTGAGCCGCTTCGGCTTCCTGTCATTCTGAGCCGAAGGCGAAGAATCTCTGCTCGTCCACTTGAAAAGATTCTTTGGTCGCGGAGTTTACCCTGAGTCAAACGAAGGACTCCCTCAGAATGACAGCCTATTTTATACCTGCTTCGCAGCCGTGATTTGTTGGCCGGCAGCCGCCCATGATGTCTGCTCTCCTATTCTAGTGCATAACCTGACTCCCGACTAGACCTATAACCAAGGGATTATGCCTTTTCACGATAGAAAACTGAAAGCTCCTCATTACCCACATCTTCCCCCCTTTTGTAAAGGGGGCAAGGGGGATTATGCGAGAGAACACCAGTCTAAAATCCCCCTTTGTAAAGGGGGTAAAGAACCATCTTTTCAGGCCGTCCAAAAAGGGTAGCGTAGCCACTCCTGTGGCTACGAATTCTTCGTCGTGACAGGAGTCACGACGCTACGCGGAATGAGGTTTTTAGACAGCCTGTTTTGGAATATGTTATCATAAGTTTGAGCAGGTCATGCGATATTACCTAGAATAGCGGTGAGAACACAATGTTACTGGACAGAAAATCGTATGTATGGATTTACGACAGGATTCACTGCCGTTACTATAACCTTCTAATCAAATTTTTGTCTTCTGCCCTTTTGGGGCGAAGAGAAATAAAAGCTTGCCATGCAACGGGAACCAGCAATAAAGTGTAGAGTGAGAAAATGGAGATCGGGATCATTGGGCTGCCCAAAAGTGGCAAGACCACTATTTTCAACGCCTTGACCAAAGGCAAGGCTGACATTGGCTCTTATACTACAGGGGGACCAAATTTTGGGGTGGTCAAGGTGCCAGACCCCAGACTCGACGGTCTGGATGAGATATTTCACCCCAAAAAGAAGACCGCCGCCGAGGTGCGATATGTCGATGTCGGGGTTCCTCCCAAGGGCTTGGGCAAGACAGAAGGGCTCGGCGGTCAGTTCTTCGTGCATATGAGCCAAGCAGATGCCCTTCTACACGTGGTGCGCACCTTCGATGATGACAGCGTACCCCACATCGAAGGAAGCATAGATCCAGCGAGGGACATCGACATCATGAACATGGAGCTTACCTTCTCCGACCTTTCCATCTTGGAAAAGAGACTACAAAAGATTGAGCTCTCCCTCAAAGCGGCGAAACCTCATGAGCGAGAAGGCCTTCCCAAGGAGCAATCACTTCTGGAAAGAATCAAAACGGCGTTGGAAGAAGATGTCCCGATTAGAGAGCAACAGCTACCCGATGACGAGAAGAAACTTATCTCAGGCTATCAATTTCTCACCGCCAAGCCGCTTCTCCTAGTGGCTAACATCGGAGAAGAAAGCCTACCCCAAGCAGGCTCGCTGGAGGAAGAGTGGCGCACCCGATACCTGCGCCCTCAAGTGAACGTTGCTGCCCTTTGTGGCAAGCTTGAGATGGAACTGGCTCAGCTAGAAGATGCCGATGCCCAGGAGTTCCGCTCCTCCATGGGACTGGAAGAGGCAGCACTAGACCGCATGATCAGGCTTTCCTATGACCTACTGGGGCTCATCTCGTTCTTCACTGTGGTGTCTGACGAAGTGAAGGCTTGGTCTATCCAGAGAGACACCCCTGCAATAAAAGCAGCAGGGAAGATTCACTCAGACATGGAAAGAGGCTTCATCCGGGCGGAGGTCATCGGCTACCATGACATGGTGAGATACGGTAGCATCGCCGAAGGAAGAAAGAAGGGACTTGTACATGTAGAAGGGAAGAGCTATATCGTCAAAGATGGCGATGTAATCACATTCCTCTTTAATGTCTGATCTCTCACCGTCGCAACTCGTTCGGTCACAACATTACAGGCCTACTCCCTAACGCGCCACACATTCTGACGTTTCGTGCAACCTGTCATTAGGGTCCTGAGGCTAACCCATGGTTATGATTGGCATTGGCCAAAACTAATTCCTCATTGAATTATACGCCCACCAAGGTGTAAGATGAGGATTGATTATGTAGGCTACGTACTTCATACAATTATCGTCGTATTTGAAAAATAGGGAGTATGAATTGGGGATTGCGTTTATGGTTGACTTGGAGCGTCAGCAATCTGTGCATAACCTACTCAAGCGATTTACCGGACTGGAACCACTGAAGCAGTTGCTCTGGTCCGAGTTGAATTATCAGCGTGTTAATCAACCTCTTTCTCGACGGGATTGGGGCACTACAGCCGCTACGGCTCTTGCCGAAGACCCGATCCTTTTCGCCAGCGGCGGGCAAGACGATGATTTTCATGTGATCTATGCCCGGCTAGCAAATAACCAGTTACTTCTAGGGCAAGAACGTCCGGTCATCTCCAGATTATTGCGTGACCACCCCTATGCTTTATTCGTTTGCTCTAATACAACGCAGGACCGCTGGCATTTTATTAACGTTAAGTATGAAGAGGATAGCACCAAGCGGCGTTCATTCCGTCGTATAACCGTAGGTACTGAGGAACGACTACGGACAGCATCGGAGCGGTTGGCCATGCTTGACCTGGAAACTATTAGCAGTGATCTTTTTGGTCTCCCACCGCTGTTAGTTCAGGAACGCCATGATGAGGCGTTTGATGTTGAAGCGGTAACACGAGAGTTTTTCAAAGCATATCGCGAAATATTTGAGGGCGTTGAAGAGCGTATCGAAGGGTTTGATGATCCTGGCAGCAAGAGGCTTTTCACCCAGCGATTATTCAACCGCCTCATGTTTATCGCCTTTGTCCAGAAGAAGGGATGGCTGAAATTCGATTTGCAAACAAACTATCTCTCGGCACTATGGAAGGCTTATGGGCAAGATGCATCCTCAAAGACAAATTTCTATAGTGACCGGCTAAAGCTTCTCTTCTTCACCGGGCTCAATACCCCCAACGAAGTCAATATCGTAGACATCAATCGAAACGGCGTGCTTAAAAAACTGATTGGCGATGTGCCCTACCTCAATGGTGGGCTGTTCGAGGAGGACGAGGACGACCATAACCCCGAAATCGTTGTGCCTGATGAGTGCATTGAGGCTGTGCTCAGTGAACTCTTTAACCGATTCAATTTCACAGTTACCGAGAGCACGCCACTGGATATCGAGGTTGCAGTCGATCCGGAGATGCTGGGCAAGGTTTTCGAGGAATTAGTTACCGGCAGACATGAAACAGGTAGTTACTACACACCTAAGCCAGTGGTCTCTTTTATGGGTCGGGAGGCGTTGAAAGGCTATCTGGAAACAACTCTCCGCAATGAATCACCCTCAGCCATACAGCAATTCGTGGAGGAACACGACCCAGCAGAACTCCGAAACCCTGAAGCAGTTTTGGAGGCACTCCGCAGTGTCAGGGTCTGCGACCCCGCCTGTGGCAGCGGGGCATATCTACTGGGCATGCTGCATGAACTGCTGGACTTGCGAACATGCCTCTTTGCCACGAGGAATCTTGACCCCATTTCCTCCTATGAGCGCAAACTGGAAATCATCCAGAACAATGTTTACGGCGTGGATATGGACCCCTTTGCTGTCAACATCGCCCGGCTGCGTCTATGGCTCTCCCTAGCGGTGGAATTCGAGGGTGACCGCCCACCACCGCTACCCAACCTGGACTTCAAGATAGAGGACGGCGACAGCTTGGCTGCCCCTGACCCTTCCGCTAAGATGCAGGGCAGCTTTCGCCAGCACCAGATCGAGGATTATTTGCGTCTGAAGGCTACCTATATGACAGCGCACGGTGGCGAGAAGCTGACACTGCGGAAGCAAATCAACGTTCTTAAAGGGGAAATCTCCGCCTGGACTCACGGTGGGAATCCGGTCATCGGGTTTGATTGGCCGGTTGAGTTTGCCGAGGCGTTCGCTGACGGTGGCTTCGACATCGTGCTGGCTAATCCACCTTATGTCCGCGCCGACGCACAGTTCAAGCACCTCAAAGATGAAGACGAACGTCAAGCTGCTATTGCCGAATGGAAGGACTACCGCGCTACGCTTCTCAAGAGCGGCGTCTACCAGACACTCTACGAGAAGTGGGACCTGTATTTGCCATTCCTGGAACGCGCTCACCAACTGCTGCATACAGGCGGGCGCATGGTGTTTATCATTTCCGACGCTTACAATGCTGCCAAATACGCTTACAAATCACATGAGTTCTTTTTCAGCAACGCCTGCATCGACCGCATTGACTTCTGCACCGATATCCCGCTCTTCAAGGCGGGCATCAGCAATACCATCGTCCACTTTGCCAAAGCAACTCCTGATGCCAACCACCAACCCATCCGCGTCCACCGCTGGGGAGAGAAACAAGAGGACTTTGAGCAAAACGCTGAGGTTTTGCCCACCGCCTTGCAAGCCAAGTTTGGCAGGACGATCTTCCGAGTGGATGCGACCGAAGCAGATGGAGTAGGGGAATTCGTGCCCTTGGCTAAGGTTTGCTACCTCAGTTGGGGACTTAGACCAAACAGTGATGAGAGATACTATCAAGGTGCATTCACAACTAGAGATATGATTTCAGACGTCGAGGATAAAGCCCACCCAAAGCCATTCGTTCAGGGTAAAGACACAGTGAAGTGGTGGGCTTATCGTATTCGTTACTTGGAGTGGAACACAAAGCGCGCACCCGCAATGTTTGCCCGCCCTACCTTCCCTGAACTTTATGACGTGCCAGAGAAACTCTTGGTGGTAAAGGTTAGTGGTGTTGCTCCCAGAGTCGTTTTCGATAATCGTCAACTCATTTGCACAGATTCCTTTTGCTGTTGTGTGCCGTGGCACTATCTCAAGGGTGTTCGGAACAAGTCCATCCAGAAGACAGCAAGGTATCGAGATGAGCTAAAGCACAACGAAGCCTCACCCACCATATTCCGTGAGGAGTTGGAGGAACTGTCGCAGCAATTCGCACCGAAATATTTACTGGCAGTGATGAACTCCACCTTTGCCAGGGAATGGCTGGCGACACGACGACGGCACAAAATACAACTCTATCCCGACGACTGGAAGCAATTGCCCATTGCACCCGCTACGGCAGAGGAGCAGGCAGCGATTGTAGCGCTGGTAGACCAAATCCTTGCGCTCTATGCGAAACATGGCTACCCATTGCCACCACAGGCTCAGGTGCACTTGCAGGAACTGGAAAAGGCGATAGATGAGAAAGTAGCAACGCTCTATAGTCACTAGAAGCTGGACAGGGTGGTCTTCGAAGTCCTGAGGCTTATTGAAGAGGAGCAGCTAGCGGTCTATCAGGCGGTTGTTGAGCTGGTGAAGAACCGCTTGTCGAAGGCAGGAAGCATCTAATGGCGGGCACATTAGGAAGAAGGTAGACAACATGCCTAGAGGATTGCCCAGGATAGTGAAAAGCCTGCTAGATAAGGCACGAGAAGCAGCGCTTCTCGCAGTGGAGACATATAACAGACCAAGCACTGTCTTTCACTCAAGAGCGTATATCGTTCTCATGCAAATTGCATGGACATCTCTTTTTCTAGCGATTTTCCACAGGCAGGGAATAAAACCATACTACCGGAAAAGAAATTCGCGCCGCTTCGAGAGGATTGATGAGGAACCTAAACCATGGGATCTCAGTGAATGCATTCGACAATATTGGAAAGGCGCTGACAACGCTGTAGCGCAGAACCTGCGATTTTTCATTAAATTGCGCAACAAGATTGAACACAGGCTCCTACCAGAGCTAGATATTGAGATATTCGGCGAGTGTCAGGCACTCCTTTTCAACTTCGAGGAGATGATAGAGAAAGAATTCGGAATAAAGTATGCTTTGAATGAAAGCCTTGCTATTTCCCTTCAGTTTTCACGCATGAGGCAGACTGAGAAAGACAAGTCGGTACGGCAATTAATGAAGCCTCTCGCAGATGATGTTACCAGCTTCATAGAAAAGTTTCGTAGCTCATTGAGCGATGACATCGCTGGCGATATGGATTACAGTTACAAGGTTTTTCTGTTTCCTAACACAGGTAGTCACCGTTCACGCGATTCGCTTGCTGTTGAATTCATACCCTATGATCCGAATGACCCAGAGCAGGTAAGGAAGGTGATTGCCCTTGTGAAGGAAAGGCATGTTTCCGTTGCGAATCTAGATAAACTCAAGCCGTCTGATGTAGCAGAACAAGTAGCGCAAGCATTGGGACCGCAGAAGAGGTTTAGCGTAAGTCACCATCATGTCAAGTGTTGGCGCTATTTTGAAGTGAGGCCTCCAAAAGATAGCGATAATCCTGCACAATGTAAGACTGAGTACTGCCAGTATGACGAACTTCACGAAGACTACGGTTACACAAAGAAGTGGGTTGAATTTCTTATCGCTGAACTCCAGGATGATAACAAATACCGCACCATTCTTGGCAAGTAGGACGTCTTGATAGTGGAGATGCTTATGATGGTAGAGTCCAATGAATTGGTGAGGAATCGGCTGGTTAAGGCGAGATCCACATAAAAGGAGTTTGATTTAGAATGAGCGATAAAATGGAAACAGTACCTTTCAGAATAGTCTTACAAGGTGACGTGGGGGAAGAGCCTCCCTTGGAGAATATTGCCAGCTTGCTAAGGCATTTGGTCTACTTGCATGATAGGTTAGTCATTCTAGCTTCGCCGAAGTATCGCTCTACTGCTTGGAGCTCCTATTTCTTTTACAGGACCGGAAGGCCTTTGAAAGATGACGAGCTTTTGAAGGTTTACTATTTGAAACAAGAATCCCCTATTGAGATAGGGATAATAATCTCTGCAGCATTAGCCTTACCTTTAGCTGCAAAAGCCTTTGTAGAACTATTAAGAATGATACGAGACAGGAGTTTAGACAGGGAATACAAAATCCTTCGAAATGAACAGCTGCGATTGGAAGTAGAGCGCCTAATAGGAAACGCAGGCATAGAAGACGAGTATCTTCTCAAACAAGGACAAGATAATAAAAGAGAGCGACCTTCTGATGTGGTTACTAAGGATGTAATCAGAATTGCAAGGGATGAAATAAAAATCAAGGAAATCAAAGTCATAGAGACCGTTCAGCGGTCAAGATAAAAAGGTTAAAGAAAGCGGGAAGTGTTTAGGGGTTATCACTATTATTGACTTCAGGAGTTGCGCAGTATAAAATACTGCAATAGCAGTAAAAAGGACTGCAATGTGAAGTAGGCAATGCTAGAGACGATTTTAGGGTCAAAGCTCAGGGTAAAAGTACTGGGGTGGTTATTTACTCATCCTGATGAGCGCTATTTTGTTCGCCAACTCACCAGCTTAGTGAAAGAAGATTCAACAAATGTAAGCCGTGAGCTTATTCGCTTGGAGAAGACCGGCGTTCTTGTTTCAACTAAAGAGGGGAAACAAAAATATTACCAGGCAAACAGGAAAAGCCCTATTTACGATGAGCTTCATGGATTGATTCTCAAGACTGTGGGTGTAGCAGATATTATCAAGAAGGCTTTGGAGCCCCGCATTGTAGATATTAAGCTGGCGCTTATCTTCGGCTCAGTAGCCAAGAGAACCGAGAATAGGTTCAGTGATATAGACCTGCTCGTGGTAGGAAATATCACCTTTGGTGAAGTAGTTGATCTTATTTCAACTGCAGAAGGGACTTTGAACCGTGAATCGAACCCGGTGGTGTATACGCTGTCAGAGTTCAATAAGAGATTGTCGGAAAACCATTACTTTATCAGTGATATATTATCAGGCGATAAAATATTCGTAGTCGGGGATGAGAATGAGCTTCAGTCTCTGGTTGGAAAAAGGCTGGTTAAAGGAACATACGCCGACATCTCGTGAAATTGCTGAGCTACTGGCAGTAGCTGATCGCTCTCTAAAGGATTGCCAGGTCGCTGGGCTAAGCAATGCGGGTAAGCTGGATATGGCGCATAATGCTGCCCTGCAATCTTCCGCTGCAGCGCTAGCTGCTGCCGGGTACAGAGCAAGTCGAGAAGCTTACCACTATTATGTTATCCAATCTCTTTCTTTTACTCTGCAGCTGGAAGAACGCATCATCCGCAGGCTTCATAAACTACGCCGCAAACGAAATATTAGCGACTACGAGCGCCCCGGCGTAGTTACTGAGCAGGAAGCATGGGAGATGGTTGAACTGGCAAAACAAATACGCCAGCAGGTTGAGGCGTGGATACGAAATAACCACTCAGAACTTGCCAGGGAGATTTGAATGCCGACGCACGACATCATAGATAATCGCAGGGAGAAATTGACTGGCTGCACCCGGCTACATAATCCTGTCTCCCACTGGCAAAACTGAGACAAGTTAAACAGGACATGAGTTTAATGAGCCAGCCAAAGAAGCGAGCCTTGCATTCCGTAACCAAAAAGGGTA
>JAUWRG010000001.1 GCA_030610655.1 Dehalococcoidia bacterium
CGACTACGAGCGCCCCGGCGTAGTTACTGAGCAGGAAGCACAGGAGATGGTTGAACTGGCAAAACAAATACGCCAGCAGGTTGAGGCGTGGATACGAAATAACCACTCAGAACTTGCCAGGGAGATTTGAATGCCGACGCATGACATCATAGACAACCGCAAAGAGATACTGGTTGACAATATCAACCGCATCCTGAGTTCAACGGAAGCGGCACGGTTTGCCGTTGGCTACTTCTTCCTCTCCGGTCTCACCAGCATTGCCGACAAGCTCAAAGGCGTAAAGGAGCTGCGCCTGCTCATCGGCAACACTACCAACCGTGAAACGCTGGAGCAGCTAGCCGAAGGATACCGGCGACTGGAACTGGTCAAAGACGCCGCCGAGGCACAGGCATACCCCAAGAGAGCCGAAACCCGCCAAATGGCTAATGAGACTGCTGAAAACATCCGCTCCAGTATGGAGCTGATGGACCAGACTGATGAGGGAGAAACCCTGGTCAAAGAGATGGTGCGGATGATTGAAGAGAAGCGGCTCAAAGTAAAGGTCTACACCAAAGGTCGCTTACACGCCAAAGCATATATTTTTGACTATGGAATGTTGTTTGATAGCGACGGCAAGCCTGTTGAGCGCCACGAGAAGGGTATCGCCATCGTCGGCTCCTCAAACCTGACTCTATCGGGGGTGACTCACAATACGGAACTCAACGTGGTCGTCCAGGGCAATGATAACCATGCCGAACTGGTGCGCTGGTTTGATGACCTCTGGAAGGAAGCTCAGGACTTTGATGAGATCTTGATGCAGGAGATGCAACAGTCCTGGGCTGTTATTCCCGTTAGACCATACGATATTTATATGAAAACACTCTATAGCCTGGTAAAGGACAGAATTGAAGGAGGAGACGACAAAGATATTCTCTGGGATGATGAAATCACCAGAGATTTGGCAGATTTTCAGAAAGTAGCCGTAAGGCAGGCATTTCAAATGATTCGTGATTACGGGGGTGTTTTTATATCCGATGTAGTCGGACTTGGGAAATCATACATCGGGGCAGCTGTTATCAAGCACCTGGAGCGGACTGACCGTGTTAAACCTTTGATTATCTGTCCGGCTTCACTGGTGGATATGTGGGAAAGATATAACGAATTATATGAGCTGAACGCACGTGTGCTCTCAATGGGCTACTTGCATGAGGATGATGATGGTACCTCTGACATTCTTCTAAGGGACGTCATCTACCGTGAAAGGGACCTTATACTGATTGACGAAAGCCATAACTTTCGCTACTCCGACACACAGCGTTATAAGGTAATGCAGCGATTCTTAAGTACTGGTAAACGCTGCTGCTTTCTCACGGCTACGCCACGCAACAAGAGCGCGTGGGACGTGTACCACCAGATTAAACTCTTCCATCAAGACGACAAGACCGACTTGCCTATCGACCCGCCAGACCTGAGACAGTATTTCCGCCTTATTGAGAAAGGGGAAAAGAAGTTACCGGACTTGCTTGCCAATATCCTTATCAGGCGTACTCGTAACCATATCTTACGATGGTATGGGTTTGATTCAGTAACACATCAGCCAGTTGATCCCTCTCGTTTCAGAGAATATCTGGATGGCCATCGAAGAGCATATGTACTCGTGGGCGGACGACATCAATTCTTCCCTAAAAGAGAA
The DNA here is from genome assembly GCA_030610655.1 of Dehalococcoidia bacterium. Taxonomy (GTDB): domain Bacteria; phylum Chloroflexota; class Dehalococcoidia; order E44-bin15; family E44-bin15; genus DAOUVR01. The sequence continues at coordinate 1,673 of JAUWRG010000001.1, forward strand.
CTTGAAACCATCGAGTACAGCATTGAGGAAACCTATCAAGGGCTCTACCATGAAATACGCGGTTACCTGGGTAAGTCCCAAAAGGGTCAGCCGATTAAACCCCCGGTAAACGAACTTACTTATGCTCGTTACGGTCTCTGGAATTACGTTGTGAAGAGTAAACAGAGGCAAGAGCCTTATACCAATCTTCAACACGCGGGCGCAAACCTTCGTGGCTTGATCCGAGTATTACTTTTTAAACGCTTTGAATCCAGCGTATATGCTTTCAGAGAGACAATACGGAGACTTCTAACTACACATGAACGATTTCTAGAGGCATTGCTACAAGGTATAGTGCCTGCAGGTGATGCTGCACAGGATATTCTCTACGAGCCAAACCAGGCAGAGGAGCAGGATTTGGTTGACGCTCTACGGCAAGCCTCAGGACGATACAAGGCTGAGGACTTTGATATGGACAGACTTCAAGAGCATATAGAGCATGATGTTCAGTTGCTTAGAAAAATTCTGCAATTGGTTGAACCTATTACGTCGGAATATGATGACAAGCTTCAAACGCTAAAAAGATGGCTGGGGAAAATGCCACTCAAGGATGGCAAGCGGTTAGTCTTTACTCAATACGCTGATACGGCACGTTATTTGTTTGATAACCTTAACCCGGGAGGCAAGAGCGACGATATTGAAGTCATCTGCAGTGGAGATAAAAGCAAAGCCAGGGTAGTAGGTAGATTTGCTCCGAAAGCTAACCCGGACTATCACTTTGCATCCGGGGAATCCGAAATCACAACCCTTTTTGCTACCGATGTCTTGGCAGAAGGTCTAAACCTTCAGGACTGTGACAAGATTGTTAATTATGACTTACACTGGAGCCCGGTGCGTCTTATCCAGCGGTTCGGGCGAATTGACCGTATTGGCTCAGACTACGATGTAATTTATGGCTATAACTTCCTTCCTGAAACTGGCATTGAGCGCAATTTGGGATTAAAACAAAAGCTGCATAACCGTATTCAGGAAATCCACGATACTATCGGGGAAGACTCCGCCATTCTAGACCATACGGAACAACTTAATGAAGAGGCCATGTATGCCATTTATGAGAAAAAGGGAGGTCAACTAAGCCTGTTTGAAGATGAGGAAGATGAATTTGTGGACCTCAACGAAGCCGAAGAAATATTGAGGCAACTCAAAGGAGAAAAACCCGAAGAGTACGAGCGAATTTCTAACCTGAGGGATGGCATCCGTACTGCCAAATCGTCTAAGAGCAAGGGGCTTTATGTCTTTTGTCAGGCAGGAAACTACCAACAATTGTTTCATTTAGATGAGGCAGGCAATATCATAACTAGGGATATCCCACGTATCCTTGGTACTATTAAATGTGGGCCAGCTCTTGAGGGCCAAAAATTACCAGAGGGCTATAACACCGCTGTTATGAGAGTGAAACGCCAGTTTTCAGAAGAGTTCAAGCATCGTCAGGCTGAACGTGAGCATACCCTTTCTCTAAGTCAGGGGCAACGTTATGTGCTTCGGGAATTACGTGTCATGTTCAGTACGACCGAAGATGAGAATCTGAAGGCCCAAATTAACATTTTGGAGAAAGCATTCCGAGGGCCAGTGACCATGGCGGTTAATAAAGAGCTGAACAGGAGCCGACGAAATGGAATCATGGGGCAGAACCTGTTTGAAGTATTAAGGGACATTTATTCCCAACACAACATGCGGGAATGGTTGGACCGAAGGAACTTGCATACTGAGGAGCAGCCCATATCAAGGATTATTTGCAGCGAGTCCTTTAGTTAAGTTCTCGCAAATCGCCAATTTTTCAGAACCTATTTGCTGGACTTTCTATAGCCTGTAGTCAGGCTCTCCGAAATCGAATTGATATCCAACAAAGTAGCGATTTGTGTCCTTCCTGCCGCGACGATACTTGGCAGACCGTCAGCATGATACCATCCCTGTCGCCCTCCCCTTTAATATCTAGTCAAAAATCGTGCTGCACTCTAAAAGCTCCACCGGTATCCCCACCTCTCGCTCTATGTCAAGGTAAACCCTCCCTGTAAGGTCGCGACCCCATCCTCCCAAACTGAAAGGGGATGATGGGATGACGATCAAATCGGGTTTCCCCCCATTCCCCTTCAAATATTCCCTGATGAAGTCGATGAAGTCCTGAACCACGAGGAGGTCGCCCATGAAGATATTCCCCCCAAAGAAGCTATTCTGAGGGACCCCAATATCTATTCTTAGATTACCGAAGAGGTGGCTTTCGGCGAGCAATTGCTCGAATGTAGGCTTCACCAAGGCAGACGATAGGAAAAGAACGTGTTTCGCATTATAGGAATCGATAACTCCTCTCAAACTCTCCAGATAGCTCAGCCTGAGTCCCGTGCCCATGAAAATCACCCCCAGGTGATGGTCAATCTCCTTGGAGTAGGGATAGCAGAAATCCTCCAGATTAACGCTTAGCTCAATGGACCGGCCCTCTCTTTCAACGGTAAGAGAGACCTCTCCAATCTCACTGCGCTGAAGGACAGAAAGAAGGTCCCGTGCCTGGGGTCGAGATGAGACGACAATGCTACCGATTTTCAAAACCTGGTCCCCTTTCTTCAAACCTGCCCTGGCAGCGGGGGAGTTTTTCACCAAGCCCACGATCCCAGGCAGGTTTTTACGCCCCTTGCAGAGATTCTCCTCATAAATGCTGGGCATAACCACAATAGGGCAGATGGCACTATTCCTGAGAATTCTAACAATGGAGATGACCTTTACCCAAACTTCTTCGAGGTCAAAGAGCTTCTCCTGAGAGAAGTACGTGGAGTAGCCGGGAAGGTTGACCTCCACCAGATGAGCGTCGTTGTGGTCAGCGTAAGCCACGGTGTTTGACAGGTCGTCAAGCATTTCACAAAGGGAATCTACAGGCCAGGGAACGATGACCAGAGCATAGGGAATCCCAGCCTCTCTAAGCAAGGGCAAGGAATCAATAGCGACCTGCGGGTTTTTGCCTTTCATCAACCTTGTGCGGCGCGACGGGCAGACACTATTAAGGGAGAGATAAAGATATACTGGCTTTAACCTCTCCAATTGAGAGATGATTTCAGAGGTCAGAGACTCCCCATTTGTGGTTATGCGAAACACCTTCGAGCTCTTCTGCCGGAGTAACTGAAGCACCTCCAAGAAATGGGGATGCATCATTACCTCATAAATGTCACCCAAGCTTGGGAATAAGCAGGAGCCCTGCTTGGGAAAGAAATAGTCCAGTCTTGTCCTCATCTCCTCAAATTCTTCGGCTGGTGGCCTCCGCAAATTGCCCAAGGCTAATGAGGGAGGATTACCCTTGTTGCAGCAGAAGATGCAATCGCAGTTACACCTTGACCCTGCATAGCCAAAGATCTCGCTAGGGTCACAAGCAGAGGGGGAAAGCCAATCCTTCAGATTCTTCAGCCGGAAGCCATCCACCTCGACCACCTCCCCATTCTTCTCGAGGTCGACCACTGATAGGAAGCTCTCCAGTTGCTTTTTGATGAGCTCTATCCTTGGTTCGTATAAAGAGGCATTCCTGATATCTTGAAAGGAATTCATACCGCACCCCTCAGCCACTATTAAAGCGGACGTTCTTCGAAGAAATCCGATGATTCCTGTTCTTGGGGAAAAATCTTGTGTGTAGTCCTGCGATCCCGGAGCAGCTTGAACCCATCAAGCTTCACCTCACGCTGCCCCTCCACAGGGATAACAACGGCCAAGATATTCTCCAGTTGCGCTCTTATCATCTCCAAGAGGGGATCCCTAAACACTGGAGTTTTGTTGCTATCGAGTTTGTAACGGAAAACATAGTCTGCCATCCACCAAATCACCTCCCCTTAAAATCGGGCTTGCGCTTCTCGATAAAAGCTATCATCCCCTCCTTCCGGTCCTCACCACTCTCCACTTTGTTTATGAGAGCCATCATCTCAGCCTCATCCTCAGCGCTCATCCTCCGCTGCTTCAGGAGCTTGTTGAAGATAGCCTTGGTGGCGCTCACCGCAAGCGGCCCGTTCTCGGCGATCTCTTGAGCTAAGGCATAGGTTTTTGCGAGCAATTCCTCTGCTGGAACCACATGATTCACCAGGCCAATCTCCTTTGCCAACTGGGCATTGATGAACCTGCCAGTGAAGAATAGCTCCTTTGCCCAGGCCACGCCTACAATATTGACTAAGCACTGGGTACCAACAGGCCAGTAGACACTGCCCATCTTAACCGGGTTTATCCCCATCCTTGCCGTATCAGCAGCGACGCGAATGTCACAGGCCGCAGCCAAATCGCAACCAGCGCCCACGGCGGCGCCGTAGATCATGGCAATAACTGGTTTGGTACAGGTGATAATACTTCCCCTGGCGTAGTCAAGGGGATTGCCTTTTTGAGCCATCTCATCTTCGGATATTGTTATTTCCCCTCTTAGATCCATCCCGGCACAGAAGGCTTTCTCCCCCACACCCCTGAGCACCACAACCCTCACATCCGCATCGTCCTTTAAGGCACATAACACATCGCCCAGCCGATACATCAGCTCTACTGTAAGGGCATTGCGCCTCTCTGGGCGATTGATAGCGAGGGTGCAGATATACTCGCCTTTTTCCACAAAGAGCATCTCTTCAGCCATAAGCCCCTGTTTCCACCATCCTCAAAGGTTATGTTTAAAAGCTTGTCGTAATCCAGCCACGGCAGGCGATACAATGAGACCAGCAACATCTGCCATCGCGGCATAGTCGACCAAAAAACTACGGCGATTCACCACCGACCTGAATCACCTACCCTTAAAATCGGCCTTGCGCTTCTCAATAAAAGCTATCATCCCTTCCCTTTGATCCTCGCTCTGTACCACAGTATCTCTGAGGGTCTCGATCTCAGCCTTGTCCTCAGCACTCATTTCCTGATACTTGAGGAGCTTGTTGAAGATGGCCTTAGTGGCACTCACCGCAAGCGGCCCGCTCTCAGCGATCTCCTGAGCCAGAGCATAGGTTGTGGCGGGCAATTCCCCCTCTGGAACCACATGGTTCACCAAGCCGATCTCCTTCGCCCTTTGGGCATCGATAAATCTGCCGGTGAAGAATAGCTCCTTTGCCCAGGCCACCCCTACCACATTCATCACACCCTGGATACCCCCCGGGTGATAGATACTGCCAATCTTGACTGGGTTTATCCCCATCCTTGCCGTATCAGCAGCGACACGAATGTCACAGGCAGCCGCGAGGTCGCAGCCAGCCCCCAGGGCATTTCCATAGATCATGGCAATAACCGGTTTGGTACAGGCTATAATACTCCCTCTGGCGTAGCCAAGGGGATCGCCTTTTTCCATCTTCTCACCTTCGCTAATCTGTATTCCCCCCCTCAGATCCAGCCCGGCACAGAAGGCTTTCTCCCCCGCACCCCTGAGCACCACCACCCTCACGTCGCTATCATCCTTCAGGGCATTTAGCGCATCACCGATATTATACATTACATCTACGGTGAGGGCATTTCGCTTCTCCGGGCGATTGATGGTGACAGTGCAGATGTAATCCTTCTTCTCTACGAGAACCACCTCTTCAGACATAACTCCTCCTTTCCACCTTACGTCAAGAAACTTATGAACAATCCAGCCACAGCAGCGGAGCCGATGACGCCAGCAACATTTGGCCCCATGGCGTGCTGCAACAGGAAATTCTCAGGGTTTGCTCGCTGTCCCTCCACGTGAACCACACGGGCTGCCATCGGTAATGCAGAAACGCCAGCAGCACCGATAAGTGGGTTGACCTTCCCTCCGGTCAACCAGCACATCAGCTTCCCAATCAGAACACCGCCTGCCGTCCCGAAACCGAAGGCGAAGATGCCAAGAGCAAAGAGCTCCAGAACCTTTACGTTCAACACCGCCTCAGCGCCCATCATTGAGCCCACGCAGACACAGAGGAAGATAGTGACGATGTTTATCAGCGCCCCACCTGCCGTCCTCGCCAGTCTCTCGACGACACCGGACTCGCGCAGCAGATTGCCAAACATCAGCATTCCGATAAGTGGCGCTGCCTTAGGCAGCAGTAGAACGACAAGTATAGTGACGACTATGGGGAAAAGGATAAGCTCCAGCCTGGATACACAGCGCGACTCCTCCATAACGATGGCTCTCTCCCTTTTGCTGGTGAGAAGCCGCATTATAGGGGGCTGGATAATGGGCACCATGGCCATATAGGAATATGCAGCAACAGCCACCGGACCCAGTAGATGGGGGGCAAGCAGAGCTGCGGTATAGATCGCTGTAGGGCCATCGGCGCCACCAATGATGCCGATGCTTCCTGCCTCCGGTAGAGAAAAACCCAGGGCGAGGGCGCCGAAGACGGTGGCAAATATGCCTATCTGAGCTGCGGCGCCAAGGAAAAAGGTCTTGGGATTGACCAGCAGGGGAGTAAAGTCGGTTAAGGCTCCTATGCCGAGGAAGATTATTGGGGGAAATATTGCCAACTTTACCCCTAAGCCAAGGTAGTAAAGAAGACCACCGAGCTCTATTTCAGAACCTGTTACCAGCAGTCCAGTAATAGGGAGATTGGTCAATATGACTCCGAAACCTATTGGCAATAATAGAAGGGGTTCATAGTGTTTCCTGATGGCCAGGTAGATGAGCAGGCCGCCAACTAGAAGCATTACCGCGTTGCCCCAATACAGATGGGCAAAACCGGTAAAGCTAAAGAAGTCTAGAATCCGCTCTAGCACTTTCTATCCCTCGATATCGACCAGTGTTTCCCTTCTTTTAACGTACTGGCCCTCCGTGACAAGTACTTCACTTATCTTACCATCCTGGGGAGCCTTTATCTCATTCTTAATCTTCATTGACTCCAGTATGAGCAAAACATCGCCGGCTTTCACCGAATCGCCAACCTTAACATTGACGGAGATGATAGTACCCGGCATAGGAGATCTAACCACCATTTCATTTATCCTTTCTAATCAAAATAAGAAATTCTCCTCTTCATCAAACGATGGTAACCAGACGGTCCATCCTTCTAACACATGCGCCTTCGGTGATATGTATCTCCTTCACCTCTCCATCTTTCGGAGCTCTTATCTCATTCTGAATCTTCATCGACTCCAGTATAAGTAACACGTCACCAGCCCTCACCTGGTCACCTACTTTAACCTTGATGGAGACGATAGTACCCGGCATAGGGCAAATGACAACCTTTTCAGCGCCAACCGTCGGCAATGGCGGCTCCACTACCAGCGGAGTTTCCCGTCGTAGCACGCCCGCACCATCGGGGGGTGTTTCGACCGCCGAAGCCGGTTCTCCAGAATCGGCTACATCGATTTCCTTTTCGCCGACTCTCGCCACCCGCTCCAATAGGGTGGATAGACCCATAAAAACCAAGGAGATCAGAATAAGTGCTCCTAGCGCCATGCCGGTTAACTGGAGAGCAAAAGCCATATCACCCATTGTCACCTATCACAAGGGGATATTGCCATGCTTCTTCGGCACTCTCGTCATCTTCTTTCCCTTTAGTATATTTAGCGCTCTAGCCAACACCTTTCTGGTTTCCTTTGGCTCAATAATATCCTCGTATATGCTCGCTCTAGAGCCGAACACCAGGGGATTGGCAAATGAATCCCGATACCATTTTACCTTTTCCGTCAAGAATTGCTCGGGGTTCTCCGCTTTGAGAATCTCCGCCCCAAAGAAAAGTCGCACCGACTCCTTAGCACCCATTACCCCCCACTCGGCGATGGGCCAGGCAAAGACGAAATCCGTAGCCATACCAGGGACAACGCCCAAACCTAGGTTCCCCCCTCCGTAAGACTTTCGCGTAATAACCGCGATTCTAGGAACCGTCGCCTCACACAGGGCAAAAAGATTCTTGGCGCCGTGGCGAATTATCCCGGCATGCTCCTGGTCTGAGCCTGGGGCATAGGCCGAGGTATCTATCAGTACAATTATCGGGATGTTGAAGCAATCGCAGGTTCTGATAAACCTGGCTTGCTTACAGGAGCTATCAACAGTTAGCGCCCCCCCATAGATACTCGGTTGACTGGCTACGATACCAACGGTCTGACCCGCTAGACGGGCAAAGCCAACAACAATCTCCCCGGCAAACTCAGGCTTTATCTCGAAGAAATCCCCATTGTCTACGAGACGGGTGATCAACTCATGCACGTCATAGGGAATATCAGGATCATCGGGGACGATGTCCTCAAGCTCAGGGATCAATCGATACGGGTCATCACCAGTGTCTACTATCGGCGGGAGTTCATCACAGCTTGAGGGGAGATAACTCAGTAGCTTCCTTACCTTCTCAAAGCACCCATCCTCAGTCTCTGTCCTCAGGTCAGCGACTCCAGAAATCGCTGTGTGAACCTCCGCCCCCCCAAGATCCTCCATGGTGATATCCTCACCGATCACCGACTTAACAACACGAGGTCCAGTGATGAACATCTGGCTGGTCTTATCCACCATAAAGACGAAATCCATAAGCGCCGGAGAATAAACGGAGATGCCGGCACAAGCACCCGCGATGACCGCAATCTGGGGAATCACCCCTGATGCTTGGGTATTGATGTAAAAGACGGATCCTCCGCCCTTCTCTTCTACTACCATAGCCTCCGGCATTTCCGTCTCACCAGTCAGCCTTACCTGCCTAGCGCCAGGGGAATCATGAATGCCAATAACGGGGACCCTCATATCCATCGCCCTCTCCACCGTTCTATACATCTTATACCCGTGCAACATACCTATTGAGCCCCCCTGCACTGTAGCATCCTGAGAATAGATGCAAATCGGTCTCCCATCTATGGTGCCATAACCATATACCATGCCATCACCAGGAGACCCCTGCATATACCCCACCAGCATGCCCAAGTCAGTGAAGCTTCCCGGATCGAGCAGGCGGTCGAGCCTCTCCCGGGCGGTTAGCTTACCCTTTTGGTGCACCTTGTCTATCTTTTCTGGCCCTCCACCCAAGGCTGCTTTTTGCTTAGCCTCCCTAAGCTTCTCAATCCTCTCCTTCATTAGCTCGCCCATTTTGAAAACCTCCCTCCTTCAAATATTGGCTCCTTTAGCCTTTTTTGTAATGATATACTCCGCTTGAGTCCTTGATATTATAGCATATCTCCTTTCAGCTTGCATAAGGCCGCTTAGTTCTCCGTAGAAATCCGACACTCATCCTCCTTCCTGAGTGGTGTGTTCATTCTTAATCCCATGTGGGGTCGGTGGTAATGATAACGGCTCAGACCACGGATGAACCTCGCCATGATGCTTCCTACCCTTTAACCACACCGATAGGCCTTGCTTTAGCCACTCTACGCGATATCCCCGCTTCATGAGTTATTTCCACCACTTGGGCGACATCTTTGTAGGCCTCCGATGCTTCCTCAGCGAGCGAGGACATGCTACCCGTCTTGACCGTTATACCTTTTTCAGCGAGCCGCCTGGCAACGTCGATGCCCCTCAGGCTTCTCTTCGCTGCGGAGCGGCTCTGCACCCTTCCTGCGCCATGACACGTAGAGCCAAAGGTTTCCGCCACCGCCTTTTCGGTGCCAACCAAAACATACGAATAGCGACCCATATCACCGGGAATGAGCACAGGCTGCCCGATCTCAGCATATGCGCGAGGCACATCGGGGTGCCCTGCGGGGAAAGCTCTCGTAGCCCCTTTGCGATGGATACAAAGAGAGGTCAGCTTCCCGCCTACCTCGTACTCTTCAATCTTGGCGATATTGTGGGTCACATCGTAGACCATCTCCAGGCCCAATTCTTCGCGGCTTGCACCAAACACATTGACAAAAGACTCCCTGGCCCAATGAGCGATGCACTGGCGGTTGGCCCAAGCATAGTTGGCGGCGCAGGCCATGGCAGCAAAATAAGCTTGCCCCTCAGGAGACTTCACCGGGGCACAGGCAAGCTGGCGGTCGGGAAGACTGATCCCGTATTTCTGCACCGCTGTCCCCATAGTCACTAAATGATCAGTGCAAACCTGGTGACCCAACCCCCGTGACCCGGTGTGGATCAGCAGAAGCACCTGCCCCACCCTTTCTATGCCCATGACGGAAGCGATAGCAGGCTCATAGATCTCCTCTACCACCTCCACCTCTATAAAGTGGTTCCCAGCGCCCAGCGTTCCCAATTGGGGAGCACCCCGCTGCTTCGCCTTGGCGCTTACCTGTTCGGGGTCAGCACCCTCCATGCTGCCATTCTCCTCAGTAACCTCCAGATCCCTCGTCTCCCCATACCCCTTCTCCACCGCCCATCTGGCACCTTTCAGAAGAACCTTATCCACTTCCTGCTGACTCAGCCTCAACTTACCTTTAGACCCTACCCCCGAGGGAACATTGCTATAAAGAGCATCGATCAGCTTCTCGATTCTAGGCCTGACTTCCTCTTCAGTGAGGTTGGTACGCAGCAACCTCACCCCGCAATTGATATCGAAGCCAACACCCCCAGGGGAGATCACACCATCCTCAACCCTGGTGGCGGCAACGCCCCCGATAGGGAAACCATAGCCCCAGTGGATATCGGGCATTGCCATAGACCGTGAAACGATCCCGGGAAGGAAAGCCACATTAGCTACCTGCTCTAGTGCCTGCTCCTCTCGAATGTGGGACAGCATGCTTTCATCGGCGTAGATAAGCCCAGGTACTCTCATGCCTGCTTTATAGCTCTTCGGGATCTCCCACCGATAATCGTCTATTTTATTTAACATTCCCTCCCTCCGCATTTTCGTCACCCCCTAAATATCAAAGAGTACCTGAACCCTGTAGCCATCCCTCTCCTCAACCTTGAGCATGTGATAGGTGGTTGCCTTGACCGCTATCTTTATCTTGTGGCGCTCTGGATCGATCCTTTCCCCAAAGCATCTTGCCCTGAGCCTTGTCTCACTGAGTTCATCGATTTCAAATCTGTTAAGAAGCACATTCTCCACCTCGAAGAGGTAAATCAACTCGTTGAGCCATGCCACCAGAAGGTCCTCCCGGTTCTCCGCAGTGACCTCGGCCTCACAGCACAGGACATCAGCCACATTCTCAATATCGACCATCAGGCTGAAAAGGGCGTATGCAGCATTGGCAAAGGCCTCCCTAAGGTTTGCCCCGTAGGCAGCAATACCAATGTCAGCCGTATGGTCGATAACCTCGAACCTCTTCTCCATATGTAGCGAATATTATACTAGAATGCCAACCCAAACTAAAGAGAATTGCCTTGACAACCCAGTGCCTCTCTCCGATAATCTAGTTTGATATAGTAGGAGGTAGCACGTGGCTAGATTCTCCCTTTTACCCAAGAATGAGAGGTTCTTTGACCTTTTCGAGGAAAGCGCCCGCAATTTCGTGAGGGCAGCCGACCTCCTGAAAGAGCTTATGGATAGATGCGAGGACGTGGAGGAAATGGTAAGGCAGATTACGGAATTGGAGCACCATGGGGACAACATCACTCATCGTATAATGGCGGAATTACATGGCACCTTTGTCACTCCCATCGACCGTGAGGACATCGCCCAACTTGCCCAACGTATGGACGATGTGATGGACTTCATCGACGCAGCCGCGAGGCGTATGATGCTCTATGATATTACCAAACCTACGGAGAGGGCAAAGGAGATGGCCGACATCTTGGTCAGGGTGACCTCTGAGACGAGCAAAGCAATACCCCGATTGCGCCGCCGCCGCGAGCTGAGCCACATGAGAGAGCACTGCATCGAGATAAACCGGCTGGAGAACGAGGCTGACGATGTGAGGCGCTCCGCCCTGGCCGAGCTCTTCCGCGATCGGGTGGAACTTGCTGAGGTGATCAAGTGGCGGGAGATCTATGAACACATGGAGGACGCCGTCGACAGCTGCGAGGATATCGCCGATATCCTCGAAGGGGTAATGATCAAGCGTGCCTGAGCCTACCCTGTTTGTTCTGGTCATTGTTCTTGCCGTCGGCTTTGCCGTTATCAATGGCTTTAACGATGCCGCTAATGCTATTGCCACCGTAATCGGCACTCGCGTTCTCTCCCCCCTCCGTGCCGTAGTCATGGCCGCCATTCTAAACTTTGCCGGGGCCGCCACCGGCACTGCTGTAGCCATTTTCATTAGCAGGATCATTAACCATGAGGTTCTTATTCAGGACTATGGCATCTTGATCGCTGCCCTGGTTGCGGTGATTGTTTGGGGGCTGATTGCAACACGCCTCGGCCTCCCCGTAAGCATAAGCCATAGTTTTATTGCTGGTCTTGTAGGGGCTGGGGTCGCCGCTGCAGGAAGCAAGTGCATCTTTTGGAAAGGCTTTGGCACGGTGTTCTCGGCAGTGGCTGTTGCCCCAGCGCTCGGCTTTGCTGGAGGGCTGTTGGTGATGATCTCCTTGATGTGGATACTACGCCGCACCGCACCGCTGAAGGTAGAGGGTATCTTCAGCAGGTTGCAAATCCTCTCCGCCGCCTTCATGGCCTATGCCCACGGCAAGAACGATGGTCAGATGCCCATAGCTATAATGGCTATGGCGGTGATGATCCACACTGGTGTGTTTCATATCGAACCCTGGATGTGGGTCCTCTCAGCATCCGCCATCTCCTTGGGCACCATCTTTGGTGGCTGGCGCGTGATCAAGACGGTGGGCATGAGAATCACCGCCCTCCGTCCCGTTCATGGCTTTGCCGCCACAGGCTCGGCGGCCGCGGTGGTCGAGGTCGCCTCAGCCTTTGGCATTCCTGTAAGCACCACCCACTGCATAAGTTCGGCGATTATTGGAGTGGGCGCCACCAAACGCCTCTCCGCAGTGCGCTGGGGCATCGCTGGAAATATCGTCCTCGCCTGGCTCCTGACCTTCCCCATATGCGGCGCCATCGGCTGGCTGGTCGCCTCACTTTTCCATATCCTATCCTGAGAGCTTTTCAAATAGAGATGAGAATGCAAAAAGGGGAGGAAACTCTTTGCTTCGATAAAACTGAGGACAGCAGTGAGGAATGAACGCTCTGTTTACTAGTTGTCCAAGACCTCTTTTATCAAAATGCTCTCTTTGATCCGATCGACGGCATATTGACAAGCTTCAAAGGCCTCCTGACGATGAGGAGCAGCGATGGCAACGACAGCTATGGTCTCCCCGACCTCAATCCTGCCTACCCTGTGACAAATGGACACATCCTCAAGCTGCCACTTGGTACGGATCTCCTCACCAACACCCCGAAGTTGCTGCTCCGCCATCACTTTGTCGCTGTTACATTCGGCATAAAGAACCCTGTTGCCCAGAGAAGAATGGCCCCTCAGCAACCCGATAAAGGTCACGGCGGCGCCGTTAGTATCTCGTTTCACTCGATTTATGACAAGCTCGGCAAGGATGGGGGTTTCAGTTACCTCAAACATGCTCTCCATCTGGGGCAGCCTCTTCGACAGGCTTGTTAAAAAGCTCCTCTAGCTCCTCACCCTCGATAGTTTCATGGGCAATCAACGCCTCCGCTAACTGCACCAGCTTCGCCCTGTTCTGGGTGAGGATCTCCTTAGCTACGCTGTAGGCTCGCTGAATAAGTTTGTGAACCTCCTCATCGATCTCCTCGGCAGTCTTCTCACTGTAGTCCTTCTGTTCCGATACCTCGCGCCCCAGGAAGACCAATTCCTCCCTTCGCCCAAAGGTACGAGGGCCCAACTTCTCGCTCATCCCATATTCCATGACCATCCTGCGGGCGATCTTGGTTGCCTGTTCGATGTCACTCTCGCTTCCAGTGGTCATTTCTCCAAAGATCAGGTCCTCAGAGGCATGCCCAGCGAGCTGGGTAGCCAGCATGTCATTAAACTGAGACCGGGTCCACAGATAGCGATCCTCGGTGGGCAGCAGGCGAGTGTAGCCTCCCATCATGCCTCGAGCGATTATCGAGACCTTATGTACTGGGTCGGCATTGGGCAGCATCCTTGCTACAAGGGCATGACCCGCCTCATGGTGAGCGGTAATCTCCTTCTCTTTCGGGCTGATGATCCTGCTTCTCTTCTCAGGGCCAGCGATCACCCGATCTATAGACTCCTCCAACTCCAGAAGGCCAATTGTCTTCTTACCACGTCTCGCTGCGAGGATGGCCGCCTCGTTTACCAAGTTAGCCAGATCAGCGCCAGAAAACCCCGGCGTCTGCTTAGCAACAGTCTCCAGACTAGCTGACTCATCCAAAGGCTTGCCCTTGCTATGCACCTCCAGAATTGCCTTGCGCCCCTTAATATCGGGTCGGTCGATCACCACTTGGCGGTCAAAGCGACCGGGGCGCAGTAGCGCCGGGTCCAAGATGTCAGGGCGGTTAGTCGCCGAAAGAACAATGACATTGGTAGAGGAATCGAAACCATCCATCTCCACCAGGATCTGATTCAAGGTCTGCTCCCTTTCATCATGACCGCCACCAATCCCAGCTCCACGATGACGTCCCACAGCGTCTATCTCATCGATAAAAACAATACAAGGGCTATTGCGTTTGGCCTGCTCGAAGAGGTCCCTCACTCTGGAAGCACCCACTCCGACAAACATCTCCACAAACTCGCTACCACTTATGGAGAAGAAGGGGACACCAGCCTCACCGGCGACCGCACGACTCAACAGAGTCTTCCCTGTGCCTGGGGCGCCCACCAAGAGCACACCGCGAGGAATTCTAGCCCCTAGAGCGGAGAACTTCTCAGGTGTCTTGAGAAACTCGACCACCTCCTGGAGCTCCTGCTTCGGCTCATCTATTCCGGCAACATCATCGAATGTTACAGTAGGTTGTGTGCTGGGGGAAAGACGAGCTTTGCTCCGTCCAAAGTTGAGAGCCTGATTGCCAGCCCCTCGCGCTCGGCTGAAGATGAACCATATCAACCCGATAAAGAATAGCAATGGCAGAAGGGTGGTAAGCAAAATGCCCCAGTCAAATCCACTGGGATCCTGATAGTCCAGCTTTATCTTGCTCCAATCGACCCCACGCCCCTCTAAATACTGCTTCAGGTCAAGGGTGGTCCCAGAAAAACCCGCTTCCAACACTGAGGTATCGCCATCCATCGCTATTACGGTAGTCCCCTGTTGTACTATCCGGTCGATGTTGCCCTCAATTAGCGTATCGTCTGCTAGCTGCACAGAGCCCGTTGTCGTCAGCGTTACCAAGTCGTCAAGGGACCCAGTCGCCACCCCCGGAGAGCGCATGAACAAAGCGAAGAAAATCGCTCCCATCGCCACAATAACCACTACCCAAATTATCCACTTGCTAGGAAACTTTGAACCCATTACTCGCCACACCTCTCTCCACTCATATATTATACCAGAAAGCGCTAAAAACTTAAATGTACTCGTTCATATTATTAGTGATGCTTCACTCCCTTCCAATCATGGTTGCTTCTCAGGCTCCCTGTCGTCTTGACCCAACTACTGGCCTGAGATGCATATCTGGGGGACACCTCCAACCCCCCGCCAAAGGGAGGCCCCCTCTGGACTCCCCTGTTTTGTTCCGTTCACCCCGAGCTTGTCGAAGGGCTCATCACGAACAGTTACTGAATCACTGCCTTTTATTGTTGGTCCGTTCGCCCCGAAAACTATGGCGTAGGTAGGGGCGTTCAGTTGAACGCCCCTACTGGGACAGGTAACTTTGTTGGAGACAAGCCTGGCAATGACGAGAAGATGCCACCCACTTATCTGAATCGAAGCATAGGTGGCACTTTTCATTAGCATGGTCTTCGATGCCGTTGCTCCCCACCACCTCGCTACCAAGCATCATTCCCTTCTCGGCCTTGCCTTAGTGCACCATTACGAGACCACAACACATCATAGCCAGAATCGTCTGCGCAAGATGAAGCAGGATACGTCGTCCAGAGCACCAAGTACCAAGAAGAAGGGCTGAGGAATGAAGTCAGCCCCCAGCCCTTCTCTATCACTGGCTAAGGAGCTGGGTCATAGTATGTGATCACTAGCTTGGGACGGCTGTCAGGATCGATAGTGTAGTCTGAGGAAACAAAGAGCTTTACCGCACCCCATGTCTCTTCATCGGCATCTATCAGCACCAGACCGTGATTGGCAATAGACCCGTCGACCCACCCTTCGATCAGGGCAGGCTCGAGTTCCCATTCTACGAAATCGTTTGTTTCGACGTCCGGCAACAAGGTGCTAGCGCATTCAGCAGGGCTATGTCCCGGCTGTTCACCCCACGTGATGGTGTTTTCCGCCCAAGCATCAGTCACCTGGTAGGCATTAACGCTTGTGGCAACCACGTTCGAACTGTCGCCGTACCACAGCAGCAGCTCAACCGAGGTCACGACCGCCGTCGCTGGAATCCCGGACAGGCTGAAGCGTATATACGTTCTCACCTTGTCGCCACCATCGTTGCCGATAATTAGGAAGGGCAGACTTCCCTCGTTGGTTGTTGGATCTGTGCTCATGACCAGTGCATCCTTGCCCTCGATGTCATCCGGCTGGAAAGTGACCGTCTGCGGTGGGGCAGGGTCGAGTTCCCAGTTAATGTACGTGGTCTCGCCAGCATTTACCGTCACCGTTCCTTCTTTGTCTTTGTACTCGGTTAGCGCGAGCTTAATCGTATGGTCGCCCCCAGGTACATCGGCGATGACGTAAGGGGTTATGCTTCCCGTATCTGTCCCATCGATGTAAACCATCGCCCCTGTAGGGCTCGACTTTACATCGATCGAGCCTGCTGTTGCCACAACAGCAACGGTGACAGAGCAACTTCCTTCGGCTGTTCCCCCTCTGCCATCATCAACGGTCACGGTCACTGTATATGTTCCCAACGCACCCGCCGCTGTCCAGTCAACCGTACTATTTGTCCCCAGGATTGTTGCCTCACAGGGACCGCTGTATCTCCAGCTATACGTAAGAGTGTCACCATCTGGATCGCTAGCGACGCAGGTTAGAGTAGTGATCTCCCCTGGAGCCACGCTCGGAGGATCGGCATCAAGGCTGGTAATCTGCGGAGGATTGTTGCCAGGTCCGCAGGCGCCAGCGAAAAGCAACGCCACTCCGACGAGTACTAGAACCGCCCATTGAGTCCATCTAGGTAGTTTCATGACCTTGTACCTCCTTCATGCAATAGACTTGCTAAACCTTATCACAACTTAGCTAACCTGGCAACGCTCGCCGTTGACAGAGGAAACCAATGCCACAGGTGAACAGCCTGTCAAACAGCCTATGGAGCCAGATCAAAATAGGTGATCACCAATTTGGGGGGGCGTTCGAAATAGAAGGTATGGTTTGATGAATAGAATCGCTTCCAAGCCTTCACTGTATTCTCATCGGTATCTTTCAATAATACCCCTTTATTGACGATGGAGCCATCGACCCAGCTCTGAACCAGATCATCAATATCCCAGTATATGAAATCTTTTGTTACATCAGCAGGCACAGTAGCAGTGCTTTCGGGAGTCGCTGTCCAAATAGGTTGATGTGCCCAGTCAACAGCGTCTTCGTCCCAACTGCTAATAACATTATAAACACCTATTACCAAGGGTTTCGCACCGCTAGTGCCGTCGTAGTATAGTCCAAGCTCAGCGTTGGTTATGATAGCAGTAGAGGGAATCGCACGGAGATCAAACTGAAGATATGACCCATAGTATTCATACATGACCTCGGCGCCAACAAATAAGTACTCCTCTGAGCCATAGTTATCATCCTGCCTATCCTCATATACATAGGCATCGTTGCCATCACCGGGACCAGGCTGCATTGTGTGCGTAGTTTCGACAGCATAATCAAGGGTCCAGTCGATGTAGGTAACCGGCTCGGCGCCAACCGTCGCCGTTCCCACCTTGTCTTTATAGTGGTAGTAGGTTAGCTTAATAGTATAGCCGCCTTCAGTTAGACCAGTGATGCTGCAAGGGGTTACTTTCCCTGTATCCTCACCATCAAGGTAAACATTTGCCCCTTCTGGATTGGAGGTTATGTTGATCGAGCCAGTTGCCACTCCCACGGTGATATAGCAATACTGAGTAGCCATTCCCCCTCCACCATCATCAACAATAACGGTAATAATATATGTATCCTCCACGTCTGGTGCCACCCACGTAGCCACATTCCTCGTCCATGTGATACTCCCGTCAGTCGCCGTCCAGTCGTAGGTGAGATCATCACCATCGGGGTCGTTGGCAACACAGTCTATAGTGGAACTCCCTCCCAGGCCTACGCCCAGTGGAGTGGCAGTAAGGCTGGAAATTTGCGGAGGATTATTGCCACCTCCGCCGCAGGCACCAGCAAGAAGCAAAGCTATCCCAAGAAAGACTACAAGCACCCATTGACCATATCTAGACAATCTCATCGCTTTATGCCTCCTTTTTGACTATTTTCAATTGTATCATGACCTAGCTGGCTAGGCAAGGAAATTGACGGGGAAACCCAAAACCCTTAGAATAACAAGAGGAATGGGAAAACAAGATTTGACCCTTGCTCAGACGGCAACCATCTTTCTCGCCAGCTTAACCCCACAAGACAGGGAGCTTGCTCAGCAGGAGGTGAACAAGTTTGTTCACTGGTACGGCACGGAGCGCCCCATAGATAGACTTGCCGCCCAGGAGGTAGCGAGCTACGCCGGGAGGATGGATGCTTCCTCAGCCAACGTCTCAAAAAGGCTGGAGCCGGTGAAAGCCTTCCTATCCTACGCAAAAAAGGAGGGGTTTACTCCAACCAACCTCGCCGTCCATCTTCGCGTAAAGAAAAGCTCACCTAAGCAGGGTGCTTCTAAGAAGGGGTATGTTGAGAAATTCAGTTTGACGCCACAGGGTCACCAAGAGTTGAAAGATGAGCTTTCGGCACTTCAGAAAGAGCGTCTGAATATCGCTGAGGAGATTCACCGAGCAGCGGCCGACAAGGACTTCCGCGAAAACGCCCCTCTTGATGCAGCTAAAGATCACCAAGGAATGATTGAGGGCCGCATCAGACAATTGGAGACAATACTCAGGTCGGCGGTGGTCGCTAATACTCAAGTAGCTACCACAATAGTAGCCCTGCGTACTACGGTCACCCTTCAAGCCCTACCCTCTGGCGAGGAACTGCGCTACACCCTGGTCAACTCCAGCGAGGCCAGTCCTGCAAAAGGAAAACTGTCTGTTACCTCCCCTACCGGTAAGGCGCTTCTTGGCCGAAGAATGGGAGATGTGGTCGAGGTAGCGGCACCTGCCGGCAGGCTGCGCTATCGCATAGAGATGATCGAGGGCTAAGCACAAGATGATACGAAAGTTCCGCACCTCCAAAGTAGCGGGCTTTGTCATCCTGTCCACAACGAATTGAACCTGGCTAATCCTATCCCCACCAAAGGGCGAATTCGACTATCAGCCTTGGCAAAATGTTTGCAATTTTGCCTTCATGACGACTTTCGATGTATAATTTAAAGCTGGGAGAGGTGTCCGAGTGGTCTATGGTGCCGCTCTCGAAAAGCGGTGTCTCAAGTAATTGGGACCGTGGGTTCGAATCCCACCCTCTCCGCGGAGAGGTGCTGGAGTGGCCGATCAGGCGCGCCTGGAGAGCGCGTGTCGCCTTTGGCGACCGTGGGTTCGAATCCCACCCTCTCCGCTTCTTTCGCCCGTTGAGCTCATCCTTAATGACTTCCCCTACTCTAGCAATGGTTTTTGCTTTCCATTGGCTATTATGCTATAATGAATTAAACCGCAAATAATTGAGAGGGAAACCTGAAGTATGAAAATCTCAATCGTAGAGCCAAAAGCGCCTTTCTATAATTTCTACAGCGCTTTTATGAAGCACCTGCCTCTTATGGGGCCGATCTACCTCGGCACCATACTGAGCAACGACGGACATGATGTCACCATCTATAATGAAAACATCAAACGGATCGATTACGCCAACTTGAAGGACTCCGATGTCTTAGCGGTCTCTACCATGACATCCACCGCCCCCCGTGGCTACGAGATAGCGAAGCGTTTCAGGGAACTTAACCCAAAAGGGAGAATCATCGCCGGTGGGGTGCATGCCACCTTCCTCCCCGAGGAGGCAGCTCTCTATGCCGATCATGTGGTAAGAGGAGAGGCAGAACTGGTGATCTCCGACCTGGTTAACAACGGTGGAGAAAAGATTATTCAAGGCACCCCCATGGAGAACCTCGACGATTTGCCATTCCCCGATTTCTCCTTGATAGAGGGCCTCAAGAAACCCATGCCCATCACACCGATATCTACCTCACGGGGCTGCCCCTACGAGTGCACCTTCTGCTCTGTCAGCCCCATGTTTGGCAGAAAATATAGGTTTCGAAGTACCGAAAGCGTAATTGAAGAGCTATCAAGGTTTAAGCACAAATTGCTTTTTTTCTATGACGATAACTTCGCCGCCAATAGGGCAAGGACAAAGAAACTACTGACCCAAATGATCAAACAAAAGATAACCCCGAAATGGATGGCGCAGGTCAGGGCAGATATCGCTAAGGACGAGGAGATGGTGGAACTGATGGCAGAGGCAAACTGCAATCACTTGGCTATCGGCTTCGAGTCCTTGAACGCCGAAACGCTGAAGCGCTATAACAAAAAGCTAACCCCTGAGGACAATAAAAACTGCATCAAGGTCCTTCACAAATACGGCATCAAAGTGCACGGCATGTTTATATCTGAGGGATATTCCGATATCTACAACAAACTAGGCCTCGATAGCCTTCAGCTCAGCATCTTGATTCCACTTATTGGCAGCAAGCTATACACTACGGTTAAGAATGCCAAGCAGTTCACCGTAAGGAAGTTCCCCTCAGACTGGGAGCTCTTTGATGGTGGCCACGTGGTCCATTTGCCTGATAATATGTCGCCATTTGAGATGCAAAGACAAACCGTCCAGGCGCTGAAAAACTTCTACTCCCGCCATAATGCAACTAAACTGCTTCTCAGGGGGCGAATGAGAGATTTCGGCATCAGGCTAATGGGCTATAGGATAATAAAGCGGTGGGAAGCGCAGAACAGGGACTACATCGCCAAGCTAAAGCAAGCCCAAGCCTTTATTTAAGACCACTGCTCAGACCTCGCCACCCTCCTCGTCCAGGCAATCTGCGTAATAGACTCAGCATTTCCCTTTCTGGGCGTGTCACCAAGTTACCGGACTACCAAAAGTATTGACCTCGTTCAGATACATAGGTGATATCTTGTCGGTCTTACCAAGCTTGCCCCAACGAAGTTACCTGTTCCAGTAGGGGCGTTCAATTGAACGCCCCTACTAAAGCCGGTTGTATAAACATGGTCTCTCGCATTACAGTGGGGAATCAACCCCATCAGAAAGCCGTTTTAAGCCCAGGAGTGGGACGTGATATCATCATGATAGCCATTTTGGCAGCCTAGTGGGGAAACTTATTCGGACTTTTGCTTTGTGCAACAGGCTCTACTATGTCATAGGTTGAAGGGGAGTCCAGAGGTGACTCCCTCTGGCAGGTGTCTTGGAGTGCCCCAGAACTACAGTTGAGGGTGAGCAGTCCAAAACAGAATACTCCCTCCCCTGGCACCTCACCACTCACTCCCTCACCCTCCCCCTGAAGGGAGAAGGAATCAGATTCTTCGCCTTCGGCTCAAAATGACATTCCTGTTATGGCATCATGTATCGTTGCCTCCCTGAAGCATTAAATCAAGTGTAGTTGCCCGATTGATCGGGCCAATTACGCTCCGACAAGTCGGAGCAACTATATAACTTGGGGGGTGCTAGGGGGCAGCAGAAAATGGGGGGCCAGAGGGATTTCCACTCTGGCGGGGTTTGGGGGTGTCCCCCAGTAATACACTTCGGGGCGGGTGGGTAGGTCAAAACAACAATTACGAGTGTTTGTCTTACCCTAACCACTATGATAGAATGCACTGACCTATGAGCGACACTAAATACTGGATAGGATTTACCTTGATACCGGGGATTGGGCGGGCCAAGTTCTCCATGATGGAGCAATACTTCGGCGGCATGGAGAAGGCTTGGCATGCCAGCGCCAAAGAGCTTCAGATGGCAGGGCTTGATAATCGGTCCGTTGATGCGATAATAGCGAAACGCTCCAAGATCTCCCTCGACGACGAAATGGAGAAGCTGGAGCGATACAAGGTGAAAGCGCTCACATGGAAGGATGAGGAGTACCCATCAAGGTTGAAAGAGATCTATGACCTCCCTCCAGTGCTTTATGTCCGAGGTTCCATTTCCCCTGAGGATGATTGGTCTATCGCCGTAGTGGGCACTCGCCGCCCCACCTACTATGGCAGGGAGGTCACCGAGCAAATTGCCGGCGACCTGGCACGAAACAAGATTACCATCGTCAGCGGTCTGGCTAGAGGAATCGATGCCACCGCTCATCGCGCCGCCCTGGATGCGGGGGGGAGGACCATCGCCATCTTCGGATGTGGGCTGGATGTTGTTTTCCCCAGTGATCATGTTAAACTGGCTCGCCAGATTATGGAGCGAGGTGCTCTGGTAAGCGAATTTCCCTTAGGCGCCCGTCCCAAAGCGGAAAACTTCCCCAGAAGAAACAGGATTTTGAGCGGCCTAAGCCTCGGCGTGCTCGTTGTTGAAGCAGGGGAGAGAAGTGGCGCTTTGATCACGGTGAGATGGGCCTTGGAGCAGAATCGAGAGGTCTTCGCCGTTCCCGGTAGCATATTGTCCCCGACGAGCCGCGGCACCAACCGACTGATTCAGGAGGGGGCAAAGCTAGTATCAGATTCCTATGACATCCTCGAGGAACTCAATCTCACCGTTGTGGCGCAGCAATTGGAGATGACGGAGCAAATTCCCGCTACTGACACTGAATCCCTCATTATGAAATACCTCTCCTCAGAGCCAACCCACATTGATGAGGTGGGACGCCAGTGTGGACTCCCCATCGCTACGGTCTCTAGTGCCCTGGCGATGATGGAGCTTAAGGGAACGGTGAGGCAGGTCGGCGGCATGAACTATACCCTCACCCGAGAGGCCAGAGAGGATTACCGCGTAAAGGTAGAATAATAATGGCAAGAAAACTGGTTATCGTGGAATCGCCTGCCAAGGCAAGAACGGTGAGCCGGATGCTGGGAAAGAGCTATAGCGTCAAGGCCTCCATCGGCCATGTACGAGATCTGACGAAGTGGAGGTTAGGGGTGGATGTCAAAGAAGGCTTCAACCCCAGGTACGAGGTTCTCAAGGAGAAGAGAGCGGTGGTGCGGGAGATAACAGAGGCGGCAAAGAATGCTTCCTCGGTATACCTCGCTACCGACCCCGACCGTGAGGGCGAGGCGATCTCATGGCATCTGGTTCAGGCAGCCAAGTTGAATAGCGCAAAGCGTGTGGTTTTCCATGAGGTCACCAATGAGGCAGTGGCGGAGGCATTCCGCCATCCCAGAGACATCGACATGGATCTGGTCTATTCTCAACAAGCGCGCCGTATCCTCGATAGACTGGTAGGTTATAAGCTCAGCCCCTTCCTGTGGCGCAAGGTAAGGCGTGGCCTCTCCGCAGGGAGAGTACAATCGGTAGCGTTGAGAATGATCGTTGACCGGGAGCGAGAGATAGAGAGCTTTATTCCACAGGAGTACTGGTCCATCGATGCCAAGCTGGAAAAGGCCGCTACGAAAGAAAGCTTTATAGCTTCTCTCGTCGGTCTCACCAGTGGCAAGAAAATCAAGATTGGCAGCGAACAAGATGCAAAAAAGCTTTGCGCCGAGCTTGAGAACGCAAGCTATGCCGTATCCCAGGTACAAAAGAAGGAGGCATTTCGTCAACCAGCGCCACCCTTCACCACCAGCACCCTACAGCAGGAGGGTTGGCGCAAGCTCCGCTTCACCGCCAAGCATACCATGGCCATCGCCCAGCAACTCTATGAAGGCTTATCTATCGGCGAGGAAGGGTCAGTGGGGCTCATCACCTATATGCGCACCGATTCAGTGAGAGTGGCCCCATCAGCCTTGAATGAAACTCGCGCCTTTATCAAGGAAAAATACGGGGACAAATTCCTCCCCCCCAAACCTCGCATCTTCACCAAGAAGGCGAAAGGCGCTCAGGAGGCCCATGAGGCCATCCGTCCCACATCGGTAAGGCGAGAGCCATCCTCAGTGAAGCACCATCTCAACAGGGACCAATTCAGGCTCTACGAGCTCATCTGGAAACGAATGGTTGCAAGCCAGATGTCGCCGACCATACTCGACACCATATCGGTAGACATAGAGGCAATAGATGGAAATTCCTATCTACTCAGGGCTAAGAGCTCGGTGGTAAAGTTCCCCGGCTTCGCAATCCTTTATAGCGAGGGCAAGGATGAGGCCGAGGATGAAAAGGCGGTGCCCCCCCTGCCTGAGTTGGTAAAGGGCGAATCCCTGAATCTTCTAGGGCTTTTCCCCGAGCAGCATTTCACCCAGCCTCCACCTCGCTACAGTGAGGCGACCCTGGTTAAGGCGCTGGAGGAAAGGGGGATCGGTCGCCCCAGCACCTACGCCCCAACCCTTTCTACAATTCAGGACAGAAGCTACGTTGAGCGTATTGACGGTCGGTTTCACCCCCTTGAGATTGGCTTTGTGGTGACCGACATCCTTATCGAACATTTCCCTGACATTGTTGACCTTGGCTTCACCGCTCAGATGGAGGAGGAATTAGACCAAATCGCCCAAGGTGAGAGGGGATGGGTTCCTTTTCTTCAAGATTTCTACGGCCCCTTTGAAAAGACCCTGAAGACCGCAGATGAGCGATTGGAGAGAGTCAAGGTGGAAGAGGAGACCACGGATGAAGTCTGTTCAATTTGCGGCAGACCTATGGTCATCAAGTGGGGGCGCTACGGCAAGTTTCTCTCCTGTTCAGGCTACCCAGAATGCAAGAATGCCAAGCCCTTTTTGGTCAAGACCGGCGTCAAGTGTCCCAAGTGCGGTGGTGAAGTGGTGCAGAAGCAAAGCAAGAAAAAGCGCTTCTTCTATGGCTGCGCCAACTACCCGGATTGTGACTTCATTACCAGCAACAAGCCTATTCCTCAGCCCTGTCCTCAGTGCGGAGGGCTGCTTGTGATACAGGGCAAAAAGAGAGCGAAATGCCTCAAATGCGAAGCCAGCGTCAGCCTGGATGAGATAGAGAGGGAGGCAGTCAAGGTATGATCCCTCTTCTGTATAACACGGAAATCACGGATAGATTGCTTCAAAGTTACATCCGCTATCTGGAGGTGGAGCGCAATGCCTCCCCCTATACTGTGCGCAACTACATCCATGACCTTCGCCACTTCATGGAGTTCCTCGGCACAGAGAAGGTGACAACGCTGGATGAGGTGGATCGCCACCTGCTGCGCCGCTATATCGCCTTCCTCTTGGAGAACGGATTCGAAAAGACAAGCGTAGCACGTAAAGTGAGCGCCTTGCGCTCTTTCTATCGATATTTAATAAGGGGGAACATCGTCTCCTCAAACCCACTCGCTACCATCTCCTCACCAAAGCTGGAACAGAGGCTCCCCTCGTTCCTCTCCGGCGAAGAGGTTATTCACCTGGTGGAAGCACCTGATATCTCGACCCCACTGGGGCAGCGGGATAGGGCGATACTAGAGCTTTTCTATGCCTCCGGGCTCAGGGTAAACGAGGTTGTTAGACTCGACGTAAGCAATGTCAATTTTGAAGAACGGGAGGTTCGCGTATGGGGCAAGGGCTCCAAGGAGCGCATAGTGCTCATAGGCAAGCCTGCAGCATCAGCCCTCGTTGTCTATCTTCGTGAAGGTCGTATACGGCTTCTTGGCAAGTCAAGGACTGAAGCCCTTTTCCTCAATCGATACGGGAAGAGGCTCTCCGAGCGCGCCCTCCAAAAGTCGCTGGCAAGGTATGCCATCAAGGCAGGTCTTGATAAACGGGTTCACCCCCATTTGTTACGCCATAGTTTTGCCACTCATCTTCTCGACGGCGGTGCCGACCTTCGGGTGGTTCAGGAGCTTCTCGGTCACGCCAACCTCTCATCTACCCAGATCTACACCCACGTTACCCAGAGCCAGGCGCGTAAGGTGTATCTGGCTGCCCACCCCAGAGCGGAGAAAGACGAAGGAGATAAAGACCGATGAAAATCCTGCTGATCCACGGACCGAACCTGAACATGCTGGCCAAGAGAGATACGGCGCTGTACGGTGACAAGACCCTCACCGAGATCGATTCCCTAGTGAAAAAAAGGGCCCAGGAGCTGGGTGTCGAGGTCTTAGCCTTCCAGTCGAACAGCGAGGGGACACTAATAGACTTCATCCAAGCCGAATGCCCCAAAGCAGATGGAATCATCATCAACCCCGGGGCACTGACCCATTATGGTTACTCGCTTCGGGAGGCCCTGGTTGATAGCGCCCTCCCGGTGATCGAGGTCCATCTATCAAACATCTACGCCCGTGAGGAGTGGCGTCACAAATCAGTAATCGCGCCCATCGCCAGGGGCCAGATCAGCGGGCTTGGCTGGCGGGGCTGTGTTGCCGCCTTGGAGATATTGGCCGCAGAAATATAAAAGTATAAGAAGACCGCTGAAAAACTGTGTTTTCAGCGGTCTCAAAAGGCTTTGTTTAGGCAGTGGAAAAACTGCCCATCTGAAGGGATGCTGATCAAAAGGAAGCCCTTTTCAGCGCCCCAAGGGAAATACGTCTGTCACATTGTCCAAAGTAGTGCACAAACATCATACAATTCTCCATTGCAGTAAGTGCTTATACGATGCCTCACGATGCTATGGATATATGGGCAAGGGGTTTCCCAACTTGAGCTAGCGTGGGTTGCTTCTGTTGATAATCATGTGTAAAATATTGTGGAGTATAGAGCGGGGGTTCTAATATGCCTAAGAAAGTGATACAGGTTCCTATCGAGCAAGAGTTGCTACACGCTCTTGATTTATTATCAAAGAAGCGCCGTCAATCTCGATCAGAACTTATTCGAGAAGCCTGCCAACGATATCTAAGACAAATAGAATCTGAGCAGCTAGATGAGGTCTATAAAGAGGGATATAGAAGGCTACCCGAGGAGTCATCTCTGGGGCAGGGGCAGGTGAGTCTAGCGACTCAGATTCTTCCTCAGGAGTCTTGGTAAATGCATCGTGGTGAGGCATGGTGGGCAAATTTGCCTCCTCCTATTGATAGACGACCGGTGCTTTTGCTTTCCAGAGAAAGTGCTTACCAAGTGAGAACCTCCATTACTGTAGCTGTTATTACTCGCACCATTAGAGACATCCCCGTAGAGGTACCACTAGGGCTAGAGGATGGTATGCCTAATCAGTGTGTGGTGAATCTTGATGATATCTTAACTATACCAAAAGCTTTGCTTAGTGAGCGAATCACCGTTTTATCTGACGCCAAGATGGCTCAAGTTATTAAGGCGATTGCCTTTGCTTTAGACCTAGGTTAGGGAAAGAGGTTTCCAATCCTTCACAGAGTGAAGGAGAAGAGATCTATAGCGGGCTTGGCTGGCGGGGATATGTTGCCGCCTTGGAGATAGTGGCAACAGAGAAGGCAAAACCTCATGAGCGCTTGCACACCATCAAATCATGAAAATTTGCTGGCTAGATACCGTTCGTGGTCCTTCTGCGGAAGGATGTCGAACCATGAACGACCCTTCGACAGGCCTGTCCTGAGTTCATCGAAGGGATCAGGGCGAACGGAATAAATCTATTGTAGGAACAAAATAGTAATGAACGACCGCCTGGAAAAGCTGCGTCGCAAGATTGCCAGTGACGGACTGGATGCCATCCTCATCTCCCAGGGGGAGAACCGCCGCTATCTCAGCGGCTTCACCGGCTCGGCAGGCTTTCTCCTCATATCAGAGAAGAGCGCCATCTTGGCAACCGACTTTCGCTACACCGAGCAGGCGAAAAACCAGGCGTCCGATTTTGACATCGCCCGGATTGAGGGGGAGATGCAAAAGTGGTTCCCCAAACTCATTTCCTCGCTCGATGCGAAAAGAATAGGATTTGAAGCAAACGACCTTTCCTTTTCAACCTACCAGCAGCTCATGACGGCGGCGGGTGAGAAGGAACTCGTGCCCACTGAGGGATTTGTAGAGTCGTTGCGCGCCATAAAGGACGATAAGGAACTGGAGCTTATTACCACGGCAGTGGAAATCTCCGATGCCGCATTCAACGAGGTCGCCTCGACTATCTGCCCAGGCATGACCGAAAAGCAGGTAGCATGGGAGCTGGAGAAAGCAATGCGCCAAAATGGCAGCGAACCCATGCCCTTCGAGATTATCGTAGCCTCGGGGCCAAATGCCGCCCTCGCCCACCACAAACCCACCGAGCGCACCATTCTTCAAGGTGAGCCGGTTATCATCGATATGGGGGCACGCATTGAGGGCTACTCCAGCGATCTGTCCAGAACCATTTGCCTTGGCAACCAGGACGAGGTTTTTGGTAAAATATATCATCTAGTTCTTCGCGCCCAGCTTGCCGCTATCGCCGCTGTCGAGGCGGGGATGAGTGGAGAGGAGGCAGATGGGCTCGCCAGGACGGTCATCGAACAGGGAGGCTATGGGGATAATTTTGGACATGGACTGGGACACGGAGTTGGCCTTGCTCCCCATGAACAGCCTCGTCTGGGGAAAGGCTCTAAGGATATTCTCACCGAAGGCATGGTATTCACCATCGAGCCGGGTATTTATATCAGCGGCTGGGGCGGGGTGAGGATCGAGGATACGGCGGTTCTGGAGAATGGCAAAACGAGGGTGCTCTCCAAAGCGAAGAAGACAGGTTGACTTACCAAAGAGGCTTGCGACAGCCATAAAGCTTCACAATAAGAATCCAGGCCTAGTTCGAAAAGAGGGCGAAGAAATGATCAGCACTGGTGAGCTAAAGAAGGGGATAACCATCGAGCTGGACGGTGAGCTTTACCAAATAATCGACTGGCAACATATCAAGGTAGGGCGAGGCAGCGCTCAGGTCAGGCTCAAGCTCCGCGATATTCGAGCAGGGCACACCATCGAGCGCACCTTCCAGGCAGGCGAGAAGTTTCCTCGAGCCAGATTGGACCGCAACACGGTGCAATTCCTTTACAACGATGGCGACCTATACTACTTCATGGACTCGGAAAGCTTCGAACAGTCCACGCTCAGTGGTAAGCAGGTCGGCGATGCCATCAACTACCTCAAGGAAGGTATGTCTCTAGACATACTTACCTACAAGGATGAACCGATAAACCTGGAGCTTCCCAACTCTGTGGAGCTTGAGGTTGTGGAAACCGACCCTGGCTTCAGAGGTAATACAGCAACTGCGGCGAACAAGCCAGCCAAGCTGGAAACAGGAATCACCATTCAGGTCCCTCTCTTCGTAGACAAGGGAGACATCGTCCGTGTTGATACTCGCACTGGCGCATACCTTGAAAGGGCAGGCTAGATGCAGGTATATTCTGTTATGACGAAATGGCGGCCTCAAAAATTGGAGGCTAATTTACAATGGCCTTGCATAGCATACTAAAATCAAAAGTTGCTGAATGGGAAAAATCTAATTATACCTCAGATTATCCCGTTATTTCTGAGATTTTCAATTACAATCAAAATCCTGAAACTCAGAACTTGCCCTACTTACGAAAAGCCCAGTTTGAAGCCCTTGAAACTTACTGGTATTTAAGACTTGTGGAGAAAACCCCTCACATTTTTGAACTCCATAATAGATTGTATCCTAATCCTTTAGATTTTCTGAAAGTCCTCGGAATACCCACCGAGAATCAGGAAATTTTAGGACTGGCTTTAACAGGTGGCACAGACAGGATAATTGACCAGATAAGGACAAATGATGAGTTTGTAAAGAGGCATGGACTTGAGACTGTAAGGGAAACTTTGACCCTTGAATATCCCAGTTATATCCTAGCTTTGGCAATGGGAGCAGGTAAGACCATCTTGATCGGCACAATTATCGCTACTGAATTTGCAATGGCTCTTGAATATCCAGAGAATAACTTCGTCAAAAATGCCCTAGTATTTGCGCCGGGTAAGACAATATTAGGAGCATTAAAGGAGTTATCGGATGTTCCCTATGAAAAAATATTGCCTGAAAGGCTTTATAAGCAGTTCATAACTACCACAAAATTTACCTATACCCGCGATGGCGAAAAAGACATCCCGATAATCAAAGGCTCAAGTTTTAATATCGTAGTAACCAATACCGAAAAGATTAGAATACAAAAACACTCAATAACCAAATCCCTAATTAGAGATTTATTTGTTGACCCATCCCGGGAAGATGAGGTAAAGGAGGCGATAGCCAATCAGAGATTGCAAACAATTGCCTCGCTTCCAAATCTTGCTATCTTTTCTGATGAAGCACACCATACCTATGGACTGGCACTCGGTGAAGAACTGAAGAGAGTGAGACAAACAGTTAATTATCTGTCAGAAAAGACAAATGTTTTAGTTGTGATAAACACCACGGGAACCCCATATTATAAAAGGCAGATCCTTAAAGATGTTATTTATTGGTATGGGCTATCACAAGGAATAAAAGATGGAATATTGAAAGAAGTCCGGGGCAATATTGTATCTTATCCAGAAGTAACCGACAAAGATTTCCTAAAAGATATTATCGCCGATTTCTTCAAGAATTATAAAGATGTAAAAATCTATGACGGCAGTCCTTCTAAACTGGCAATATATTTCCCCAAAATAGAGGATTTAAAGAATGCCAAACCAGTTGTTGAGAAAAACTTAATAGAACTCGGTTTAGACCCTTCTGTTATTTTAGAAGTCCATAATGAGTCAAAACAAGAGGTTAAGGATTTATTTGATAACCGAATAAATGACCCTCACCTACCTTATCGCATATTTCTTCTTGTTAATAAAGGGACTGAGGGATGGAACTGCTTATCCCTCTTTTCTACTGCCTTAGCACGCAAACTGACAGCAAGTAATAACTTTTGCCTTCAAGCCACCTCCCGCTGCCTCAGGCAAACTCCCGGCAATATACACAAGGCAAAAATATACCTTTCCAAAGATAATGTCGGAATTTTAGACGCCCAACTTAAAGAGACCTATGGTGAAACTCTTGAAGATTTAAATAGAACTTCACAAGATATGAGAGAGGATAGACTAATTTTGAGGAAAGTAGAAATACCACCTGTTTTACTCAAAAAGAAGATTCGAAAAGTTCTGCCTAAAGAAGTGCTGTCAGATATTAGTCAAATGGAGTTTAAGAAGATTGAAGGAGAAAAAGAGAAGTTTAGAAAGACTATCCATAGCCTTGATGACATTCCTCAGAGGAAGGGAGTCTTAATTTTTGTAAGAGAAGAGGAGATAGAAATTATTGAAGATTTCGTGGATAGTTATACCTTTGCTGTGGAACTATCAAGCCTTTATCGCCTACCCCTTATGTTAATATACGACAAATTGAAGGAGTTGTATCCCGAAGGCGAGATTCCTGAAAGCGATGCCATTGAACTTAAAAGGCAAATAGAAGAGCAAGTGCGAAACTACGAAATAAAAGAGGAAGAGGTAGAATTTGCCCTTGCTCTCATAAGACCCGAGGGCTTCAATAAGGAGGAAAAAGACGGCAAGAGTATATATGTAACCGAGATAGTCTATCATAAAGACAAGGAGAAATACCTATTAAAGTGGGATGAGTTTAAAGATAAATTTAAGAGAGACTTCGGCTTCCACTATAATCCCTATAAATTCGATTCTTCTCCTGAGAAGGAATTTTTTACCTGGCTTCTTGAAAACTTGAACGAAGACCCGGCAGATGTTGAAGACATCTATTATACCGGTGGTATGGATGACCCCAATAAGACAGACTTTCTCTTTGAATATAAGGCTAAAGATGGCAGGTATCATAACTATGCACCTGATTTCCTGATAAGAAGAAAAAGTGGGAAAATAATAATTGTGGAGGTAAAAGCAGAGCGCTTCAAAGATGAAGAGAAGGAAAAGGAGATGAGAAGGATTGAAGGGCTAAACCCTGATAGATTAAAGTATGAAATTGTAGAGACCAAAGGTGAACAGCTAGCTTTTGAGGGTTTAAATAAAGTTAGAGAAGCAATCTATGAGTATGGCAGTAAAGGGGTAAATAAGAATGCTTACTCAGTCTGAGGCAGATGCTTTAATCGATATGCGAAAGAAACTCGCCAAAAAAGAAGTGTATAATTTCCCTCCGGCTGGCGAAATATTAACTATTCCTATTATCTCTGTGGACGAAAGGGAATCTTTCTTGATAGATATAAACAGAGGAAGCATCAGGCTTACCAAATGCACTTATCAGGAACGCTACCAGAGGATAATTACCCTCGTGCGTCTTGATATCGATGGACCTCCACATCCTAATCCAGAGGTGGTGAATATTCCATTTCCTCACCTTGAACCCTATAACGGACAGACGATACCTTGTCCCCATTTACACCTCTATGTGGAAGGATTTATGGATAAATGGGCAATTCCATCTCCGTCTGAGAAATTTCCAAGAACAACCGACCTCGTTGCAATTCTAGCCGATTTCTTCCGCTACTGTAACGTTGTTGAACTACCGGCAATACAAAGGGGGATGTCTTGATTTTAAAAGACTGTCAAGATTTGGTTAATGCTTATATTGAATGGCTTCAACAGAGAATTAACGTAGAAGATATAAAAGGAGTTTGTGAGATTACCACCCCCTTTGTTGATAGACACAATGACCAGCTACAGATATATGTCAAGCCTTCTAATAATAGGCTCATTCTTACAGATGATGGCTATACCATTAAAGACTTAAAAATAAGTGGATTTGAAATTACAACTGAAAAAAGACGACAAATACTCTATTCTATATTAAATGGTTTTGCTGTCCAACTTCATGGAGATGAGCTTACTGTGGAAGCAACGCCGGATAACTTTGCCCAAAAAAAGCATAATCTTATTCAGACTATGCTTGCGGTAAATGACCTTTGGACTATGACTGAACCAATGGTAGCAAGCCTTTTTAGAGAAGATGTAGAAAGATACTTGCGCGAGCATAAAATCCGATTTACTCCCTCAATCAAGTTTGCTGGAAAGAGCGGTTTAGACCATTCTTTTGATTTTGTAATTCCGGCTTCGCCTGTAAAACCAGAAAGAATACTCAATGCCATTAGCAATCCGACACGGCAAAATATCTCCTTGCTAATCTTTTCTTGGACTGAGATAACAGAAGTGAGAGCACCCGATTCTACTGCCTATGGAGTTTTAAATGATACAGAGAAACAGGTAAGTCCTGATCTTATTGATGCACTCCAGCGGTATTATATTAGACCTATACAATGGAGCCGTAGAGCTGAGTATGTTGAGGAACTCGCATCATAAGGGATAAGGCTATGGCTGAGAATAAAATCAAGATTACCCCCGCTAAAGGGCGACCAATGCTTCACTGGGTGGGCAAAAAGCCTTCGGATTATGTAAAAGGCTTCCCTACTCAACTTGTTGAAGTTTTTGACCCGTTGAATAATGGGCAGAGAATTGAAACGCCGACTTACGATGAACTAAAAGACAACTGGCAAAACTTACTCTTTCACGGTGATAACAAAGATGTTTTAGCCACACTTCTTGAATTAGGATTTAGGGGAAAGATTGATTTAATTTATATTGACCCGCCATTTAAAAGCGGCGCTGATTATGTAAGAAAGATTGAACTGCGGGGATTAAAGAATTTAGGGCGAATAGAAGAAGATGAGGCGTCACTACTTCAGCAGACAATGTATTTTGATATTTGGAACAATGACAGCTATTTGCAGTTTATGTATCATAGATTGATACTTTTGAAGGAGTTATTAAGTGATGCAGGAAGCATTTGTCTGCATTGCGATTATAGACAAAATAGTTATTTGAGATTGATAATGGATGAAATTTTTGGTGCGGATAATTTCAGAAATGAAATTATTGTGCGAAGAGGGGTCAAAAGCCTTCAAGCCCAGTTTGATATGATCGATTCCTTATCCTCTGGTAATGACACTATCTTGGCGTATGTAAAAGATCCCAATACAAAGTTTAAAAAGTTAGAAATTGAACTTACAGAATCGCGGCAAGGGACTTGGAATAACCATTGGAGAGGCACTGATCGCCCTACGATGCGATATGAATTATTTGGGATAACACCAACACACGGCCAATGGCGATGGAGTAAAGAACGCTCAATGAACGCTATTGAGAATCATAAGGCATTTCTCAAGGTGGCAGACAAGTATTCAAGCATTGACGAGTATTATTTGGAGAAGAAAGCAGCCGGAATTGAACTAGATTTCTTGCGTCTTAACAATAAAGGGAAACCAGAACATTATGTGCCGACTACAGACATTAGACTTTCAAGTACGCTATGGACTGACATCTCTGCATATGATAGTGGCTCTTCCTTTCAGACACAAAAAAGTGAGGAATTACTTGAAAGAATCATTGATTGGTTAACCAACCCCGGCGAACTCGTCCTTGACTGTTTCATCGGCTCGGGCACAACTGCTGCTGTTGCTCAGAAACTTGGCCGGCGATGGATTGGCTGCGATATAAACAAAGGGGCAATTCAGACGACAAGCAAGAGGTTACAAAAGGTAATTCTTGAACAGATAAAATCCCCCTCTAATCCCCCTTTATTAAAGGGGGAAGTAGGGGGATTTGCTGTTTACAAGGTCAATGACTACGATTTGCAACTTTTAAGAACCGAGGCGATTGAACTTGCCGTCCAGCATATCGGTATTCAGAAGATAAGAACCGATGCATTCTTTGACGGATACCTGGGGAAAAACCTAGTTAAAGTTATTGACTTCAACCATCCATTAACTCTTTTGGATTTACAACTTCTTCAAGACGAACTCAAGAAAAGACCAGATGAAGATAGGGATATTACCATCGTCTGCCTTGGCAAAGAATTAGCCGTCGACCCCGAAATTGAAAAATGGAATAAAAAACACCCAGTAAATAAGATTAAAGTAATTGAATTAAAAACAGATAAAAAATATGGCAGTTTCTTAATCCATAAACCAGCGGAGGCAAAGATAGAGATTCTTCCCCTTCACTTCGTTCAGGGTCAGAATGACAGATTGGCAATAATAGAGATTCAAGATTTTATCTCACCTACCATAATTGAGCGGCTTAATATTGATAATACTCTTTTCAAAGTAAAAATCCCCGACTTTAGAAGTATGATAGACACAGTTTTGATTGACACAAATTACGATGGTAAAACCTTCCATATAGTTCATTCAGATGTTCCAAAGAGGAAAGATGACTTAGTCAAAGGAAAATATGAAATCGAGCTTCCAAAATCAAAAACAAAAGTCGCAGTAAAAATAATTGATATGCTTGGAGAAGAGATTATAAATGTTTTCGAGGTATAATAAAGATGAAACCGCCACTTCATGTGGCACGGTGTAAAAGTATAGATGCAGCTATATTCTGTTAGCCATGTAATACGCTATCTCAGGGAGGTTCTCGAGGCTGACAGCCTTCTCACCGACATTTGGGTCAGCGGCGAGGTCTCCAACCTGAGGGAGTCGGCGGCGGGGCATCTATATTTCACCCTCAAGGATGAGACAAGCCAGTTACGCTGTGTATTCTTCAGGCCAAAACTAGCCATCACCCTGGAAAACGGGGCAGCGGTGATAACACATGGCCACATCTCTATCTATGAAGTCTCCGGCGCCCTCCAGCTTTATGTTGACCTAGTGCAGCTTGAAGGGGTGGGCATACTCCACCTTGAGTTTGAGCGCCTCAAGGCAAAACTGGAGGAGGAGGGACTATTCGAACCTGTCCGCAAAAGATCGTTGCCCCTGTTCCCCAAGCGAATCGGCGTGGTTACTTCGCCCACAGGCGCTGTATTTTATGACATCGCCAGTATAATTGGCAGACGCTACCCTCTGGTCGAGCTGGTTCTCTCTCCAACGCTTGTGCAGGGCGACGGTGCCGTAGATGGCATCGTTCAAGCTTTGCAGGCTCTCAATGATATGGAGGACATCGATGTGGTGATTCTGGCTCGCGGTGGTGGCTCACTTGAAGACCTGTGGGCCTTCAATGATGAAAAGGTTGCCCGCGCCATTTATGCCAGTAAAGCGCCAGTGATCAGCGGGGTGGGGCACGATACCGACTTCACCATCGCCGATTTCGTTGCCGACGTGCGTGCCCCCACACCATCAGCGGCGGCCGAGCTCGCTGTGCCCGACTATGCAGAACTGGAAGCGCACATTCAATCGCTTACAAAGACGCTATTGATAGACGTCACAAGGTACCTTGACCGCTATCGCCAGCGCACCGACGAACTCACCAGAGCAGCGTCAGTGTATCTCGGTAATGCCCTCGCCATAAGCAGGGAGAAACTGCGGGGTCGAGAGCTTGAACTCGCCTCGCTGAGTCCATTGGCTACCTTGAGTCGTGGCTACGCCCTGGTGCAGCATTCGGCCACCGGCGAGGTCGTTTCTCATATAGACCAGGTTCAGCGCGGCGATGCCATCGATATCAAAGTAAGCGATGGCCAGTTTAAGGGCAGGGTCACCGGATCGAAGAAGGGGCTCCAGGGATGGATGAACGGCTTTCCTTCGAAGAAGCACTAAAAAGGCTGGAGAAAATAGTGCACGCTCTACAGGGGGGTGGACTTACCTTGGAACAGGCGATTGCCCTCTTTGAAGATGGGATGGGTCTTGCCAAGACATGCAACGAGCGACTGAATGCTGCCGAGCTTAAAATAACCCAGCTTCAGGCTGACTTTGAGCCAGAGCCAGAACACAAGGACGAATAACTTTGATAAAGGCTGACCTTCACATTCACACTGGTTACTCCCCAGATTGCAGCACACCGCTGGCAAAGATAATCGAACGCTGTCTCAAAATTGGCATCAACTGCGTCGCCATAACCGACCATAATACCATTGCTGGTGCCCTAGATATGAAGAGGCTGGCCCCTTTCAAAGTCATTGTTGGAGAGGAGATCGAGACGCTTACCGGAGAGGTCATCGGGTACTTTCTCAGCGAAGAGATCCCCAAAGGGCTTACCGCTGAGGAAACCGCCATCAGAATTAAGAAGCAAGGTGGTGCAGTGTGCATCCCCCACCCTTTCGACAGATTTCGTATGTCCGCTCTTCAGCGCCAGAGCATGGAGAAACTTTTGCCTTACATTGACATCATTGAGGTGTTCAATTCGCGCCTTCTTCTGCTTCGCCACGCCGCCAAGGCCGAGCACTTCGCTCAGGCTCACCGGCTTCTTTCGAGCGCCGGCAGCGATGCCCACACCTCCTCTGAAGTGGGCAACGCCTACGTGGAGATGCCAGATTTCAACGATAAAGACCACTTCCTCGCCGCTCTAACACAGGGCAAAATAGTCGGCAGGAGATCCGGCCTTCTGGTGCGCCTGCATAGCAACTGGGCCAAACTGCGGAAGGTTCCAAAAGGCCAGTAAACTGAGAAGCCTAAAGGCTGTTCCAATCCTAGCCGCCCAGTAGAGTCGAGGCGTAGGGTTCGAGAAAATGTAAAATGGGCGAAGACAGTAAGTACAGGATCGGATGGTTTTCCACAGGACGGGATAAGGCAGCCCGTGCCCTTCTTCAAACTGCTTATACCAGCATAGAGCGGGGTGAGATAAAAGCCGAGATCTGCTTCGTTTTCAGCAACCGCGAAGAGGGCGAAAAAAAGGAAAGCGACCACTTCTTCCATCTGGTTCGCACCTATCAGATACCACTTATTACCCTCTCATCTCGTAAATTCAAGGAGAAGTTCGGAGAAGAATGGCGGCCCAGGTTCGAACAGGAAGCAATGAGAAGGCTTGAGGTTTACAAACTCGACCTTTGCGTGCTTGCCGGCTATATGCTCATCGTCGGTGAGGAGATGTGCCAGCGCTATCCCATGATTAACCTTCACCCCGCCGCCCCCGGCGGTCCCTGTGGAACATGGCAAGAGGTTATCTGGAAGCTGATCGAGGATCACGCAACAGAGACCGGTGTGATGATGCATGTGGTAACCCCAGAGCTGGACCAAGGCCCGCCGGTAACCTACTGCCGATTCCCCATAAAGGGTGAGCCATTCGATAGATACTGGGAAGAGATAAAGGGGCATGACATAGCCCAGGTTAAGGCCGAGCAGGGCGAGACAAATCCCCTCTTCCAGGAGATCAGAAAACACGGTTTGGCAAGGGAGTTCCCTCTGATAATTGCCACCATCAAAGCCTTCAGCGAGGGCAGGGTGAAGATTGAGAGCGGAAGAGTTCTTGACAGCAGTGGAAAACCGATAAAGGAATATGATCTCACAGCGGAAATCCTTATCGGAGGCTGCCCACCAGCGAATCACGGCTGTGAAGCAGGTTGCAAATAGCGGGTAGCCTGGAGCATCAGCTCCAGGCACGATTGGAGCCGATGCTCCAATCCACCCGAGACAAAATATGAGAATCTATTTTCGAACAATAGAATGGAAAAAATGAACCTGATTTTCTTTGACATGGAGGGTCCGCTATCGGTTCAGGACAATGCCTACGAGCTGATGAAGCTCTTCCCCGATGGAGGCAAAGTCTTTGAGGTCATCAGCCGCTACGACGACCTTCTCGCCCTCGAGGGCAGGGAAGGCTACGAGCCCGGAGATACCCTGGCCCTCATCGTCCCATTTCTGGTCTGCCACAGCCTTTCCCTGAGGGACATCGAGGGGCTTGCCGATAGGGCATTCATCGTTGATGGCGCCCGTGAGCTTATCAACAGCCTGAAGGATTGGCATGTCTTCTGCATCAGCACCAGCTATGAGCAATACGCCAGCCGCATCGTCAGGAGAGTGGGCATTGCACAAGAGAATGTCGCCTGCACAAGATTTGACGTCAAGCGCTACCAAAGCTTGGCAAAGGAAGGCGACCTCGCTATAGTTAGAGACATAGAGCGGGAAATCTTGACGATTAAACTTGGGGATGACGAAAGTATGAAAAAGCGCCTCGACCACTTCTTCTGGGTGGAGTTGCCCAGAACAAGCCTCGGCCTGGCACTAGAAGAGGTTAAGCCAATGGGTGGCCGAAGGAAGGCAGGGGCGCTTCAAAGATTTGTCCAGGCATATGGTGGATCCCTGGAGAGAACGGTTGCTGTCGGCGACAGCATCACCGATGCCAGTATGCTCGAAGCAGTGAATAACGCCGGGGGCCTCGCCATCGCCTTCAATGCCAATGAATATTGCCTGCCATACGCCACCATAGGCCTCGCCTCCACAAACATCGGCGATTTGCGGACCGCCCTCGATGCCTGGGAACAAGGTGGGCGGGAAACTGTGGAAACGATCATAAGGGAAAAAGAAAAGGGCGGCGGCAAAGGAGATAGGGAGAATTTTCACTGGCTTGAGGGACGCAGCGACCTAAAAGAGCCTCTGGAGATTCATAAAAGGACTCGCCGTATAGTTCGACAGGAAGCTGGCAAACTGGGCTAGGAGAATACAACGTAGCGCGAGGCTTCAGCCTCGCAAAGAAGCCCCGATTTATCGGGGCGCTACAAAGAGGGCGAAACAATATGAATGCCATTGAGGTGATAGGCTTTGGGGCGCTCAATATGGACCATATCTACAAGGTCGAGCGCATTCTGATCGATGGCGAGGCTCCCGTAGCAGACTACCATGTAGCGCTAGGAGGCTCAGCAGCAAATACCATCTATGGCTTAGCCAAGCTGGGAGTGAGGACAGGCTTCCTTGGCGTTGTGGGAGACGATGAGCAAGGCGACATGCTGTTGAGAGACCTCGAGAATGTAGGGGTCGATACGGGGCAAATCAGGTTGAAAGAAATGAAAACGGGCGCCACCTTTTGTCTCACCGACAAAAGGGGAAAGAGAGCCCTCTATATATTGCCCGGTGCCAATAGCTCGCTTTCAAGCGAAGACATAGACCCACTCTATGTAAAACAAGCGAAATTGCTCCACCTGTCCTCCTTCGTCGATGAGAGGCAAATGGATGTTCAGAAACAGCTAATAGAGACGATACCACCCTCAGTTAAGGTGAGCTTCGCCCCAGGGACAATATATGCTGCCAAGGGACTAGAAGCTATCGCCCAGATAATTAAGAGAACCCACATCCTTTTCATCAATCGAAGGGAAGTTGAGGAGCTAACTGGTGAGAGCTTTCAAAGCGGAGCCCAGACGCTCCTCAACCAAGGGTGTCAAATTGTTGCCATCACCCTCGGGGGAGGGATAACCAAGGGGAAGACTACGGCAACTTGCTACATTGTAAGTAGTGAAGGTGAGTTTACCATCGAGGCCCGGGAAGCCAAGAAACCCAGAGGGGATACTGTTGGCGCTGGGGATGCCTTCGCCGCCGGCTTTCTCTTCGGCTTTTTGAGCGGCAAAGAGCTTAAGGAATGTGGATATATGGGCCACTTTGTTGCCGCCTTCTCCACCACCAAGATCGGAGCCCGCGCCGGGCTCCCCGTTCTCGACGAGCTTAGCCAATATTACATGGAAAAGCGTGAAAACCCTCTCTCATAATGTGGGGTTTAGATCGCTTCATACTTTAAGTCTCTGCCCACCATGGGCTCTCGTTCACTTCTGAATCCAAGGTGCGAACAACACCACAAAAAGCTGCCTTCCGATCTTATCTTATCACCCCTTGCTTGATACACTCCTGCGGCGCCATCGGGAAAGTCCAAGGGAAGCCAAAAACATGATGCCGCTGAAGAGGATGATGGTCGCCCCGGAAGCTATATCAAGCACATAGGAAAGCCACAGACCTGAAACAACAAACACAATGCTGAGGAGTGTTGAAAGAAGCATCATCTTCTTCAGGCTGCTGACAAACTGTCTGCTGATAGCTGCCGGAATGGTAAGCAGCGCTATGAGCAGTATGATGCCCACGGCCCGTATCAATACCACCACCGATAGCGCAATCAGGACTATAAGAATGAGGTATAGCCATCCCGTTGGCACTCCTGATACCTTGGCAAACTCCTCATCGAAGGAGAGACTGAGAAACTCTTTAAAGAGTAGGGAAACCACCACAAGCATGAGCGCAGTCAGAGCCACCATGATAATCAGGTCGGAAAAAGACACGGACAGGATGTTGCCAAACAGATAGCCAAACAGGTCTGGAGCAAAGCCAGGACTCAGGCCAATGAAGATAATCCCCAATGCCATACCTACAGCCCACAGGATGCCGATAGCCGTGTCTTCAGGTAGCCGGGTCCGCCTGCTAATGGCCCCGACGCCCAGGGCGGCGCCAATGGCGAAAAGCATGGCACCTAATACGGGGTCAATACCCACCAGATAGCCTAGGCCGATGCCACCAAAGGCGGAGTGGGAGATGCCACCGCTGATGAAGACCATGCGCCTTACCACCACGTATGTCCCGATAACCCCGCAGGTGATGCTGATCAGTATTCCCGCCATCAAGGCGCGTTGCATGAATCCATACTGAAGTATTTCCATTGTCGGCTTAGCCGTGCTCACTTAGAACTCGATGAGGAACACCATGAGCTATTAGCTCAATAGGACATTGGTATACTGCCTCCAGATCCTCGGCCGATATTTCCTTGGAGTGGTGGTAGAAAAGCTTACGGTTGAGGCACCCCACCGTATCTACATAGATGGAAACAGCGCTCAAATCGTGGGTTACCAGGACTATCGCCATTCTCTGCTTTAGCCTATTCAAAAGCTCATAGAATTCCTCCATCATCGGCGCATCAACGCTTGCCGTCGGCTCATCGAGAAGCAATAACTTCGGCTCAGATACCAGCGCCCTGGCGATAAAAACCCTTTGCTGCTGTCCCCCCGAAAGCCTCCCTATCTGCCGCCCTTTGAAGTCGAGCATCTCTACCATCTCCAAAACATTGAGGGCTGCTTTCTTATCCTCCTCACTGTACCGCCTGAAGCGTCCTACCTGCCCCAGGCGCCCCATCAGCACCACATCCCACACGCTCGCCGGGAAGTCCCGATCAAAAAGGCTGTATTGAGGAACATAGCCCACGAATCTCCGCCCTCTCTCAGGCGTACTCCCTAAAACGGTAACTTTCCCCTGGCTTGGTCTTATCAGGCCGAGGACAACTTTGAGCAGCGTAGTCTTCCCACCGCCATTTGGACCTATCAATCCCAGAAAATCGTTCTGGTACACTGACAGGTCTATCCCCTCGAGAATAGCCACGCCATCGAAGCGCACCCACACATCCTCAAGC
Source organism: Dehalococcoidia bacterium (assembly GCA_030610655.1). Classification (GTDB taxonomy): domain Bacteria; phylum Chloroflexota; class Dehalococcoidia; order E44-bin15; family E44-bin15; genus DAOUVR01. The sequence continues at coordinate 43,541 of JAUWRG010000001.1, forward strand.
CTCACTACCTCTTCAGTAGCCACGTTTACCACACCGTTAGACATTGCATGTCATCCTCAAGCTCAATCTTCAAACTCCAAAACAAGGGCATCTGCTATACGCCCCATATTGGCGATGTAGTTCTCTGCCAGCGGGTCCATTGGAGCTGTTTGCCCACCGATCTCATCGGCAATGGTTTCACAATCATCGGTTACAAACTGCAGCGCAACAAACATGTAGTCCAGGTCGTATAACCTCGCCTTGTCTATGCAATCTTGGATAACCTGTGGTGTGGGCTCCTTACCGCCACGCTCGACTGCAAGCTGCGTCAGGCCATATTCTCTGGCAAAATATCCGAAAGAAGGATGATATATCATGAAGCTTCGGTTGGTGAACCCATCAAGCTTATAGTGGATATATCCATCTAGAATGTCTAACTCTTTCAGGTAATCGTCCCGATTCTTAGCATAGAAGTTGGCATTAACTGGATCAACTTTGGCAAGCCCACTACAGATATTCTCTACCATAATCTTGGCGTTGACCGGTGAATTCCAGATATGAGGGTCCGCTCCAATCAATTCGACACCCACAGAGCTGTCGACAACCAGCATATCACAGTTTGCCTCTATGACCTCATCCATCCACTCTAGCTCAAACTCCACCCCCGAGCCTACCTTGACATACATATCAGCCTCGCTCACCGCCACCATCTGGCTGGGGATAGGCTCATAGGTATGAGGGCTTGCCCCCGGCGGCACCATAACCGTAACATCTACCTTGTCCCCTCCAACATTCTCCACAAAATCCCCCAGCGGAACCAAGGTGACAACCACCCCTATCTTGCCAGTGTCTCCCTTTTCTGGCCCACATGAAATGGCAGACGCCGTTAGCGCTATGGCAAGCACCAGAGCTAAAACTAGCCAAGCCAATCTAGCAAACCTGTATTTCTGCGTCACCCTTCCCCCTCCAAAGTTCCACGTCGTCATCATTATCGGAATTTGGGCTCCGAACCGTTCGATATACTGGCTCCCGCTGAGAAGCCACCAGTAGCATTATTCAAGTCCTGAGATTCCCCATTCGGCTCTACCTGCTTGCTGATCCAACGCGTTTTCCAGATGAGAAACGGGACGGTGATAGCCAGCACACAGAGCGCTATGATTTGCCCCTCGTGGATCCCATCGAAAATCGGGTGTGTGTCCCCGCGAAGAAACCTGATGCCAAAGGCACCAATGGAATACAGCGCCAGATACATTGCAAACAGCGATCCCTTCGGCCTCAAATGGCCTCGAAAGACCCAGAAAAGAAGGGCAAAGACAACCAAGTCCCATAGCAACTCATACGCCTGGGTAGGGTGAACTGCGACGCCCAGAGGAGCAGCGGTATTTGGGTTCATGTAGACATAGGCCCATGGCAGCAAAGTCGGTTGTCCATAGCAGCAGCCATTTATGTTGCAGCCGATTCTCCCTATCGCCTGTGCCAAGATGACACCAGGCGCAGCCACGTCAACCAGCGGAGCAAAAGGCACCCGTCTCACCCTGCAATATATCCACACCCCCAGCATCCCACCCAGTATTGCCCCATATATGGTCATCCCCTCAAAGCCGATAATCGCCCGCGGGTCTGACATGTATATGTCCAGTCTATCGACAACATGTATCAACCTAGATACCACTATTGCCGAAACGATGGCCCACGGGGCTGCGTTGAGGATGAAGTTACCCGTTATTCCTGCTCTCTTGCCCGCTTGCCAAATCCACAGGCAAATGAACAGAACGGCGAGCACCACTAATATCCCATACCACCTTACGGAGACAGAGCCGATGGTGAATGCTACAGGGTCAATTCCTATCACAATAGACATTAACGCCATTTTTCAGCACTAGTTGAATATTACTTTCAATAAAAAGATCAAAATAACGCTGCTCTTGGAGCAGTGTCAAATAGAACTATGTGGAGGCTGCCTTCTGGCAGCTCGGGCAGCAACCTATAAATTCAAGGAGGTGACTCTCAACCTCAAAGCCAGTCTCTCTGGACAGCCTCTTCTCCAGTTCACCTAGACGGCATCCGGTAAAGTCAACAACCTTGCCACAATCGGAGCAGATCAGATGATGGTGATGCTCCGATGGTCTAGTTAGCAAATAGCTGCGGCGGCCATCTTCAGCGTGCACTTCACAGATAAGGCCAAGCTTATCGAGTATGTCAAGGGTGCGATACACAGTGACCAGCCCAATGCCGGTATACTCTTTATGTGCCCTCTCGTATATGTCTGCAGGGGTAAGATGCTCCTGGCTATCCACAATAACCCGCAATATTGCCCGCCGCTGCGGAGTTACCTTATAACCCCGCCGCCTTAGTAGAGTAATTACCCTTCTCACCACATCTAACTTCCAATTCTAAATGAAAATCATTTTCATTTACTACAATAACAAAATTACTCAACATGGTCAATATGTCACGGAGCATTCTTTCAGAGGCAGACTATATCCTTATAAGAATCCCTAAAAATGTAGCGCGTCCTTCTTCGAAGGATAGCCTCGCTTAAAACAACCCTGAGGGGTCGCACTACGAAAATTCCTTGGGGGGCTGAAACACCTACAAACTGCCTAAATTCAAAGAGGCATCAGAATTAAACAGCCTTAAATGAAGATACCTATCCCTCTCTATGTTCGAGCTTCCTCGGTTAGACCTGAGGTGCCATTTTCTAAGCCTCTGGCCTCGTCAGGATCTCGTCCACCAGCCCGTATTCCACCGCTTGCTCTGCACTAAGATAAAAGTCGCGGTCGGTATCCCTGGCAATCTTGTCATATTCCTGACCAGTGTGCTTCACAATAATGCCACGCAGCATCTCCTGCATCCTTATGATCTCCTTAGCGGCGATGGCTATGTCTGCCGCCTGCCCCTGAGCACCACCCATAGGCTGGTGCAAGTGAATGGTTGAATGGGGCAGAGCGTAGCGCTTGCCTTTGGCACCAGCGCACAGAAGAACCGTCCCCATGCTGGCAGCTATTCCAACGCAGATGGTGGAGACATCGCATTTGACGAGCTGCATGGTATCGTAGATGGCAAGACCGGCGCTGATGATTCCACCAGGGCAGTGAACGTACATGCTGATATCATTCTCAGGGTCCTCCCGCTCCAGATATAGAAGCTCAGCGATGATAAGGTTGGCTATTTGGTCATTGATCGGATTGCCCAAGAAGACTATCCGCTCCCTTACAAGCAGAGAGAATATATCAAGGGTTCTTTCCCCACGAGCACTCGTCTCTGTTACAAAAGGTATCACGCCCTTCGGCAAACTATCCATCTTCCTCTCCTTCTTTCTCTAAGGATTCTGTACAACCAGCTTCATCCGCTTTCTCCAGGGATTCTGTAGAATCAGTCTCACTCCCTTCCTCCGATGATTCTGTAGAATCAGCTTCACCAGAGGCTATATCTACCAATCGCTTGACCGTATTTCTGGCAAGCAACATCTGCTGCAACGACCGGCGACCTATCGGGGACTTGAAGAACTCCCTCAGCTCGTCTCCCTTCTCACCCGCTGCTTGAGCCATCGTCTCGATCTCCCCATCGATCTCCTCATCACCCACCTCGATGTTCTCCTCCTCCGAAACCTTGCCCAGAACCAGAGAACGAGCAACCCGCTTCGTAGCTATTGGTCGGAGCTCCTCCCTCAGTTGCTCCCCACTCATCTTCATTCTCGTGAGGTAATCCTCCAAGCTCATCTTGTTTGCCCTCAGCTCCCTTTCCTGTTCACCGATGAGCCCATCAATATCGCGCTCCACCAAGACGGGAGGAAAATCCACCTGGGCCTGTTCCACCACTGCATCGATCGCCTTCTCCCCATAGTTTCTCCTCGCCTGCTCCTCAGCCATGCTTCGAAGGTTTGAGGCTATCCGCTCACGTAGCGCATCGAAGGTCTCAAATTCTTCACTGACACTTTTAGCAAATTCATCATTGAGCTCGGGGAGTTTCTTCTCCTTGATCTCGCTTACCAGCACCTTGAACCAACACTCCTGTCCCGCAAGCTCACTCCTCTCATGGTCAGCGGGGAATGAGATAGTGAACTCCGCTTCCTTCCCTTTCTCTAATCCCACCAATTTTTCCGAAAACCCGGGCACCGGGAAGGCAAAATCCCGAAGCACCTGATATTGAATATCTTCTCGCTTATCTAGAGATTCTTCTCCGACCTTACCTTCTACATCCATGGTCACCAGATCATCAGGTTGGACCGGTCGCTCCGCAGGAGCCCAGGGGGCATACTGCTGGCGAAGCTGCTCGATAACCTTATTAGCTTCCTCCTCTGCGACCTCAACCGGCTCTGGGTCGATCCTGATCTCTTTGTAGCTCCGCAGTTCCACAGTAGGGCTAACCGGCACTGTGGCTTTGAACGTCACCGGCTCAGTCTGGGTGATCTCTACCTCAGGCTGGGCGATTGGATTGAGCTCTTGCTCCTCGATGGCCTGATTCAACAGCCTGGGTACAAGACGCTCGATAGCTTCTTGGAGAAGGGCCTCCCTGCCGATGTAGCGTTCGAACATCGCCCGTGGGGCCTTGCCCTTGCGAAAGCCCGGGATGTCGGCCCTCTTCACTAAACGGCGATAGGCCTCTTCAAGAGAGCGCTCTTCCTCCTCAGGCTCGACCTCAACCTCAAGAACTACCTGGCTATTTTCAATTCTCTCTGCTTTTACCTTCAACTTCCCCCCAGGAGATTATATCATGATAATCCTCATTTTGTCATTCTGAGCGAAGCGAAGGATCTCGATACCCTTCGCTGCACCCAGGGTGACAATGAAGTCACTTCTCAACCCATACGTCCTTAAGGGTGGGAATAATCATAGGGGCAGGGGAAAAACCCTCGACATAGGGCTTGACCAGGTAATAGCTCCTGCCAAACCAAAGAGGGAGCAAAGGGGCGTCCTGGACAATGGCCTGCTCTACCTCTTGGTACACCGCCAGCCTGCTATCGAAATCGCTTTCCACTCTTGCCTCCTCCAGCAACTGGTCTACATAGGGACTGCTATAGGCGGTATGATTCTCCACACTCTCGCTGTGAAACAAGAGGTCGAGGAAATTCTCAGCATCGGGATAATCTGCAAGCCAGCCAATCTGAAAAGCTTGAAATCTCCCTTCCCACAGGTCATCCAGAAAGGTTTCCCATTCCACCACTTCGACCTCCACCTCCACCCCAAGATTCTCCTGCCACATCCAGGCTATCGCCTCAGTTGATGCAGCCGCCCCGACACAGCTTCCTGGCACAGAAAGGACGATAGCTGGCAAGCTATCCTGGTAGCTTGACTCGGCAATGAGCTGTTGTGCTCTCACCACGTCGTAGTTCAGGCCCTCCATTCCCTCACTATATCCAGGTATGCCAGGAGGAAGAATGCCATAAGCAACTGAAACCGTATCTTTTAGCAATATGTCGATGATCTCCTCCTTGTCCACAGCGTGACACATGGCCTGACGCACCTTCTCATCATCAAAGGGTGGCATGGCAGTGTTGAAGCCAATATAACCTAAGGAAAGCTCAGGAACTATGACCATCTCCTCATTCAGTGGATTCGTGGGGTCAAGCACCCTTTCAATGTTGGTAGTACCTACTTGAGTTATGTCAAGCTGCCCCTTTTCGTACATCATCATTGAGCCTCCGGTGAAGAGGAAGGTCACCATGTCTAACTTAGCGATGTCTCCATAAAAGTTGTCGTTCCGCTCAAGGACTAGCCTCTGCCCGCTCCACCATTCACGAAACTTGAAGGGGCCGGTTCCGCTGGGGAACCGCCACCAGTCAGCAGTGGGCTCAACATTCTCTTCGTCTACAACGAAGGCAGCAGGGTGAGTGAGCTTAGCCAGGAAGTAGGCTTTGGCCGCATCGATGGTGAGTTGCAGGGTCTTGTCATCGATCACCACCACCCCAGCAACCTCTTCAGCATCACCCCTCAGTTTCTCCTTAACGCCGACAATGTCGCCGAGATAGGCCTCAGCCACCGGAGAGCCAGTATCAGGGTCAGCAGCTCGCTCTATAGAATATTTAAAATCATCCGCCGTCAACTCCTTGCCATGATGGAATCTCACGCCATCGCGAAGGTGAAAGGTATAGGTAGTGCCATCGCCACTGATATCCCAACTCTGAGCAATGTCGGGGATCACCTCAAGGTCACTGTTGAGGGTCACCAGGCCGCTAAATATTTCCACAATGTACCTTCCTGAGGTCGCATCAGCACAAAGGGCAGGATCCAAGGTTGAAGGCTCGGAGCCATAAAGGGCTAAACCCCCAGGTGGCACACCACAACTGAGCGCAGATAAAGATAAAACAAAGACCATTGCCACAAGGGCAATGGCAATCATCCTTCTAAGTACCACTTATTCACTCATTTTCATAGATAGATACGATTAGATTGGCTCTTCCTCTAAGCACAGTCAATTTTAGCCTAGGTAGCGATGGTTTAGCAAGCCACTGCTTCTCGTTGGTCTTGCTAAAATAGATGAGCGGCATCTTCGCCGTATTGAAAGGCACTCTTCTATAGGAGGGAACCTTGATGTAAAGCAAAAAGTGGACTCTAGGAAGTAACTTCTTTGACGGCATCCACTACTTGCTTCAATACATCTTTGAAGAGCCTGCCAGCTAGGTCTCCGGTCGTCTCTGGCTCTACTATTGAGCCTAGCCTTGGCACAATAAGCCAGGGTAATCTCCTTCGCCACAGTCAAAGCATCGTCTGCCATAATTTTTACCTCCCTTTGGCCATTATACGTATTATGAGGACAATAAGCTGGTAGACAGGCTGTCTAAAAACCTCATTCCGCGTAGCGTCGTGACTCCTGTCACGACGAAGAATTCGTCCTTCAGCAGAAGGACGCTACCCTTTTGGGACGGCCTGTAGATATGATATTTGCTTGATTTAGGACTGAAATTGTGTAGTGACCACCAGCTTAAGCATAGACTTTTATATTGTGCTGCTCAAGAAGTTTAGCTATTTCTGACTCGTATGGCAAACCGGTTATGTCTACGCCGCTACCTACGTAAAGTAGTTCAACGCCTATAACAGTTCCATCTTCTGCATAGTCAATAAATCTTGTTTCATCAAGCTCCTTAGAATATGAGTAAGGTAACTTATTAATGAGGATGTAAGCACAGTCAGCATCGCGGTCATACTGGAATTCCATAGAGCCTCCTTTAGTTTAGTCGAGAACGATAGCCGTTATGATTCTTAATGGGCTGGTATTCTTACGAACGACTACTCTAAGTCTCTTTCCGTTTTTCAAGTAGCCGACAAAACAATCATTACCTTCTTTATCCTTGTACGCTATATCATAGGAATCAAGAACGTTTTCGACTTCTGCCCTTGTTATCGCACGTTGCTTCATTCGATTCCGAGCATGATGTTGAAATTTGTAAGCTTCCCCGCCCGGTGTCTCATACACTTTCATTTTCTACCCTCCCAGTAAGTTTTGTCAATTCCGCCAACTAACTGTTACCAGCTGGTTTTTGGTTCCTTTTAGTACGTTATGCTACATCTAACTAGAAGTCAAGCTCTTAACTGCTTGACAAAGCTGCCGCTGTTATGGTAATATATAGCATGGAGGAGGTGAACTATGCTAAACCAGTCCGAAAAAAACAAGAAACGGGAGGTGTCGCGGTATTCCTATCCATATTATGATTTAGAAAGTGCCATTCAAGTTACTAAGATACTCTATGACCAGGCAGGTGGTAAAACCTCATTCGCACAATTAGCTTCCTACCTTGGGCATAAGGATGAATCCAGCGGAACGTTCATTGCTAAGATTTGGGCAGCTAAGTTATTGGGGCTTGTCCAAGTTCAGACTCAAACTGTATCCACCACAGAATTAGGCGAACGATTGACAACACTTCAGCCCGGTTTACAGAGGGATAGGCGGCTTGCGGATGCCTTTCTGAATGTACCGCTGTTTCGCGAGGTCTATAAGAGATTTGAAAATTCAACACTCCCTTCAACACGAGAAGGACTTTTGAACGTTCTACAAAGTACTTTTGGTGTTCCTTCCAAACGTGCGCCAGTGGCTTTGAAGGTGTTGTTGGCTTCAGCGGAGCAAGCTAATTTTAAGCGCGCTGACCCCAATCGGCTGATTCACCCTGTGCCCGCGGGGTTGATGGAAAGAGAAGCTTTAGCGAAAGCTGAAGCTGAGCAAGAAGAACCAGTATCTAATGCTCCTCAGTTGGAAACACCACTGAGGAAGGTGCATCCAGCTATAAGTGGCTTTCTCCAAGAGCTCCCATCTAAGGGAGAGCGATGGACTACAAGCGACCAGCAGAGATGGCTCGATGCTTTTACCGCCATGATTAAGGCTCTTTACCCAAGTGAAGACAGCGATTAGACAACGAAGACTATGGATAAAGACGAAATTCTCGAAAGGGGGCTCTCCCTGAAGAGGGGCTGGGGACGCCCCCACGCCACCTATCATTGCGAGGATTGTCACGAGCGTAAGCGAGAGAACTCGCCCAAGCAATTAGAGACTTCCATTTGCCATTCCGACGAGGATTAGCGATCAAGTAAACTCGGATGGAAAGGGGAACCATGTGTCATTCTGAAGGAGCAAAGCAAGGGAGGAATTTGGTTTAGATTCTTCCCCTTCACGGAGCCTGTCCTGTCCTTCTGCGGAAGGATATCGAAGGGTTCGGGGTCAGAATGACGCTGCGAAGCAGGTATAATGGGGAGGAAGTGATGCATCATCAATCACATGAACGAGTACAGGGGAGCACACGATAATATAAGAGAGGCATACCTCGGAATTTGATGATTGCGCTAGCGGCTCATCCCCAATTTAGCGCCCTGATCGCTCCCGTACCAGAATCTATGGTGGTCTTCTTGCGCCACACGACCTCGTGTGGCAGATATTCCTCAAATGCCTTCCTCAGGATCCATTTCCCCCATACCTTACCCATTTCCCGTCTCACCTTATACTCAACAGGTACTTCCCAAGCGAATTCGCTCACCTCCGAGGTGAGGTAAGGGGCGCTCAACTCCATACCCAATGCACCGGCCAACATGTAGGGGTATCTGAAATCATAAGCCTGAAACACCCTTGACGATAACTCCCGTTCCAGATCTCTGGCGAAGAGTTCTTCGCCACTAGAGGTGATAAGGTCGAAAAAACCGCTGATGGAGTCATAGCCGACAAATAGCTCATCAGCGCCGTCGCCGGTATATAGAGAACTCACAAATCTCCTAGCAAACATCATTGCAATATAGACTGGCGCAAGAGTAGTGGGGCCTGCCACCTCACTATAGCCTTCGACTATGCTTTCCTTAATATGCATAGGGACGCCAGCCTCATATTCACTGTTGTTCAAGATGCTTGTCGCCTCCAGGGCCGCATCCACAAGCTCCTGTTCGGTGAAAAAGCGAACTGTGTGGTCCAATTCAAGGAATTGAGCCACCATCCTGGCATATTTGAGGTCTTCATCAACGCCTTCCATGGTTACGGTGAAGGCCTTCAGGCCGGGCACATGCTTTTTGGCAATCAAGGCGATAATGCTGGTATCCAGCCCCCCTGAGAGCAATACCCCTTCAGCTCTTTCATTGCTTATAGCTTCATCCAGTAGAACCCTCAGCCAGTAACTTGCCTCACCTATATCCATAATAAATCACCAGTTAGCTACTTTGCCCAGGGCTTCTCTGTCTGTAGGACGGATATCTAGATTTTGCGCTATAAGTGCCGCGCCAGTATTACCTAGGGCGACGAAAACTTTCTCAACTTTGGGGCTTTGGGCCATCTTCTATACCAAGGTGTGTTCCCTGCCCCGTCCACCAATAACTAGTATCTTCACAGTTCACCTCTGTAATCCTTATTACTTAGGTTGTTTTTCTTCCGAAGCATTTCCCTTAACAAGTCCCGTGCCACCCTGTCTTCCATTTTTGTCTTGCTTAGAAGATCTTCTGACTCATGCTTTGGCAGCATCTCTGCTATAAATCTCATTAGTTCCACTGAAGGGTAGAAATATTGCATTCCGTAGTGCACACAGCCCATATTAAGCTTAAGGAGCTTGAATATCTGCGCTACGAGTTTTCTTCGTTCGTTATCCGTTAGTATAGTTGTGTTGAGCCAAAACTCGCCGTTGTTGGTTACAACTTGAACGGAAAGCGGGTCAGGGAACCATAGGTGGAGATTCAAGTATAAGCGAAAAGGGAAATCATTAACCGCTTGGCACAATTCCCTCAATTCCTTAAGGAGATCATCGCTTTCCCCAGTACTCATATCGGGGAAATAAGGCGGGCGCATATGCCTCCCTTCATCTCTTCGTTTTTTAATTATCTCCTCGATTGTCTCCTTGGGGCACCCATCCAACTCCATTTGCTGCTTCGCCTCTTCCTCATCTTTAGCGATATAAGTCTCAAGCTGGGTAATATCCCGCTCGAGGTTTTCATCGTATTTGTGAATTGCATTCACCTCTAATTGCCTTTCCGTTGCCTCCCCAACGTGTTTCTCAAGTATCCCGGCGTGTCCCCTTTTCACTCGTTCTTCTTCCTTTAGTCGCCTTTCCATTTCCACCTTTTGCAAGCCAAGTGTATGATCGTAAATCTTCTCAATCATCCTATCAGCAACCTCTACTGCCGATTCCCAATTTCCCGGTTTATATTTTTTGATTATCCTCCTCGTTTTTCCTGTCGACGAATCATAAATCCTAATAAAGGACAGTTTTGTTGTAAAGAATCCGCCTGTTTTTAAATTATATGTAGTTTTTCCACCTGTCATATCCTCTATCGTTTGGATGTGTATCCCCAACTTATAAAAAGATATACCTCTAAAGGTATCCCCACTAACTGGTGAGACGATTTCTCGAATGCTAAAACTTTTACTAATCACTTTCCCGATCATACTTGCCGTTTCGTCTATGTTCACAACTTTGCCTAGCAACTCTCCTTTCAACCGCCTCTTGCCTAGACTCATATGCTTCCTCCTTTGAGCAAAAGTTTTAACCTCAAAATCACTTACATTTGCGAGTTCATTTCCTGTTTGGCCTTTAAGCACTCCCAGACACCTACGCTTATCCCATCAAGCCAGTAACTGATTCTTTCCACTAGCTCCTGGAGACTCTTAAAGTTGATATTGCGCAGCTCTGAAGCTGAAATCGAGGGTTTACCATTCTTGTCAACAGGATACCGAAAAGCGTATGAGTTAGGGTCCCATTCTGAAAATTTATTGATGTCCTCCTGCACAGCATCAAGGTCGGTTTCACGTTTATTACGTCCATCTTTCGACAGCCTTGCTAGCTCATCTTTGTCTATTTCTTCCAAGAGGCCTTTACAATCCCCCCACAGTTCACCTATTTTATGATGTTGCTGATATCGCAATAAACCTGGAGCTTTACCCAAAACCTGATTGCCATCTTGGATTATCTCTTTGATCCTTAATTCGATATACTGCCGATACAGAAATATTACTGGAAAGACGAGGGTATTTTGATCACCATGAGTAACGCAATGTTCGACTAGTATGTCGCCAGCCAACTTATAACCTACTGCATATCGACCCCAGCTTAGATATCCCAAGGCTACTCCTCAATCAAGCCTCAACCTGAGATGAAGTTCCTTAAGCTGCTCGTCAGACACCTCGGCAGGGGCATCGAACATCTGGTCCACCGCGCTCTGGTTCTTAGGGAAGGGGATAACCTCCCTGATGGTCTCCGCCCCAGCGAGGATCATCACCAGCCTATCGATCCCAGGGGCGATGCCGCCATGGGGCGGAGCACCGTATTCGAAAGCCTCAAGAAGGTGTCCGAAACGCTGCTCGATCTCCTCCTCTCCATATCCCAACAACCTGAGGATTTTCTCCTGAAGCTCCCTTGTATGGATCCTTATACTTCCGCTGGAAAGCTCGCAGCCATTGCAGACAATATCATAGTGCCTGGCATGCACCCTTTCCGGCGCGCTATCCAGCAGGGGCACATCCTCATCCTTGGGCGCAGTAAATGGATGATGCATCGACTCCCATCCGCCACCTTCTCCCCTCTCGAATAGGGGATAATCGAGAACCCAGCAGAAGGCAAGGAGGCTGGGGTCTGCAAGGTCCAAGCGCCGCGCAATCTCCCCACGCAACGCGCAAAGCGCCTCGGCAACAATGTTTGGTTCGCCAGCAACGATGAGCAGGAGGTCCCCCTCCTTTGCCTCGAACCGTTTTGCTATCTCGTCAATCTGCCCCGTAGTCAGAAACTTGGCAGCCACGGACTTCCCCTGTTCTTCACCCAGTGGTAAGCTGACCAGCCCCTTTGCCCCACGAGCCTGGACAAACTCAGCCAGCTCATTTATCTGGCGACGCGAGTAATTGCCGCAGCCCGGGGCACATATCCCCCTCACCCTACCCCCCGCATCTATAGCGGAGCGAAACACAGCGAAATCGCACTCAGCCGCAATGTCCGCCAAATCCTTGATCTCAAGGCCGTAGCGCAGGTCGGGTTTGTCCGTGCCATAGCGCTCCATAGCCTCAGCGAATGATAGACGGGGGAAGGGCTTCAACACTCGCATGTTTGGCGTGACATTCTCCACCAGTGAGGTGAAAAGCTCCTCCATGAGTGTCAGGATATCTTCTTCTTCGACAAAGCTCATCTCCAGGTCGAGTTGAGTGAACTCAGGCTGCCGGTCGGCCCGCTGGTCCTCGTCGCGGAAGCACCTGGCAATCTGGTAATACCTGTCGAAGCCAGCCACCATTAATAGCTGCTTGAGCTGCTGTGGGGACTGCGGTAGGGCGTAGAACTTCCCAGGATGGACTCGGCTAGGCACCAGGTAGTCCCGCGCCCCCTCAGGGGTGCTCTTGATAAGGATCGGAGTCTCGATCTCGATAAAGCCTCTAGCCTCCAGGAAATCGCGCATGAACTTGATCACGCGATGGCGCAGGATAATATTATCCCTCAGCTTCTCACGGCGCAGGTCAAGATAGCGATATTTGAAGCGAACGCTCTCTTCCACCTCAACGTCCTCATTCACATTAAACGGCGGCGTCTTTGAGGCATTGAGTATCTCCACGCCCCGTGCAATCACCTCAACCTCCCCGGTGGCGAGCTTTGGATTCTCCGTTCCTGGGGGGCGCTTCCCCACATCACCGGAAACCTTCACCACGTACTCATTGCGCAACTTAGTTGCCACCTCATGCACCTGCGCCGATATCTCGGGATTGAAGACCACCTGCACTAGGCCATCCCGGTCCCGCAGGTCGATGAAAACGAGCCCACCATGATCCCTCCGCCGATGCACCCAGCCAGCAAGGATCACCTGTTCACCGACGTTCTTGCTGGTTAACTGACCGCAATAATGAGTCCTAAACATTTATACAATCCTTACTGGATTATAGTTCATAGTAGGAGTGGAAAGCCAGAGGGCTGTTCCCTCAGGCGTTGGTCTGTCAGTGTCCTCCAGATATATACCCCAGGGCGGGCGGGTGGGACCAATGTGTCATTCCGAGTGAGCGCATCGACGAAGAATCTCCACCAGCGCGACCGACGCCTCAACCCCACCGAGATTCTTCGCGGAGCCTGCCCTGAGCGAAGTCGAAGGGGCTCAGAATGCCAAGGAGTGTCGCCTCCCTCGCAATGATACCTAGAGAGGAGTCCAGAGGGGCCTCCCTCTGGTGTGGGTTTGTTTACAACTTGGCCGCACGGCTCGGCCCCTAAAAAGTTGGCTTGGCCCTCCCGCTGTGATATACTAGCACGAACGCAGGCTAGCTAATATCTGCTGTCGAAACAAGTTTAAGGCCTAGCTGTAGACGATACTCCAGGCAGTCAGCAGTATGTAGATTGGCCTAGTATGAGGAGGTGTCACTTATGTTCAAGACCAGAATCACTGAAATGCTTGGCATCGAGTACCCCATTATTCAAGGGGGCATGATGTGGGTTTCCTGCCCAGAGCTAGTAGCCGCTGTTTCTAATGCCGGGGGCTTGGGCATCCTCGTTTCGGCAGCCTATGCTACAAAAGAAGACCTCCGAGACGACATCAAAAAGACGAAGAGCCTCACCGACAAACCATTCGGCGTCAATCTAAGCCTGTTCCCCTCTATGATGGCATTGCCAAACGAGGAATATATCGAGGTCATAGTTGACGAAGGAATCCCCATGGTGGAGACCTCCGGTATTAGGTCACCCGAGGAATATCTACCCCGCCTCAGAGAGGGGAATGTGAAGGTTATTCATAAATGCGCTGCGTCGAGACATGCTAAGAAAGCAGAAGAGGTGGGTGTAGATGCGGTGACTGTGGTCGGGATGGAGAATGGTGGCGCCACCGGGATGCTGGATGTCGGCACCTTCGTGCTCATTCAGGCAGCGGCAAAGGCCATATCCCTACCACTCATCGCTGGAGGAGGCATCGTCGACGCCCGCGGCTTTGTCGCTGCTTTGGCCTTGGGGGCAGAGGGAGTAGTGATCGGCACGAAGTTCATGGCGACACACGAAGCTCCACTGCACCAGAACTTCAAGGAGTGGCTACTGAGGTCCAAAGAGACCGACACCGTGCTCGTGATGCGCTCCATTGGCAACACTCATCGCGCCATCAAAAGCCCGATCGCCAGCAAACTGCTTGACATGGAAGCAAGGAATGCCCCTCTTGAGGAACTCCAGACCATAATCGGCGGCTCACACTCGGAAGAGGTGCTTAAAGAGGGTAAGCTGGACGCCGGTGTGGGAATGGCTGGACAGGCTGTGGGCCTGATCGACAAAGTGGTAAGTGTTAAGGAAGTCATCGACAAAATCATCGAGGGTGCCAGAGAGATAGTCCCACGCCTGGAGAAAATCATAACGCCGACGTAACGTTACGCTGGCTCAGTATCGCCCAATGACATGCTGCATGTCTGCTGGCGGGCTTTATGCAAAGTCGCCTACGCGTTTGCCGAGAACTTTACCTACCACCCTGGGCGACACCTGTGGGTATCTCTATAACCCCGTTCGTCGCCCCTAATGTATTTCTCTAGATGAAATCTCCCAAGATTAGGCTTGATGGCCGTTGCGGTATATCGCTGCCACCAGTATATGTTGCGCCTCAACTCAGCCCACTTCCTCCAGCACAACTTGTATAATGCGAGGTATCCTGGCTTCCACCTCGGCAGATAGCTCCAGGCCCCACTCCATCTCCGCCGGCTCCACTCCGATGATGACCACCTCTGCACCTTCTGTCCAGTAGCTAGTCAATTTCAGACTATCCATAAGCTCCCATTCATGCAGCGACATCGGATTCCTCTCCGCCCAGTCTATATCATCGGGAGAAAGCCTGTAAATAGTGCCCGCCTCACCCCCTCCCCTCACCGCGTCAATAATAATCAGCTTGTCAACCTCCCCCACAAATGCCAGGGCATCGGGAGAGGTCCCACCATCTATCACCAGTATGTTCGAGGGCAGAGACCGCCGCCGTAGCTCCTGCACCACATGGACACCTACCCCCTCATCCATAAGCAGCAGGTTCCCCACTCCTACTATCGCTATCTTTCTCTCCTTCGACCCATTCACCCGTATAAAAGTCCCTTCGCAGTCCCAAGCTCAGAAATTATATCCCTCAACCTTGCTTCCTGTCCACAAAGGTTAGAATAAGATCAGATATCATCTGTGTAATCAAGATGGCTTGACAAAAATGGGTTGGCTGCCCAAAGTAGTCTTTACTTAATTACCTTGATATCAGTTACCCCTAATGTCCGGCAAAGGAGACTCATATGAAAAGTGCGAAGCGTGTAGTCAGCATTGCTATGATTATTTTCGGCTTAGCTACGGCTCTAACAGGTATATGGAATTTCTTCCCCCCTTTTAACGCCATGTTTTATATCCCTCACGCCACCAACTCTTGCATTTTCGGTCTCCTTATTGTCATACATATATGCCTCAATATAAAGCCGCTGCTCCGGTATTTCAAAAGGCTGAGGTGGTGGTGGGTTCTGGTTGGCTTGGGGGTTGTTTCAGTTATTTGGGTGGGTGCCATAATGCCAATATTGTTTTTCTAACTACAGAGGGAGGATATGTAAGGGTGCCCTGGGTTATTGTGGTAATTGCTGTATCTTTCTTTGCCAATAGGTACGGCCTGCCGTCATTGCCGATACCAGATTGGGTAGGTTATCTGGTATGTGCTTTCCTCGCCATGACGGGCATGTCGCTTGCTGCTCTGGGAGTAAAAGCCGCCTCATTAAGGGTCTTACTTGGAAGTGATAGATCTATTCTGGTTACAGGAGGTATTTATTCTTACATCAGGAATCCGATTTGTCTGTCCTGTATCCTTTTATCACTTAGTGTGGCCACGGGCTTTAAGTCAATTATTGGTATGATAGCAGCCATTTTGGTGGTGGCGATAGTTTGCCTGCGGATAGCTCTATGGGAAGAAAGAGAGCTCAAGCGTCGATTCGGGCAGGAATATTGCGACTATAAGAGCAAGGTCGGGATGTTTATTCCAAGATTGCCACGGACTGCTAACAAATAACAGGAAAGTATGGCATCCCACAACTACCCTCATCAAAGGTCTCCTCTTGATGCCCGGCTGGTTTATTCCAATTCCAGTGTCAGCGAGCCCGCTACTAGAGTGACCTCAATCTCCAGTTCCGGTCCTCCATGCCCGGTCCAACTCAGGGTAATGTAATCACCATCGAGCTGTTCGAACCCATCATCTGCCTCAATACTCGCCGCTCCTCCGCCGATATTTATCCGCGCTGGAGTCTCCTCAGGTACAATAAGTATTATTGAGCAGGCGCCAGCATTTATGTCAACCACCCCATCGCGCATCAGTTCCCCATCGAAGCCAATTGTCAGACTGCTGTGAGTATCGGCCATATTAGCCGAGATGTCCCACTAACTACTATGGCTGTTTTGAACAATTATCCCTAGTCGCTTTGGGCCACATGCAGCGAAACATATAATACTGATCGGGATACTGCTTGATGTATGGCTCGAGCGAGTTCATGACCGTCTGCGTCAACTCCCGAATGTCCTTGCTCAGCGTGCCGCTGGGCTCGAAACTGATGCATTCGCCGAAGGAAGTGAGAAAGGTATTGTCGGGACGACGCACCGAGGCCATGGGCACGATCTTGGCACCGGTCTTTAGCGCCAAAGTCGCCGCGCCCCGAGGCATTCTGGTGACGGCGTCACCAAACCTCACCTCTACGCCCTTCCCAGCATTAGGACTGTCAATGAGCAGTACCAAGTGTTCGTTACGACGAAGCGCTTCCACCATCCCACCTATCCCCTTCTCTATGGCGACAACGTTCATCCCCAGACGCCGACGCCGACTTTGCACAAATTCGTCGAGCTTCGCCGAGTCGAAGCTCTCGACAATGACATTCAGCGGGTATTTATTCAGGACGACTGCGGCGACAGTCAGTTCCCAATTTCCCTGGTGCAAGCCGACGAGGATGCATCCCTTTCCCTCCTCGAGTGCCTTTCCCAGGTTCTCCCACCCTTGAAAAGCAACTCTTTTCATTATCTCCTCTGGCTTCGTAGCAGGCAGGCAGACGAAATCCAAAAGGTACTTGCAGTAGTTGCGCAGCGCCCCCTTCGCCAGTCTATCGATCTCTTTCTTGCTGGCATTATTGCCCACGACATGCCTCAGGTTCTCCCTGATGCATTTTCGTCCCCGGGGCCACACAAGATAACCAATATAGCTGATAACATAAGCTAGAGCGTATCCAAACCTTATAGAAACTACTCGGAAAACAAGTCTAATAATGCTGCCCAGCACGTACAAGATCACTGTTTACTCCCAGTGACAAGCTCCTCAACCATCCTACAGGCTTCCTAGTCGGTATATTCAGCGGGATATCTTATTTCAACTCACGATAAGGCAACGCTTATCCCTCATCGCCCTTCTAATCAATGATACTTCTACAGCACCTAGACGTCAAGCCTGTTCACAACCCCGTAGCTAGCACGACGCGGTTTCCGACCCGCACGCTATAGCGCCTGAATTCACCGTCCCGCTGCTTCAGCGGAAGCTATAACATCGGCAACAACTACTGGTGCAGAAGGCTGTCCCAATCACAATAAATATCCTGTATGTGATAGCAAGAACCTGAGCCCTCTTATCCCGTTCAGACAGATGAGTGACATCTTCCCCCATTGCGAGGCTTGCCCCCAACGAAGCTGTCCATTCTGGTAAGAGCGTTCAATTAAACAGCCCTACTACGCCGAAGGCATCAGAGAGAGTCCAGAGGGATTTGCCCATTAACGGGGATCTGGGGAATCGGCCAGAGGTACATTTCAGGGGGGATGGGCACATGTCATTCTGATGGACTCTGAGTGAAACGAAGGGTCTCGAAAAATCTCTCCACTCCCAGATTCTTCGCTGCGCTCAGAATGACAGGAAGGGCACGTGGGCGGGTCAAAACAATAGGGACGCTGCAACGCAGGTATCATGGAGGAATCTATCATGACCAGTTCACTTTTCAACTGGAAATGGTTCACTTTTCAGGTTTAAACAGCTCACTTTTGAAGTTTAAATAACAATAAACCAGCACACTCTTGACAAAACAGCAAACATGATATAGTGTCAGTAATAGTTATCGATACGAAAACCAAAGAGGCTGGAGTTAGTTTGAGCGCTGTGCACAGGAAAACGAAACAGAAAGAGGCTATCCTTGGGGTTCTAAAGGGTACAACCTCTCACCCCACTGCCGATTGGATCTACGAGCAGGTGAGATGTGAAATACCCAATATCAGCCTGGGGACGGTTTACCGCAACCTCAGGTTGCTGCAACGGGAAGGGGTGATAATGGAGCTAGACCTTGCCGGTACTCTAAGCAGGTTCGATGCCAATATCCACAACCATTATCACTTCAGATGTGAGCAATGCGGTCGTGTTTTTGATCTCGACGAGCCGGTGGACAAAGCGATGGATGATAATGTGGCCCAAAAAACAGGCTTCAAGGTTACGCACCATCGCTTGGAATTTCGCGGGCTATGTATCGATTGCCAGCGCTCAGATTCACCTGAGTCGCTGAAGAAATACCTTGGTCTTACCTAGCTGCAAAAAGGCTGGCATTACGTCTGTCTTTCTGGTTGAGCTCGCCTTATCTACCTTCAGCGCTGTAGTTTTCAACAGCATCCTTGCCGCAGTTACCATCAATTAACTTATCTCCCCACCATTCATTAGTAGAATACACCATCTTCAAGGCTGGAGAACAAAAGGCAGATTAGCAAACCGCCTTCTCCTTGAGTGAGAACTGCTACCGCTTACTCTAAAACGGTGTATACCCTCCCGAGGATAAGGGCTGGCTCCATTCTTGCTGACATCAAACACTGGTTTTCCTCGGTCAACTCTGCTATGCTCATTGGGACAAAACGAGCCTAAGGAGTTTCAACATGAAGGTACATAACTATCTAGAGACAGAGGCCATTCAAGATGCCCCAGGTGTGTTACGCCGTGTGGTCATCGGTGCTGACGACGGCGCTCCCCGATTCGCTATGCGCGTATTTGAGGTTACGCCAGGGAGATCTACCCCGTTCCATTCCCATTGGTGGGAACATGAGGTCTTTGTTCTGTCAGGTGAGGGCATATTCAAATGTAACGGAGGCGAAAGCTCGATCAGAGAGGGAACTGTAGTGTTCGTTGCACCCAACGAGGAACATTGTTTTGCCAACACCGGCAACGACGTTCTTCGCTTCATATGTGTGATTCCGTTGCCCAATACGGCTGTACCGTAGTAGCTGTAGGATTGCCGGCTGCTAGCGAAACACAAAATCCACACTACATCTCCCTGTCATCTCCTCAATATCTACGGTGCCGATATAAACCGAAGCACCCTTGATCCGCTCGTCGGCAAGGTCAACCCCCATGAGCAATTTGAAGCCCCTCTTCTTTGCCTCAAAATCATCCCGCAGCGTAACTTTGCCGTAGCAAATAACGCTCGCCCAACCTTTCTGCCATTCGTCGACCTCAAAACAAACCCTATTGTTCTTCTCCATAAAATCTATCTTCTTCCCCCTTTTCGCCGCGTGGAAATAGATTGCCCCCTCGCTATATATGTATGACACCGGGACAACATAAGGTTCACCTTCAACGCAGAGCCCTAGCCTGCCATGCAGTTGTTTCTTCAGAAAAAAATCGATTTCATCACGTGTCAACTCTCTCGATTCGTGCACAGGCCTTTCCATTTTATTGCCCCATCTCCTTCTTTTTTTATATTATATCCTAAACATCTGCATCTGGACATCTGCACTTCTGAGCCATGCGGCAGTTGGCCACGCAGAAGATCTGAAACATGACCAACGTCGTGAGAACTGTCACTTGAGCGTACTCCAACTGCTAGACCAACACTCATTACTACGGGCAAAGTCATGGGGATGGCAAAAACTGAAACCGCCACTGCAATAACTAACGTCTCCACCAGGTCCTTGCTTATTGCCAAGCCATCGCTGCAGGCGAGAACACTGGCTCTGACAATACCTCTTCGGCTGAAAGAGAATACTAGGATGTGCTAACATGCTCATCCACAACGCCATTCTAGGTCTAGCATAAGGGGAAAGCAAGCTGAGCCGCTCAGGGGATCCAGATCGTGGATTCTACTTCGAGGGATTATCATAACGAATGGCAAGGACAATGATTAAACACCTACATAAACTGAATTAAAACTAGTATTGTCCAACTATTGACTAAATGCCTTAGATATGGTTAAATATAACTATTATTTACATATGGGAATACATGAAAGGAGGGGGAGGACCATGCCGAGGCGAAAGAGCGAATGGGAGGGAGGATTTCTTGGGTGCCGTGGAGAAACCCAAAAGCATGGAGGAGAGAGAACATATACCCAACAAAGCGTGTGGGAAATGCAAAAACTTCGGTGCACGCTAGTACAGTCAAGATGGGACTGGGTGGTGTGGGGTTTTGAAAGGTGGTTCCAATATAGAGAGTGTTCCGCCAGTGTTTGTGATGGAAGGCGACGCAGCCTATATGGCACGGTGGAATATGGATGCTGGCAAGTGCAAGCATTACGATGAGATGGAGTTTATCGATCATGATGCTACAGAGATTGCTGATCCCTCGTGGAGCCGTGTCTATAGGAAGGGGATAAGTCCTTCAACAGATC